>CAZMIW010000063.1:0-2521 GCA_964566585.1 uncultured Candidatus Saccharibacteria bacterium | reverse complement strand
CATGGTAAGGGCGGGGTCATGAGTTCAAGTCTCATACTCGGCTCCATTTTTTATGTTATAATATAAAATATGTATCGTCCCGGAAAAAAGTTTAGCAAACCCGAATTATCTCGTGTCATCAACGGCGACATCGAAATTCCACAAGAGGCCAGAAAAGAAAGAAAACGCGCCGATTTAATTTTAGTGGAGCAGCATCCGGAGTTTAACCGCAGCACTCTCCAAAACTTCATCAAATCTGGCTATGTTTCGCTAAACAATCAAATTATCAAAAAGCCAAATGCTGAAATCGAAATTCAGAAAGATGGCACTTGGCCAGAATTGACTTTAGATGTTCCAAAAAGGCAAACTCCCCCAGACGCCAAAATCATCTACGAAGACGATAATGTCTTAGTGATAGACAAGCCCGCCGGCCTGCTCAGCATGGCTAAAGGCGAGTGGACCGAGGAGCCAACCCTAGAGGATTACGGCCTTCTTGTCCATCGTCTCGACCGCGACACTTCCGGCGTAGTTATCCTTGCCAAAAACGAAGCTACCCAAAGCTATTTAAGGAAACAATTCCAAGAGCGAAAAGCTCATAAAACTTATTATGCCATCGTCGAGGGCCACCCAAAGCTCCCCGAGGCCAAAATTGATCTGCCAATCGAGCGCAGCATCAAATCTCCTACCACCTTCATCGTTAGCCCCTCCGGCAAGCCCTCAATAACTTTCTATAAAGTCACCAAATCCAGTGACAAATATTCACTCCTCGAATTAAAACCTATCACCGGCCGCACCCACCAGCTCCGCGTCCACCTCAAATACCTCGGCCATCCCATTCTTGGCGACAAGGTCTATGGCAGTCAAAAAGCCCCTCGTCTCTTTCTTCACGCCACGAGTCTCGAAATCACTCTCCCCGGCGGCGAGCGTAAAACTTTTACCTCTCCACTTCCAAAGGAATTTGAAAATGTTCTTTGATAATCTAGAAATCTTGCCAAGTTTAGCCGAAAAATCCGGCTTCTCAATCTTTATCATCCCTAGCCAAATTATTGATTCTCTGAATACCGGCAAAAAACTCATTAAAACCGCTAAAAATGTTGCGCCTTTTAATTTTCCGCCCACGACTTATTACCTCGAACCCGATAAAAATGTTATTAAAGTCGCCGAAATTCGTGCTCTCGAGGAAAATCTGATTACCAAGCAGACTCGCCCAAAATTTTTTGTCGTCAAGCACGCCGATCTGATGAACGAAGCCGCAGAAAATGCCGCGTTAAAACTCCTCGAAGAGCCAAAAGAGAATTGCCATATTGCCTTTTTAGCAACAAATCTCACCACTTTTCTCCCCACTATCCTCTCTCGCGCCTCGATTTACGTCTTAAAGACTAAAGACCCCCTTGAGACCCCGCCCGACACCGATGAAAAAACTATGCAAGAGGCCAAGGCTCTACTCTCCGCCTCTAAAAATACTTGTTTGGAACTCGTAAACCGCTGGACTGACAAGAAAGGCAAAAAGGACCGCACCGAAATTCTCCAAATTCTAGGCACTACCATCGAAATCGCCTATAAATCTTATTTTAAGACCGGCAATCCAAATTTCTTAAAAAAACTCCCCTCCCTTATGAAAACTTACGAGAACATTAGCGGAAACGGCCATATAAAGTTGCAACTCGTTGCTAACTTATGTTAAAATAGTATTATGTTAGGTATCCTAATAATCTTGGTTTTTACTGTTTACCTCGCTTTCTTCTTTCGCGACAAAAAGCCCAAGGAGAAAAAGGAAAAAGTCGATCCAAAGATTGATACTCAGATGAAAAAGCTCTGGACTATCGCTCAAGATTCCATGAAAGAGAAAAAGCCGGTTCGTGCCGAAAAGGCCCTGCTCACGATTTTGAAATTCGACGAAAAGAATGCCGCCGCTTATAACCGTCTTGGGATTCTTTATGCTAAGGGTCAAAAGTTTGACGACGCTATCGAATGTTTTGAAATTGCTCAGTCGCTCGATAATAATCCTTCTTCGCTTCATAATGCCGGCCTGATTTATCTCGAAACCGGCGCCTTTGAGAAGGCCGCCATGGCCTTCCGCCAGGCTCTCGAGATGGAGGGCGATGTCCCGGCCCGTTATCTTGCCCTTGCCAAGGCCGAGGAAAAGCTAGGGAACAGGAAGGCTGCCATCGAGGCTCTTGAGGCCGCCTATGACCTAGACCATACCACAACTACCCTTCGTCAAATCCTTGCGATTTATGAGTCGACCAATGACACCGAAAACGCTACCGCCACCATCGCCCGCATCGAGGCCCAAATCGCCGAAAACGAAGCTGCTAGGAAGAAGGCCGTCAAGAAGCGTCCTCTCGGCCGCCCGGTCGTAAAGATGCCCCGTATCGCCAAACCCGTTCGCGCCGCCAAGACCGCCAAGCCTACTCGCCTCGCCAAATCTCCACGCAAAAAAATGCCATAGCACAAACAGCTCCACTATTTACACCATTTAAAATTATGCTATACTATGATTAATCGTTGCACATTATAGAAAGGTGGTGAGCATATGGAA
>CAZMIW010000062.1:0-2563 GCA_964566585.1 uncultured Candidatus Saccharibacteria bacterium | reverse complement strand
ATCGTTAGTCTGGGGAAACCTGGAGCGGGAGTTCGAATCTCCCACCCTCCGCCAATTTTTTTTGGAAAAAGTCTTGCAATTTAAAAACATAGGCATTATAATATAGACATATATTGAAGGTCATTGAAAATGCATTTTGAACGAAAACAAAAAGTTTGGGTATCGCAGGGACCACGCGAGAGCGGGGGAAGTTTTGTGCGCGGAAGGATGTCGGGTAGAAGCAAGGTGAGTTTTGTGCGCAAGAGGGGTCTCGGGGGCGGGAAGATGTTGGCTGGCGTGGCGTTTTTGTTCCTTTTGGGGCTATGTTATCAGGCGTTGTTCCCTGTCGCGCCGAGTAATGCGGCGACGGATAGCGTAGAGATAGAACTAGATGTTGACCCGACACTCGGAATGGCGCTAGATAAGACGGTTTTGACGATGTACGATTCGTCTCAATGCGAGACAGGCGATACGGAGGATGAATGTATCGCGAGGGGGACGTTGCCGTCTCCGTCGGGGACACAGGTTTCGGCGGACATGAATGTCTATGTGACGACGAATGCGGCGAGCGGATATGAGCTAAAGGTTTATACTCTTAGTCCGACAAACGAAATGAAGCACATTAACACGAGCGTGACGGCGGATATAAATCCGACGGCGGGACAACTAAGCACGCTTGCGGCAAATACTTGGGGCGTAAGACTCGGCGCCGGAAACTGGATGGCCGTAGGAGTGGATGAGGACAATCCGACGACGATAAATCTTAACGGTGAGAAATCCTCTGCAATTTGTAATGAGATTTTGAATCGGACTGGGTCCTATAACGATTGCGTTACTCAAGGCAAGGCCCAGAGAAATGCGGTGACCTTCGGGGCGAATATCACCGATGCGCTTCCTTCCGGGCGATATACAAACGACGTGGTATTTTCAGTAGTGGCGAAGACTAGCAGTTCGAGGGGGTTAAACTAGATGAGGAGAGATAAGAGATGAAGAGCCCGAGCGAAAGATTTGAAAGGAATAACCAATTAAAAAGTAATAAGCAAAGGAGAGAGATGAGGACAAACTATCACAAGGGAGGAAAAAAGGAAAAAGCGCTAGCCGCGGGGGTATTAGCAGCGTTTATGGGGCTTTTGGCATTTTCACTACAGAGCGTGTTATACCCGGTTGCACCGAGCAAGGCGCAGGGCCAAGAGATGAGTGCGGAAGTCGGGGTGAATGTCCGGGAATATATCAAGGTGGCAGTAGATAAGAGTACGCTAGCGCTCGCGGATGCTCAGGGTCATACAACAATCTCTCCAGACCCGAATACCGGTACTCAGATTACTGGTGAAGTAAATGTAGCGGTGACGACAAACACCATAAAAGGATATACTCTCTCTATCTATACGCAAGACACTAGCAAAAACATGACACATAGTAATCCGAGTGTCTCGACAGCAATTCAGTCGATAGACACTGTTTCGGGCTATGATGCGACGACGGGGGCATCCTCTCTCTCCAACAATACATGGGGCTTCAGAAGGTATCAAGCCGGAGCATATGGTAATTGGTTCGCTGTAGGAGAAAACGAAGGTAATGGTACTATCATAGACAGTCCTAGTGAAGAAGATTCAGATTATTGTGAAAACCTATCCTATCCATTAGATCAAACCGGTTGTGCTTCTAGTACTTATAATACTTACCAAATCGGCTTTGGCGCGAAACTGACCTCGGAACTACCGGCTGGGACATACACGAATAACGTGGTCTTTTCGGCGGTGGCAAAGAGCGAAGGCGTTAAGTATACGATGAACTTCAACGCGAATGGCGGAAGCAATGTCATGGGCCCGAGGACGGTGCTTGCGGGCTCGAATATGGTGATGCCGAGCACGGGCTTTGTAAAGGACGGTTATGGAATTAAGGGTTGGGCGATGGTTTCGGGTGCCACGACGGCGACTACGCCGCTCTTCCTTGCCGGGCAGACGGTGTCGATAAATGATTTGATTAGTGCGGCGGTGGCTGCGGGACAGGATGTGTCGCAAAGTTCATTCACTGTTTATGCGGTATGGGATGTGCCGTATACTATCGCCTTTGATAGCAATAGCGGGACAGGCACAATGGCCTCACAGACTATCTTCCAGACAAATAGCAATTATACCGTCCCGGCAAACGGTTTCACAAGAGAAGGTTATAACTTTACCGGCTGGGCGCTCTCTGCCTCTGGTAGCGTAGTCTATTCCCCGGCCGATACGCCGACGGTTTCTGCGCTTATCTCCGCCGCCTCTGCCGCTGGCCAGAGTGTCACTCCGGGAACGGCTGGGACAATTACCCTTTATGCGGTGTGGGAAGAGGCTACGGTCTGGATGCAGGGCTTTGATTGTGACGCCCGCCTTCCAAATATCGGCGATAGCACCACAGCCGTAGACCGGCGTGATAATACCACCTATACTGTCAAGAGACTTGCCGACGACAAATGCTGGATGACCGAAAACCTCATCCTCGGCCACGACAAAGGCTACGCTCTAACTAATGAATACACTAACATCCAGTCTACTGATACCGCTACCTATTACCTCCCTCAAGCAGGCTACAGAGGAGCTCTAAA
>CAZMIW010000061.1:0-2650 GCA_964566585.1 uncultured Candidatus Saccharibacteria bacterium | reverse complement strand
TTCCAAGAGCTAGAGAGGGCGCTTTTTATAGCATCGCCGTTCGACTTTTCGAGAGCCTCGGACTCGAGAGACTGGAGAAGGACGATTTCGCGCGACATTTCGTGGGCAAAGTAGCGATCGAGGAGGCCGTTAATCTTACCGTAATTTAGGGCGGAATCTACCGCGGCGATATGATCCGTTTCCTCGCTCGTGATGCTTTCGTCTTTCGGCGTGGTGTCGCCGTAGTCCGAAGTAAGGATGGCGCCGACTTTAGCGTTGGTCTCCCTCAGGACGGTAGAAAGAGAGCTAGCCATAGAGCGGAGATCGGAAGACTTTAGAGAATCGCTGTAATTATTGACGGAAGTGTTGAGATTGTTGGTGCGAGCATAAATCTTATCGAGGAGGTCGCGTTCACCGTTCCCGAGGCCGCTAAGAATACCGCCGATAATCATCATAACGATAACCGCGGCGACAGCACCAATGATAATCTTAATCCACTTAGGGTCGAGGATATGGTCTTTTGCGGGCGCGACTTCGGTGCGATTATCTTTGGCAATAGTATTCAGATATTCGATATCGTTCATTATGCTATAATTATATCAGAAGTATGGAAGAAACTAAAGAAGAAATCAAAGCGAGGCTGCCGGTCGAGGATGTAATCGGCGATTACATTGAACTAAAGCGGGCGGGGCGAGGGCTGAAAGGGCGGTCGCCATGGGGCGTAGATAAGACGCCGAGTTTTATGGTTTCTCCGGAGAAAGGGATTTGGCACGATTTTTCGGCCAATAAGGGCGGAGATATTTTTACTTTTATTATGGAGGTCGAGGGGATTTCTTTTCGAGAGGCTTTGGAGAAATTGGCGGCGCGAGCGGGGGTAGAGCTTTCGAAATACTCTGGCGGAGACAAAGAGATTGCGCGGCGAAAGGTGCGGGCGCGCGAGGCTTTGGAGCTTGCGACAAAATATTATCAATTTGCGCTTTCTAAAAATAAGGCGGCAATAGACTACGTTTTTTATAAGCGGAATATGAACAAAGCGACGGTGCGCGAATTTAGGATTGGCTATGCGCCGAATGCGCGCGAGGCTTTGGTCCGGTTTTTGAAGTCAAAGGGGTTTACTGCTTCTGAGATGGAGGCGGCGGGGCTATTAAATCAATATGGGGGAGATTTGTTTCGCGGGAGGATGATGGTGCCGTTTTTCGAGGCTTCGGGCGGGGCGATTATCGGATATACGGCGCGGACTTTGGAAAAAGACGGGATTCCAAAATATCTGAATACTCCCGATACACTGCTTTTTAACAAATCGCGATTTATTTTTGGTCTATATCAGGCAAAGCCGGCGATACGCGAGAAGGGATATGTGGTAATTGTCGAGGGGAATATGGATGTGATTTCCTCGCATCAGGCGGGGGTAAAGACGGCGGTTGCGACATCGGGGACGGCGATGACAGAGCAACATTTAAAGATGCTTAGTCGCTTGACTTCTGATGTGCGGCTGGCATATGACGGTGATGAGGCGGGGATGCGGGCGACGGAGCGGGCGATAAACCTAGCGGGGAGTCTCGGTGTTACTTTGTCAGTGATTTCGGATTATCATGGCTGTAAAGATCCGGACGAATTAATCCAGAAGGACCCGCTACTTTGGCAGGAGGCGGTTTCGAAGTCGGTGCCGGCGGTAGACTATCTTTTGGGGCGATACGAGGAAACTTTAAATCTTGCGACGGCGACCGGGAAAAAAGAATATTCGGACGTGGCAGTGCGATTGATTTCCTATCTTAAAGATCCAGTTGAGAAAAAACATTATGAAAAGTTAGTGGCATCGAGGCTCGACGTTTCGATTGAAGATTTGATGGCAAAGAAGGCTTCTTTTGAGACTGGGGCGCGACGAAAGTTTTATAAAAAGGTCAAGAATGCGGAGGTTGGCCCGGCTTCGCGAATTGCGGTGCTTTCGAATAGGCTAAAGGCCATTCAACTTTTTGGCGGCGAGGCGGGGGCGAAGCTCGATTTTGAATTGCCAGAGGACGAAGTAGAGATTTCGGAATTGTCTTTGGTTTTTGAGACAGAGTATGGGGGGTATGATGAAAAGACTTTGGCGCGGATAGCGATGGATTTAAGGAAGGAATACGAAAAGGAACTAGTGCGGGAAAGGGTTTCTGAACTCTCTCAGGAGCTTTCAAAATATGAGGATGACGAAGAAAAGACGGCGGAGATACTCAGGGAGATAAAGAAGCTGCGGGCGGGGCAGTAGAAATTTTGGGGGAGATATGATAAAATGTAGAAAATAATTAGGAGCTTCTATGACAAAAAAGAAGAATGGTTTTATTGAGGAATTTAAAAAATTCATCTCGCAAGGTAGTGTGATGGACCTCGCTGTAGGTATGGTAATCGGGGCGGCGTTTACCGCGATTGTGACTTCGCTCGTGAATGATATTATCATGCCAATCGTCGGGCTCTTAATCGGCGGTGTCGATTTTTCGGGACTCTCGATTAAGATTGATAATTTCTTTGGCGGGAGCGATGCGGCCGTAATTAGATATGGTAGTTTTCTTCAGGCAGTAGTGAACTTCCTAGTGATTGCGTTCTCCTTATTCCTCGTTGTTAGGGCGATGAATAAGATGAAAGACCGCGCTAAGGCGATTGCGGATAAGGCGGAGAAGAAGGAAGAGGCGGAGGA
>CAZMIW010000060.1:0-2732 GCA_964566585.1 uncultured Candidatus Saccharibacteria bacterium | reverse complement strand
AGGTCTTCGAAGGCGTGGGGGCCGTCGGCGCGGAGGATAGTTTTTTCGTGGCCTTTGCCGAGGATGAGGACGAGGTCACCTTTCTTGGCGGTTTCAAGGGCGAGTTTGATGGCTTTTCCGCGATCTGGTTCGATAAGGATTTGTTCTTCGGTGAGCCCCGCTTTTTTACAGCCATCTTTAAATTGATTGATGATTTCTAAGGGGTCTTCGTCGCGAGAGTCGTCCTCTGTTAAAATTACAATGTCGCTGTATCGGCCGGCAATTTCACCTCTTTCGGGACGGGTCGATTCGTCGCGCCGGCCGGCACCGCCAAAGAGGGAGATGATGCGGCCCTGATGGTCTTTGACGCTTTCAAAGACTTTTTCAAAGGCGTCGGGGGTATGGGCGAAGTCGACGATGACTTCAAAATCCTGACCTTCGTCTATCCTATTCATACGGCCCTCGACCTCATCAAGAGCGTAGATGCCCTTTTCGATTTGCTCATCCGTTAGACCTAATCTTCTACCGACGGCGACGGCGGCGAGAGAGTTATAGACATTAAACTCGCCGGGGATTTTAGTCTTAATATCGAGAGTATTATGTCCCTCGGAGCGGGCCTTGTAATGGACGCCAGAGGCCTCGAGTTTGATTTTGACGGCTTGGAGGTCGCCCTCGTTTTTGATGCCATAGGTCGAGTATTTTTTGCTGTTGCCGTCCGTCGTGATGGCATATTTAAACTCTCGCCAAGAGGGATCGTCAAGGTTAATGACGCCATAATCGGCGTGTTTAAAGAGTTTTAACTTAGCCTTGAGATATTTTTCAAAGGTTTTGTGGTAGTCGAGGTGTTCGTGGGTGACATTGGTCATGACGGCGATTTCAATCGGGATGCCGAGGGTGCGGTATTGGGCGAGAGCGTGGGAAGTTACCTCGAGGACAAGGAACTCGGCGCCGCTTTTTTTGATTTCTTTGATGCGCCTATTGAGGGTTGAGACTTTGGGGGTGGTCATGTGCTCTATTTGTTTATGAATTTCGTCGACGCCCCAGGCGACGGTGGTGATGAGGCCGGTTTTTAGCCCGGCCTCGTTTAGCATTTTCCAGATCATGAAACAGGTCGTGGTTTTGCCGTTGGTGCCGGTGACGCCGATGACCCGGAGGTTTTTAGCGGGATGGCGATATTTGAGACCGGAGAGCTCGGTGCTAACAATATGGTAAGGGATGACAAGGGTGTTGTAACCCGGGATAGTATCTTTCACGCTCATAATAAGTATATTATATCACAGGTGTTTGTCTAGTGAATTGATTAGTAGTTTTGCAAGGAGTGTACTACCCTGGCGATGGTGACGGTCTTTTTGGCTTTGTTGACACGATATAAAATTTTATATCGTTTGTAATGGATGACTCTGAAAGACGGGTGTAGTTCGTATACTGAGTATCCAAGTGGAAAGGTTTTTAGGGAGCGTAAGCTAGCATTTATACCATCTATGTTTTTGCGCGCTGCAAATTTATCTTCTTTTTCAAAGGCAATATATTTATAGATATTGTCTAAATCTTCGTAAGCCTTTTTGGAAACTATAACATTATACATTGGCATTGAATCCGTATTTTTTATTTAAAGTTTCCAAAGCTTCTTCAAGGGGGATTCCACCGTTTTTATCGGTCTCTTCGTAGGCCTCGTCGAGCATCTTGGCAAATTCTTCCTGCGGAATAGAATCTAAATCCGGAATATCTGGCTTTGAAATTCTTACATCAAATGGAAATCCGCCAATTTCTACGGCTTTGTGAAGAAAAATGTTGATTGCTCCAGAGGTGGAAGTGCCGATCTCTTCAAAAATTTTATCGGCAGCGGCTTTCGTTTCTGGTTCAGTTCTGGTTAATACAGATGCGGTTTTGCTAGACATAATATACTCCTTTTGATATACAATATATAACTATTATATATCAAAATTATCTTTTAGTAAATGGTTAATAGATATGATTCAGTTTTTATACGGTGTTGTAAAAAACTCTTGAAAAAAATGGGGTTTTAGCTTAAAATGAAATTAATAAAATATATAAAGGAGTTGTTATGACTTTAACTTTGAAAAAATTATTAAGTGCGATAGCAGGAGGCTTAGGGATTATTGCGTTGTTCTTGCCGTGGTATAAGGTCTCGATTTTTGGGACTTCGGCTTCGACGAATGCCTTTGGGTATAACGCGTGGATTGCAGTGATTGTTTTAATTGCGGCAATTTTGTTGCTCTTGATGGCGCTTTTGCCAGAGAAGACTTTGAAGAGCATCAATAAAGTAATCGTAGCAAAAGAGATGATGATTAATGTTATCCTCTCTGGGGTGATGGCGGCGTTTGGTTTTCTCGCAATGATTCTTTATACGAGCCAATCTTATGGGATGGGGAGCATGGGCTTTGGATTTTGGTTCATGATGATTGCCGGGGTTGGTGGGGTTATTGTGAATGCGTTGAAGAACAAAGAGCTTAATAAGGTCGTTATCGGCGATACGAAAAAGAAGTCCTAGTAGAGCGAATTGCTTCTTCTGCGGGTGCGTTGCTCCTTCGCCGTACCTGAAGTACGGCTCAGTCCGCTACTCCCGCTGCCTTGCAATTCATCTCTGCTAGAACTTCTTAAAGGATAGAAACTCCCTCTTCTCAAGGGGGAGTTTTTTTGGTATAATTATTGACGGAGATGTGGCCGAGTGGTTGAAGGCGCACGACTCGAAATCGTGTGGGCCGAAAGGTCTCGAAGGTTCGAATCCTTTC
>CAZMIW010000059.1:0-2743 GCA_964566585.1 uncultured Candidatus Saccharibacteria bacterium | reverse complement strand
TAAAGCTGGCCCTCATCGGTCGCCCCAATGTCGGCAAATCCAGCCTCTTTAATTCATTGTCAAAAAAGCAACAAGCCATAGTCAGCAGCAAACAGGGAACTACCAGAGATATAAATCGTGTCGAGGTAAAATATAAAGGCAAAACCCTCGAGATTCTCGATACCGCCGGATTAAGGAAGCCGGGCAAGCGCGAGGTTGGCATCGAAAAATTTTCCGCCCTCCGTACCCTCGCCGCCATCGAAGAAGCCGACATCTGTGCTCTTCTCATCGACTCTACCGAACCTCATGCAAAACTAGATCAAACCCTCGCCGGCGAAATCGTCAAGGCCGGCAAAGGCATTATCCTTGTCATCACCAAAACCGACCTCACTAAAGATACTGATAAAATCCTAGATGACCTCGAGCGCGATTTTGACTTCCTCCCCTATGCCCCCGCCCTCCTCACCAGCTCCGAAACCGGCAAAAATGTCACCAAGCTTTTTGAACTCGCCCTAAAAATCGATGAAGAGCGTCATCATGAAATGAAGACTTCCGAGCTCAATAAAATCTTAAGAGAAGCCCTCACCGAGCATCCCGCCGCCGGCCTAAAAAACACTCATCCAAAGCCGAAATATATCGTCCAGACCGATGTCTGCCCGCCTTGGTTTGTCATCCACGGTCATGATTTAGGCCTTCTCCATTGGTCTTATAAGCGTTTTTTGGAGCGCAAGATTCGTGAGGCTTACCCCTATGTCGGCACCCCTATTATGTTATCTTTTAGAAACTCGGAGCGTAAACGAGATGAAGACAAAACTCTCTAAGAAAACCGTAAAGAAGGCCATTCGTGAGATAGCCAAAGCGAAAACTCTCAGAATGTGGTAAAATAACCCTATGAAACTAATTGTCGGTCTCGGAAATCCCGGGAATGAATACAATTTTACCCGTCACAATTCCGGCTTTCTCGCCCTTGATTTTTATGCTAAAATTAAGGGCCTAGATTGGGAAAAACACCCCAAGTTTGGCGCTATTTACCTAAGAGAAGGAGATAAAATCTTCATTAAGCCTCAAGGCTTTTATAACACCTCTGGTGTCCCGGTAAAAGCCTTCTTAAATTTCTATAAAATACCTCTAGAAGACCTACTTATTATTTGCGATGATTTTAACCTCGACTTCGGCAAAATCCGCCAGAGAGAAAAAGGCTCTGCCGGCGGCAATAATGGCCTAAAATCTATCATCAAAGAATTAAACACCGATGAATTCCCGCGCCTCCGCATCGGCACAGGGAACGACGAGCTCAGGAAAAAGCTCGGCGACATGGATTTCGTCCTCTCCCGCTTCACCCCCGAGGAAAAAGCCAAACTCCCCAAAATCCTAGCCGAAGTAGTATCACGACTTTAAGCTCCAGTTATTTAACCCAAGCGGCTGGACAATCCCGCGGATTTCTAGCATCGTAATCGCCTGCGTAAACTCCGCCGCCGAGATCTGTAGCTTCTCCACGATTTTCTCCCCATCTGCCTCTCCAGAGACAATCTCCGCGACTATCGCCTTCTCCACCGGCGAGCCCGCAAAAATCGGTACTCTTTTCCGCCGTTTCTCTCCCGGCAGCCCAGCGGGGAATAACCTCTCTAAAATGTCTCTTGGCGAAAGATAAACCAAGGCTCCCTCGGCAATTAATCTATTACACCCCGCCGAAGTCCTCCTCGTAATATCCCCTGGCGGCGCAAACAAATCTCGATTCATCGCTAGCGCATGCGAGGCCGTATTGAGCGATCCGCTCCTTTCCGTCGCCTCCGCCACTAAAACCGCATCCGAAAGCCCCGCAATCAATCTATTCCGATAGAGAAACGAGGTCCGACGATTAAACTCCCGAAATCCGTTTTTAAAAGTCTCGTCCGGCCCCGGATATACCTCTAGCCCGTATTTCGCGACTAATTTTTCATCCGGCGCATATTCCGAAATAATTGCCCCGCCTTTGTCAACAATCTCCCGCGCCAAATCTAGGTGTTCCTCCGGATAAATCTCGTCAATCGGTGTCCCGAGAATCGCCACCGTCCGCCCTCCCGCGTCTAGTGCACCCCTCGCCGCGATCGAATCTATCCCATAGGCCAGCCCCGACACCACCAACACTCCCGCCCGCGCCAGCTCAAACGCCGCCTCATAGGCGATTTTTTCGCCATAAGATGTGCACCTCCTTGCCCCCACAATCCCCACCGTCTTCACCACATTTTCCGGCATTTTTCCAATAAAATACAATGTTTTAGGCTTAAGCGCAATGGTCTCTAACACCTCTGTAAATTTTGCCTCTAGGGGTCGTATTTGGTTGATTTTCATAAAAAACTATAGAAAAAGTGTTGACTTTATAATTTTTGTGTGATATAATCTAAACAGTTGGGCGTTTTCTAAACGTCCACACCGCACCTAAAAAATCATAATTCTACTTCCATTATAACGCATTCGCGTGAAAATGGAAGTCTGAGTTGCTGTGTTCTCAAATCCTTTTCGAGCTTACAATTTCTTATGGCGGTCCCATTCCGCCCCCGGTTGTAAGTCTTAAAAAGTATTACCTCCACTTTAGAAAAGATCGTTTGAGAATATAGCAATCCCCATAACCGGCGGACCCCGTTTTGTGTGAGGTGGGTCGCGCTTCCGGGGTGGACCCGGTATCTTACAAGGAAGCGTTGTGGGGTGAAAAAGGCCCTAGAGTAAAGCCCACCCATACTCTAGGGCCTTTTTGATTCCAAAAATCTCCCAACTTTTTTGGAAT
>CAZMIW010000058.1:0-2966 GCA_964566585.1 uncultured Candidatus Saccharibacteria bacterium | reverse complement strand
AAGGCCACGAAAAAACTATCCTCCGCGCCGACGGCCCCCACGCCTTCGAAGACCTTGAGGTGACGAAAAGAACCCTCCGCACAAAGTCCCAGTAGGGATGCGATACGATGAAGAAGGAGCACCGAAGCGAGACGTATTTGACATACGTCGAGCGAGAAGCGCATCTTCTGAAGAAGTAGCGCGCCCTACTGGGGCTTTGTATAATTTGCGATACCTTCCGAGATCTTTTCAGGCGTCACATGCAGCGCATCCGCAATCGCCGTCGCCGCCGCCATATACGACACCACCGGCTCCCCCGTCAAAAACGACGCCACTGTAAAATGCGTCGTCCCAATCGCAACCGAGGCCTCTACCCCCTTCTTATACAGCTTAAAATCTTCAATCTGGATATTTGAAAATCTATCCTGTCCATAGGTCAACGTACCTTTTTGCCCCGCAAAAGTCTGGAGCTCCCCATAATGCAAATCATCCCGGTTCAAAATCACATAATCCGGCTCCATATTAAAGAGTGTCTTACCCGCTTCGATATAATCCGAAACCGGCGTCTCCGCCATCGAAGCATCCATATAATTCGTAATCGCCGCAATATGTACCGGTAGCCCATAAAACACGTCCGAGGAAAGCGCCTCGGCCGGCGCCGTCACGACCACATAATTCGCCCCCGCCTTCCAGGCTTTAGATAAGAATTTATGAAGAGTGGAAACCTTTATATTATTCTCCGAAGCCATAATCGCCACCGGCTGCCCCGCCGCTCGGAGAATTTCATGCACGAAATGCGCCACCTCGACCTTCCCAGTCGTCCCGGTAATCGCGACTAGTTTCATATCCTTCAAAGGATGCCCATAATAGGTGTCAAGAAACTTCGCTCGGAGCCTCGTCGCTCGGCTCTTTCCGCTCTTTTTACTATTCTTCGGAGAAGTTCTTTTAGTCCTCTCCGGCTCCTGATTTGGTAATTCACTCTTTTCCATAATTTTACTATACCATATTTTTCAAAAATATGATAGAATATAATTGTTACCACCAGGTAATGAACATTTAATTTCTAGGTGGATCGTCGTCCAAAATTACGATTTAGACTTCGTCTAGCAATTTTGGCGATTGTCCACACCATATTTTTCACAAAGTATGTGCCCGTAAGTAAACTTTCGGGCGCAGCATTCGTCCGAAAGATGCAAACTTCGTTTGCCCTTTCGTCCTCATTTGCACCCGTAGCTCAGCTGGATAGAGCGTTGGCTTGCGGAGCCAAAGGTCGCAGGTTCGAATCCTACCGGGTGTACCATTGTTTAATTAAATTAGAAATATCGTCCTCTGGCCCCTGTTGTTTAGAGGTTCGAGCCATTTCCGTATTAGTTGAAAATCTGGAGATGGCTTTTTTGATTGGCGCTAGGTATTTAACAGGGTTAAATGTTAGGTTCAACCCAAGAAGAGTCCATTCTGCACCCAATGTCTTTAATATATACTGCTGACGCTCTAAATCCCTTATAGATGACATCCACGCATTTGAAGTCGCTAAGTTAGGTGGCATATCCGATAACGCGATGATTTGGCCGGGAGATGAAGTCGTGTATCAATTCGACCTGAAGTATCTAGCAAAAATCTGTGAGCTTATTGCGGAAAAGTTCACCTCGGCAGAGAATTGAGTCTAAACCTTTCTCACACTGTGACAATTGTCTAGCGCAAAAAAGTAAGCGATTCTCTGGTTGGTGTCTATGCCAAAAACGATTCGGTATGCATTTTTCCCATAAGCTGCATAGTAAATTTTGCCTTCGGGGAAGTCACATTTATCCATAAACTTCTTGTCAATACCCGGTTTCATTAGTTCTAATTTCTTACATAATCCGTTATTCTGTAAATCCTGTGCTGGATTTTGTGTAATTAGCAACTCGGAGACTAAGTTTTTCAATTTTGTAATTAAATCTTTGTTCTGGTATGCATCATCTATTGGATAGTCTTTGAAAAGATATTTAGAAAAATCCGGAAGAAAGCCTCTTACAGCCGAAGTTTTAGATTTCTGATTTGGCTGTTTCTTTTTCTTCGCTATCATCTATAAGGTTGCCGCTTCTTTTAGTAGGTTGATATCGATAATTTTCTTATCGCCATTCCCACCAGCGTAAACCTTGTCCCATGCAGAATTTTTCTCATGGGTTTTTTCTACCAACCCCCATGCAGAATACTTCTGGTATTTATTCCACATTTCATCAAGAAATGCCTTGATGCTGTCCGGGATATCACTCAAGTCTTCCAAAGCTATGTCAAACTCAGTTATAACATAAGCACCACACCCCTTCAGCCAATCATATACTTCTTTTACTACGGGGCCATACTGCCAAGCTTGGATATCTTCATCAAAAAGTTTCTCTCCATGTTTCTTCAAGTATTCTACTTGAGTAAAATACAGCAACTTCTGGAGCTTTAGATTAGTTAAGTCATTATTCCCGCTAAGCTCTTTATTTCCATCGCCAAGGGCATTGGCCTTAGAGATGAAATAAGATGCTACTTTCTTTGCTCCAATCATGATAACTCCTTATAATGCTTATATTTTAACATAAGATATTGTTTTTGTAAAGGGTCAATCCTCCTGTTTTTGCTTTTATATTACTATTATATCATAAGCGTAATTAAAAAATATTCAAATAATATGATTAAAATCGGGTTGTATGCATTTGCGTGCATATTATATAATAATCTGTGATATAATTAAAGTAGGCTCCATTATTCAGTCTGCCAAACTGGCTGATAGGCAAAATATATGGAGTTATCGCTAGTAAGTGAGTTCATAATTAAGGTTCTGACTTCGCTTACAACGGCATACCAGCGTAGAAGCCGAAGCAAGCAAAAAGCTTGCTTTTTGCTTTACAAGGCGCCGCCCGCTGGAAGACGCGCGAAGCGCGGCTACCAAATTAGAATTTAATTAGCACTCGGCTCTTGCAAGTGCTAATTTTTTGTGCTACAATACCTGCATAAAG
>CAZMIW010000057.1:0-3068 GCA_964566585.1 uncultured Candidatus Saccharibacteria bacterium | reverse complement strand
TGCTTGATTTTTTAGGATGTCTGTGTTATAATAGAAGAGTTGCAGTTTGGAAGCCTAGTAGAAGGGTTCTAGGCAAGGTTCTTTTAGAAGGGAGTTGAGATTATTATGCAAAAGATGCTAGTAAACTGGTCTCCAATAAAGGAGACGATGCAGCTGATTGGAAAGCCGTACGTAAAAACTGATTGTGGAGTGTACCCAGTTGCTTTTAAAGAGGAGACTATCACCGCTAGGGTGAAAAATTTGTTCTTTTCAGGGAACGAATTTATTGCCGAGACGGCAGATGGTAAGTATCTTTTGCGGGGGGACAACAATCCACCCTTTATAGAGGGGCAGGATTTGATGAGACAAATATTCAATGTTTGAGATACCCCCTTCATGGCGCTGTGGAATATACCGCGGCGCCTTTTTCTTGCTTTTTTACAGAGGCGTGATAGAATAAAAGAGGAGCTAATATCTTTAGAGTATTTTAACAAGAAGGAGGTGGAGTGTTTGTTGGATGCAGGAATAATTCTAGACCATATAAAGGGAAGGGGGACCGACCGGATGGAAACAAGAGAATTGGTAACCAAGAAACTGAAAGAAGGTTTGCCGATAGAGACGGCGATGCAGAACTTGCCTAGCGAGATAATCGCGGGGATGGGAATGGAGCTGGTATCCTTCGGAGCGAATCCGACAGAGGTGGCTAGCTATATGAGCGATGAAGCAGTGGAGGCAAATTTGAGTGCCTTATTAAAGGCGGGAGCTTCGGCCGACGAGCTGGTTTCAAGAGTACGGCTGTCTGAGCTGGAAAACCTGAAGTGGCTGCGTATATTCGGAGTATCAAGAGAAGTGCTGAAATCGGCACTTCAGAAGTGTACTCCTGCGGAGATTTTGCCGAATTTACGGTGGCTAATGGAATCTGTTCGGAAAGATAAAACCGGACATCTTTTAGAGCCCGAGAAAGAGTATTTAGAAGAGGCGCAGATTTATGAAGTGATTCAAAAGGCGCCTCTGGGGATGCTCGAAAGACATTTAGAGCAGGTGCTCTGGGCGACCGATAATCTGCAGATGATTTTTGAGACCCTAGGGGCAGAGCGGATTGTGCATCATTTAGATTCATTCTACGAGGCGGGGGCAACGCCAGAGGAGCTGTTAAAAGCCTTAGGTCCGCAAGAAGTGTTGCTCGGTTTTGAGTGGTTCAACACGAAGGGACTACTCTTAGATCCAAATTATTATTTGAGGCGGTTAAATGGCAATCTTAGTACAAGTTGTGATTTAGAGGCTCTGTTGATATTTGGAGCAGATCCGTTTTTAATGGCGCAGGAGATGAGCGAGCCGCACATCAGCGATAATCTGGATCTTTTAATAGCGTATGGTCTGGATATCAATAAAGTGGCGCATCGGATTTTAACGCCGGTTTGGATTTTGCCAAATCTTGACCGGATTATGGTTCGAGGAGAAGCCTTGAGGCGGATTGTCCGGCAGGCTGATGAACGCATCGTGGCGAGATATTTTACGGAACTTTTAGATGTCGGGATGAGTGTACGATTTTTGCTAAAAAAGATAGGAAGCCACTTGCATCTGGATGTCTATCTGACGCAAATCGCGAAAGACGAGTGCTTGACTCGGCGCGAAAAATATCTGCTCTATAAGAGGTTCTCTCCGCGGGCGATTGTGCGGAATCTGGAAGTCTTAGAGAAATATGGATTTCCAATTAAAATTCAGCGTTTAATAAAGAAGCTGAGCGATTCTGAGATCGAGAGCCAGCTCGAAGAACTATTCGAGTTTGGGGCAGAACTTGATTTTGAGGCGTTAGTAAAGAATTTTAATTCTTGGCAGATCGAGCGTCATCTTGCACTACTCCTGAAGGTCGGGGTGGATGCGAATTTCATCGTGGACAATGTCCGTTTTAGGGTCGTTGGAAGCGAGGAGAATCTAAGAATGTTTTTAGACCTTGGGGTAAACCCGAACATCTTAGCCTTAAAACTCGACCGCCTAGACCGCGAGGTCTACAAAGAGATATTGCTAGCACATGAAGCCACAGTTTGGCTCGACTAAAAAAGCGCCCCCAAAAGGGGGCGCGATTTTTTATGTTTGTGTTAGGAGATGAGATCCTCTTCGGAAGGTTCAAGGGGCATCTCACTATCTTCTTCGAGATTTTCCTCTTCTGGCTCATCCGGGAGAGCAATCTTGCCGGTACCGACCGGGATTTTGCGGCCGATAATGACGTTTTCCTTGAGGCCATGGAGGCGATCAATGCGGCCGGAGATGGCGGAATTGATAAGCACGCGCGTGGTATCTTGGAAGGAGGCAGCAGAGAGGAAGGAGTCGGACCAAATCGAGACCTTGGTGATACCAAGGAGGAGATTGGTATATTCTACCGGCTCTTTGCCCTCTAACTCTAGCTCGCGGTTTTCGCGGGCGACGGCAGCCTCGGAAATGATGTCGCCAGCAACGAGAGTGGAATCGCCCGGATTATCAATCATCACGCGAGAGAACATCTGGCGGACGATGATTTCGAGGTGTTTCGCGGAGATCTCGTGGCCCTGAGCGGCGTAAACCGAGAGAACGTCGTTCATGATGTAACGGGCGGTAGCCTCGCGGCCCTTGTATTTCAAGAGATCTTGGAGATTCAAGGAACCAGTGGTGAGGCGGTCGCCACGCTCTAGACGGTCGTCATTTTTGACGAGGAGCTCGGCCTCGTTCGGAATCTCAATACGGACCGGGCCGTCCGAGACAGAGACGAGGATGATGGCGCCCTCTACGAGCTGAACGTTGCCGTCCTTGGTCGCGACGAGCGGCTCTTTGCCCTTAGGCTTATTAGTGAGGACGTCGCCAGCTTTGACATTTTGGCCGTCCTTAACCTTTGGTTTGCGGCCATCAAGCTCGAGACGTTCAAGGTCGCCACTATCGGGGGTGATTTCGACAATGTAGTGATTGCCGTCTTCCCAAGTTTTAACCACGCCGGCGATTGGAGTGACGAAAGCCTGACCCTTCGGGGTGCGGGCCTCGAGAAGCTCCTCGACACGCGGAAGACCACGAGCGATAGCACCGGAACCGGCAACACCGGAGCCGTGTTTAGTATCGAG
>CAZMIW010000056.1:0-3142 GCA_964566585.1 uncultured Candidatus Saccharibacteria bacterium | reverse complement strand
TTAACGATGTATTGATTTACTGCAAAACTCTTGCATTTAAAATTTGCTTATGCTAAAATAGATGCAGAAAAGGTCATATTATTTAAAAACAAAAAGGTAAAAAATGAAGTTCAAACGAGATAACTATCTCTGGGTGTTAAGCCTTATGGCAGCCGGCCTCTTGAGTAGCTTCCTAGGCCAATCAATTTTTGTTCCAACCGAAAACACCAATGCCACCAGCGATACGAGCGATTTGACGGTTTCCGCTAAAGTTGCCGAGACGATTTCGCTCTCCACCGAGGGTGCAGATGAATATGGTAATCTCGTTATCGAGGCCACCGGTAGTAGCGCTCCGGATACAGGCACGATTACGGTCAAGGTCAGCACCAATGACCCAGAGGGCTACTCTCTCTATATTACCACCGACAAAGCCGACACTACTCTTTCTCAAAATGGCATCACCGAAAAGATTCAAGCCCTAGAGGGCGAGACTGCCGAAGCGGACTTCCCGGATAATCACTGGGGCTACGCCATCGACGGCGCTTCAACCTATCATCCGGTCCAGCCTAACACCGAAAATCCGGCCGAGTATCCTGATGTAATCTCTACTGCCATCCCTGCCAAGACCCACCCCGGCATCTCTGCAAATGACCCCACGACTGTCACTATCGGCGCCAAGGTCTCCGGCGATTTTCCCTCCGGCGAATACAGCAACACTGTTGTCTTTACCGCTATCCCGAATGCCCAGATTCCTTAAAAATCTTTTGAACTGAAATCTCATCCGGGAGGTAAGACTTATCAAGATGAAAGCCTGCCTCCCATTTTTGGCCCTTGCCAAAACCTAAATCTTTCATCAATTTAGTCGGCGCATTCCGAAGATGTATCGGCACCGGTAACCCCATCGATTTATGCGCCAATTCCTGTGCCTTATACCAAGCGTCCGTCGTCGCCCGAGATTTTTTCGAACGAGTCAGAGCAACGGTGGTGTGTGCTAAAATCAATCCACTCTCTGGCATCCCAATCCGCTCTACTGCCTGAAAACAAGCCACCGCCATATTTAGACCGCCATTCGCCGCGAGGCCAATATCTTCCGAGGCAAAAATCGTCATCCTCCGCGCAATAAACTTCGGATCCTCCCCGGCCTCCACCATCCGCGCCAAATAATAAAGCGCCGCATCCACGTCCCCACCTCGCATTGATTTAATGAACGCGGAGATATTATCATAATGCCCATCTCCCGCCTTATCGTATCCCGGCACCTTTCGCCCCGCCGCCTCCTTGACGACCTCGAGCGTAATCTTGCCGTTTCCAGCCAAAGATAGAGAAAGCTCCAAATCCCCTAGAGCACTCCTTGCGTCCCCACCCGAGAGCTCCGCCAGGTAATCTAGTGCCTCCGGGGTAATCCGTTTAGTAGCCTTTTCGTGGGCCAGCGCCCGCTCTAGAACTTTCAAAATATCCGCCTTTGAAAGATGTTTAACGATTACTACTCGAGACCTAGATAAAAGCGGCGAAATCACTTCAAACGAGGGATTCTCGGTCGTCGCTCCAATCAAAATAATTAGGCCCGACTCTACGTGCGGCAAAAACGCATCCTGCTGCGCCTTGTTAAAACGATGAATCTCGTCCACAAATAAAACCGTCCGAATCTGCAGATTCCAATTTTGTCGCGCTCGCGAAACCACCGCCTCAATATCTTTCTTCCCAGAGGTTACCGCCGAAATCTCTACGAAATCTGCCTTATACTCTTTAGCTAGGATTCTCGCCAACGTTGTTTTGCCCGTCCCCGGCGGCCCCCAAAAAATCAGGTTTACCGGCTCCCCACGCCGAACGATCTCGGTTAGAATTTTGCCCTTTCCGATAATCTCGTCCTGCCCGATTACCTCGTCCAAGTTCTCCGGCCGCATCCTCTCGGCCAACGGTATTCGATTCATGTTACCATTATACCAAAATCCACCATTACTGTCTACAAAATAAAGTCGAAAAATGTCAAGGCGAGTTTGTTCGGTTTACCTCTGTTAAAGCCTGTGTAAAACTACCATAAAATTCATCAAAAATCAATGTTGACAGTCTAGTTCCGCTCGTGTTAAAATAAATACAGTATCGAAAGTAGTTGAGAGACCTTCGATTAGAAAGATACAGCCGTGACCTGGCTGTATTTTATTTTGAAATATGTTATAATAGTTGCAGTAACAGATTGCGGAGCAATAGTATTTTAAAAGGAAAGGGGGATTTTATGACGAAGTCCAAGAAAGAAGAGTTCAAAGAAACGTTGAAACAAGAGCAAAGCCTGTGCAAGCCTTATCAAAGCATAAAGGCAAAGACGCATAATGTGCATGTCTTGAGCTGGCATCCGCTGATTGCGCATAAGATTACCGAAATGCGCAAAAAGGAGACAGACAGCTCGACTTTTAGGAAGCTCACCGAGGAGGTGACTACCCTGATTTGCTGCGAGGCCATGCAGCATCTCGAAACCGAGGAGTATATTATCGAAACCCCGATTTGTCGGACTGTCGGTAAACGCATCGCCGGCAAAAAGTTAGTTGCCGTCCCGATTATGCGTGCTGGCATGGGCATGGAAGATGCTGTCAAGATGGTCGTTCCGAAGTCTCGTACCGGACATATCGGGCTTTATCGCGACGAGGAAACGCTCGAGCCGCATGAATATTTCTGCAAACTGCCAAATGGCGCAGAGGAGAGGCAGATATTTGTTCTCGATCCAATGCTTGCTACCGGTGGCTCGGCTGATGCCGCTATCACGCTGTTGAAAAAGCGGGGCTGCACTAAGATTAGCTTCATGTGCATTATTGCAGCTCCTCAGGGAATCGACCGTCTTCAGATTAACCATCCTGATGTAGAACTCTGGATCGGCTGTCAGGACAAAGGCCTTAATGAAAACGGCTACATCGTCCCCGGCCTCGGAGACGCCGGCGATCGGATTTTTGGCACAAAATAATTTAAAAGCCGCGGATTTCGCGGCTTTTTCCTTCTAGGTATGATATAATAATGTTAGGTGCCCAAGTGGCGGAATTGGTATACGCGGTGGACTTAAAATCCGCTTCCTTCACCGGATTATGGGTTCGAGTCCCATCTTGGGCACCAGCTATCCTTTTGGTGCTGTGGCGGAGTGGTTACGCAGCGGTCTGCAAAACCGCGTACACCGGTT
>CAZMIW010000055.1:0-3199 GCA_964566585.1 uncultured Candidatus Saccharibacteria bacterium | reverse complement strand
ACGTTGGTTCCAACGGGTACTACTGGTCCTCCTCAGTATACAATACCAACTACGGTTACTACCTATACTTCGATTCGTCGCATGTCTACCCCCAGTACTACTACAACAAGTACTTCGGGTTCGCTGTACGCTGCATAGCTAAGTCTTAGCGGCTGTAGGCCAAGGGGCCTACGCGCCCCTTCGGGGCGCAGAGCCGCTAGGGGTTCTTCCCAGCTCTTCGCTCCCCGCACCTTCCTATTCTCTCTCTCGAAAAAAGGACGCTCGGACGAGCGGAGAGGTAAAAATGTACCGAGCGAGAAAGGAAACACAACATGACTAGAACCAAAAGAAAAAATGCAGACCCGACCCCTAAAGGGGCGGGGCTGCCAGATTCTCTGCCGCCAAAAGCGGCAGAGAGTCCCGCGATTTTTGCCCCCTCTGGGGGCGAAAATCGCGCGGCGGAAATTGCCCTTGAAAACCGCGAGAAGGAAAAGGCGGCGGCACAAGAGGGTAGAGAGACGGCACTGCGCTACTATGAACGCAAACAAATCGTATTGACACACGAAAAGAGAAATCAGACGGAGATGATTTTCTATAAAACCCCTTCGGGGACGTGGTATAAGGCGATTGAAAAATCGGCGGTGTATTTTGCGTCGAAATATGCAAAAATGGTTGAGTCGAAAGCGAAACTGCAGATAGATAAGGACTATAAATTCGCGAGCAAGACGGGCTGTGTAAGTATTCCAAACATCGACAACCTGATAAAAAAGTTTGAGGTGATAGGGGTGAAACTGGTGAGCGCGAAGGACGACATTTATATTTTTAAGATGCCGGAGAGAATAACCGGAGACGAATATAACCTAATGCGCGAACAGAGCCGGACGACGATTGAACGGGCGAATAAGATGATACGGCCAAAGGATATGATGCCGAATCTGATGGAGGATGCAAAGGAGTTATTTACGACGGTATTTTGGACGTTTAGGGACATGAATGAGCAGTCAAAGCGGATTATCGGGGACGATTTTGCGACGGCGATTCGAAATGTCATTGTAGGATATACAATCATGGTGAAGACGAATGGAGACCCGAAAGAGTTTTTGGATAAGGCGCTGCTAAAAGTCGCGGAGGCGGATGGATATTTTATGGCGGTTTCACCGCTCCGGATAATAAAAGATGATAAACTTTTACAAATAGCGGAGCAACTTGCGAAATTACGCAACCAGATTATATTTGAACAAAAAAGGATTGCGGTAAGAGAAATAAACGATAAGAACAAAGGAAAATGACGTGAAAATTAATAAAGAGAGATGTTCAAAAAATCAGTTTATCCGAATACCAGAAAATAATGACGATTTGCTAGATGCGCTTTGGCAGTCCTTCAACATGGCAAAGCGGGCGAAGATGCGGACGGAAGACGAGCATAAATTTGAGATGTTTTATATGGACAACTTAATACAGCTCCGGGATGACATCATAAATAGAGTCTATCATCCGAGCCGAGGGAAGGCGTTTATCACGCATAATCCGGTGCAGCGAGAGATTTTTGCGGCGCCGTTCCGAGATAGAGTGGTGCATCATTTTCTGTTTGCGATGAATGGGTATTGGTGGGATAGGCACTTTATCTATGATTCCTATTCCTGTCGGGATGGGAAGGGAACTTTGCTCGGCCAACAGCGGATGCAACATTTTATGGAAAAAGCCTCGCAGGCGGGCTCGCGGCCAGCCTATGTGATGAAGGGTGACATTTCGGGATATTTTATGAGCTTAAACCGGGAGATTTTATTTGAGAGGATTCTCTGGGGGCTTTCGCAGCAATATACCGCTTTTAGCTGGGAATATGAGATTTGTCGGTACCTCTGGGCGGAAGTGATTTTTGACGACCCGGTAGACGGAGTCCGGATGGCGGGAGGGAAGAAGGAGTGGATTGGACTGCCGGATAACAAGAGTCTGTTTCATCAGCCGGCGGGGCAGGGAATTGTGATTGGCAATTTGACCTCGCAGCTGTTGTCGAATATCAATCTGGACCCGTTTGACAGATTTATGACTTTTGACTTGGGTTTTAAATGGTATGGTCGATATGTGGACGACTTTTTTATCGTCGTATCGGAAGATCAGTTTGAATATGCGAAGTTGATGTTTGAACAGGTAATACCGGAGTTTCTAGAGGATATGGGGCACAGGATGCATCCGAACAAAATTTATATCCAGCCGATAGAACAGGGAGCACCGTTTCTCGGGGCGAAGGTTTATCGGACGCGTCTTTTACCGGGGAAGCGATTTAAGGGGAACTTTTATCGGGCGGCGCAAGAGTATATGAATGGGATGCTGGACGACGAATCGATTATTTCGTATCTCGGGATGGGGAAGCATTATCTATCCGAGAAGATGAATGCAAAAGTGTTCGCGAGCGTGGGGTGGGATTATAAGTTTTAGACTTCTTGATGCCTCTACTGGTCCCAGAGCTTTGTGCAAGCACAAATTCCAGAGGCGATTTTTTGAGGAGTGATTTTTCATAGGAAGGTGCGGGGAGCGAAGAGCTGGGAAGAACCCCTAGCGGCTCTGCGCCCCGAAGGGGCGCGTAGGCCCCTTGGCCTACAGCCGCTAAGACTTAGCTATGCAGCGTACAGCGTTCCCGTTGTTCTTGTTGTTGTTGTTCTGGGGGTTGACATTCGACGAATTGAAGTTTAGGTTGTAACCGTTGTTGGTATTGTATACTGAGGAGGACCAGTAGTTCCCGTTGGAACCAACGTTGCTCGCGCTAGTATTCGTACCATTCCAGTTGCCTGCGTAAGAGAAACCGGCATAGACTGGTTTTTAGTTTTGATACGAGCTACGAGACCGATCCCGGCGCACCTGAACTTTCGCCTGCCCCCGAGGGCACAACGAACAAAAACTGGTGTGTTTAGAGGCAGCTTACTATCGCAGGATGCCCCGTAGAGAGTCCGCACAATCTGTATAGGCCTTGAACGCCTCGGCTTTTTGAGCTTCTTTACCGCGAGCCGTTTACCCTTTGGCTTTTGGTATTTGCATTTTATGTTTTGCGTTTTGCGTCCAAGGATGCCTCCCACCTTCCATAAAGCAACCAGCTTTGCGAAAGGCTATTCTCGATGGTAATAAACCTCTAGGAGCTGGAAACTCCTCTAATCTTATTTTATCATAAGTGGTTTGATTTTGGCAAGAAAGATGCTGCCTTGCAGGGCGCAGTATGCACTTAGCG
>CAZMIW010000054.1:0-3228 GCA_964566585.1 uncultured Candidatus Saccharibacteria bacterium | reverse complement strand
CTTCCCAAGAAGCCAGCACACGAGGTTTCTACTTTTTGGAAAGGCGATTGCATCTGTTGTGGACGCAAAAATGTTCCGTGTACTGAAGAGAGAGATTTTTACTATCCATCTCTGAAGTTTATAAACAAGAAAGCATGGAGAGAGGAGTTAGGCGATGAGTAGAGTTGATGAAACGAGACCACTACTTAGTATAATCATCCCAATTTATAATAAAGGACCGTTTTTAAAACGATGCCTTGACAGTCTTGCCAAACAAAATCAAGGCCTTGTAGAAGTTATCATTATCGATGATGGATCCACTGATAATTCTTATGAAATTTACAGTAGATACGCGGAGAGATACGACTGGAAAGTCTACCGCCAAAAAAATAAAGGGGTTTCGGCGGCGCGTAACCTAGGCATTAAGTACGCAACTGGAAAATATCTTGCGTTTCTTGATGCGGATGACGAATTGGTCGAGGGGGCGCTTGAGATAATGGTCAAACTTACTATGCATGGATATAATATAGTTCAATTTGGACAATATCGATATCTCGCTGATCGTGAAGCTCCAGTCTCAAGGTGCGCAAAAAAAGGCGAGTACGCACTATTGGCTTCGCCCAAGTATTGGCCAATGGTTTGGAATAAAATCTACAGAACAGATTTTGTTAGACGTAACGACGTAACATTCAGAGATGGGATGCAGTTTGGCGAGGATGAGATATTTAATGCTGAATGCCTTATTCTGAATGGTGGACTATACCATGCGCCACAGGTACTTATTAAACATCACTTTGATGATGAAAACTCGCTTTGCAAGAATCTTACACTCAAGAAACTTGAGATTTTGGATGAAGCGCTAAATCATTTACTTACTGCACAAACTGACAACAACGGCCAACTATGGCTCAGTCGAGTAATCAGCCGTCATCGTCATTCAGAAGTATTCCAAAATTATGGGTTCGATAAAGGTTTGACCGGTCGACACGATATTGTGTATTTTGTAAAGGATACTGAAATAAATGAAGAACTAAGATACTCTCTGCGGTCGGTTGAAGAAAATTTCCCTTACCGAAATGTTTGGTTCTACGGTGGATGCCCAAGAGGGATTGTTCCTGATCGACGAGTGAAATTTCCACAAGACCAGCCAACTAAATGGGAGCGCGTTCGAAATATGCTCGAAGCCGCCTGTAAAAATGACAGCCTAAGCGAATCTATTTGGCTTTTCAATGACGATTTCTTTGTGCTGAAGCCTATTTCTGAAGATATACCACCGCAGTATGATGGTTCTCTCTACAGAAGGATAGTACAGATTGAGGGTCGACATGGCGAGACCTCAACAGAATATACCAGACGTCTCCGCCACCTAACTAAAACGCTAGAAAAAGCTGGGGTTGAGCCACTCAACTATGCCGTTCATAAGCCAATGCTAATAAACCGGCAAAAAATGCTTGAAGTTTTAACTAAGTTTCCCGATGAGCCGATGTCAAGAGGACTATATGGCAGTTACTGGAAAATTGGGGGGAAGGACGAACACGATACAAAGCTAGAGGTATTAGATCGAGGCATTAAGGACCATTGGGAATTCTGCTCTACATCAGACAAAAGTTTCGCTACTGGAGTGGTTGGACGGCAATTACGCTCGCGCTTTAATATGCCAAGCAGATTTGAGAGGTAAAAATGGCAAAAAATACCCAAGACAAACCGCCAATTGAACTCCCTAAGAGTTGGGAGAAGTTCGATTACGATGATTGGCTTGAGTTTTTTCGTACGATAACACCGAGTCAGCTCTCTAAGGCAAAGCCATTTTTAAGGCGGACTTTACCGAATGATGGCTATGCAGCCGCAATGCGATGGATTGAAATAATAGAGGAAGATCCATCGAAAATGGATAAGTTGCACCAAGGTCGATTGAAAGCAAAGGAGGGCAAGGCAATTACAAAACTCGCCATAGGCGATGACGATGAAGCGTTTTACGAAGCATTGATTCTTGAAAATGTTGGGCAACTAAACTCCGGTAAAGTCTCGCCACAAGAAGCAGCAAGACTGAGTTCTAACATTAATATTTTCCGCAAAGAACTTCGTGACATCCGCAGCCGCAAACCAAAGAAAGGCACCGTACTCGAAAAAGTACTCGAAAAAGCTAGTGCGCCGAAAAAACAGGCGCCTAGGAGCCGTTCTAAAGCGTCCGCAAAGAAGAAAACAGTAGCTAAGTCGTCTGGAGAAAAAGATGCGAAATAAGCCACTCTACGGCACTCAGACGCCAAGAATTGATATTTATCAGCATGGAGATACTGAAAAAGCAGAGCTATTATTTGAGCTACTAGACGAATACGGGATGAAATTGCTTGATTGGCAGAAATTAGTTCTGAGACGCTGGCTCGCTGAGGATAAGGATGGTAAGTTCGTCAATTTGGACTGCGGGCTTTCTGTCCCCCGGCAAAACGGGAAGACAGAGATTATCGTAGCACGCATTATTTATGGGATAATTTTCCGTAAAGCAACCGGCTATTTTTGTGCCCAATTACAAACAACAGCTGACGTCGTTAAAAAACGCGTTCAAGACTTCTTTTACGAGAGCCCTTATTCAGAAATCTTCGACCTTTTAACGCCTCGATTCCGTCAAAAACCACGGAATTACAGCTTTATTGAGTTTGAGAACGGAGCTTATTATCAATTTATGACGCGCACTCGGCTCGGAGGGTTGGGCAAAACTAATGACGAATTAATTTGCGATGAGGCCGCCGACATGCTGGATTCTCATCAATCTACCCTGCTACCGACAATTTCTGCGGCAAAAGGAGGCAATCCACAGGTAATTTATTGTGGAACTCCGCCGATGGCGGAAACGGTTGGCGAAGTGTTTGCAAGACTCCGTGGGCAAATATTATCTGGTGGAGCTGGTTGTTGGACTGAATGGAGTACCGAAACTCTAAAAGATAAGGATGACGAGGAAGCGTGGTACGAGGCAAATCCTAGCTTAGGGAGTTTCTTATTGCTATCCGTTGTCGAAGCGGAATCTCGGAGCCTAAGTGTAGATGACTTTAACCGAATGCGACTTGGATGGTGGAGCGGAATTGAGGACAAACGAGCTATCTCGCAAACGACCTGGGATGCATTATACACTGAAGAGCCATCTTTCGATGACTCTTATGCGCCAGTTTATGCCGTTAAATTTGCACCCGATCGAAGTGATTGGAGTCTGGTCGTTGCGCAACCATTAACCGATGGCAAAATTCACATCGAAAT
>CAZMIW010000053.1:0-3315 GCA_964566585.1 uncultured Candidatus Saccharibacteria bacterium | reverse complement strand
CGTTTTGACCGCAAGCATTATTTTTATCCAGATTTGCCAAAGGGCTATCAAATTTCCCAGTTTTATCACCCGATTATCGGCGAAGGTTTTGTCGAGCTTCCAGACGGCACTAAAATCCGTATTGAACACGCTCACATGGAGGAAGATGCTGGCAAGCTGACTCATTTCGGTAGCTATTCACTCGTCGATTTGAACCGTGCTGGCACTCCTTTGATCGAAATCGTCTCCATGCCAGACATCCATTCCGCCGCCGATGCGCGTGATTATTGTAAGGAGCTCTGGCGCGCGATGACCTATGCCGGCGTGACCTATGGCGACCTTTATAATGGCAATATGCGTTTTGATGTCAACATCTCTCTGGCAAAGCCCGGGGCAAAAGAGCTTGGCCGCCGCGCCGAGATCAAAAATCTCAATTCTTTCCGCTCTGTCGAGCGCGCCGTCGAATATGAATACGACCGCCAAAGTAAAATTCTAGACGAGGGCGGGACCGTTAAACAGGAGACTCGTGGCTGGAGCGACGCCAGCGGCAAGACGACTTCTCAGCGCTCTAAGGAGGAGGCACAAGATTATCGCTACATGCCCGAGCCGGATCTCCCGCCTCTCCGCCTCACCGAAGATTTTGTTAAAGAGGAGCAGGATAAGGTTCCTCTCCTCCCGCGTGATTACCGCAAGTCTTTCAAGGGCAAGCTCCCGGAGGATACGCTAGAGGTTCTACTTGACTATCAGCCCTTGATGGATTCATTGTCAAAAGTAAAAGATGCCAAAAGAATTAGCAATTTATACGCCAGCGTCCTCCTCGCCGAGGAAAAATCTTATGAGATGCTAAATGATTTGCCTAGCGCGAAACAGCTAGACGACCTCGCCGAGATGGCCGAAAAACAGGAGCTCTCAAGTACCGGCATGAAAGAAGTCTTCATGAAGCTCTTTGACCCCCAGATGAAAAATAAAGCCACGAGGGATATTGCTAAAGAATTAAATGTTATTCAGGAAAATGATACCGGCGCTCTCGAGAAGATTGTTGATGAGGTTTTGAGCGACCCGGCCTGCGCCAAGGCTATTGCTGATTATAAATCTGGCCAAGAAAAAGTCCTCGGTTTCCTCGTCGGCCAAGTCATGAAAGCAAGTAAAGGCAAGGCCAATCCGGGCACCGCCGGACAGATTCTTAAAGAAAAGTTAGCATAATTTGAAAAAACTATGTTATAATGAAATAAGTCTAAAAATATTTTTAATGTAAGAAAGAGCTAAGGAGTTTATGGCTGAAGTAAAAGATTTATCAAAATTTAGAAATATTGGTATTATTGCCCATATTGATGCGGGCAAGACCACTACTAGCGAGGCGATTCTTTATCGCACCGGTTTAAAACATAAAATTGACCTAGTAAAGGGCGACACCGGCGGTGCCACGACCGACTGGATGGAACAGGAAAAGGAGCGGGGAATTACCATTACCTCCGCCGCGGTGACCGCCTACTGGAAGGGTCATCAGATCAACATCATCGACACCCCAGGCCACATCGACTTTACCGCCGAGGTCGAGCGCTCCCTGAGAGTCCTTGACGGCGCCATCGTCGTTTTCGACGGCAAGATGGGTGTCGAGGCCCAGAGTGAAACCGTCTGGCGCCAGGCTACTAAATACGGCGTCCCGCGCATCTGTTTCGTTAACAAAATCAACCAGATTGGTGGTGATTTTTACAAATCCCTTGACTCTATTCATAAACGCCTTTCTAAGAACGCCGTCGCGATTCATCTCCCGATTGGCTTTGAAAAGACCATCTGTGGCGTCGTCGATCTTATCGACATGAAGGCCTACACCTATAAAGATTATGCCGATCATGAATTGACCGTCGGTGAAATCCCAGAAGACATGGTCGAGAAGGCTAAAAACGCCCGCTCCATGCTCGTCGAAGAGGCGGTTCAGGCCGATGAAGCCTTGATGGAAAAGTTCTTCTCCGAGGGCGAGGATGCCATTACCGTTGATGAATTAAAGAAGGCCTTGAGAAAGCGCGTTCTTGATGGCGATTTCTTCCTCGTCACCGGTGGCGATGGCCGCGGCGTGATTGTTGAGAAGGTTCTCGACCTCTGCGCTGACTATCTCCCGTCTCCGCTTGATCGCGATCAGGGCCAGATCGTCGGTACCGATCCAAAGACCGGTGATGAAGTCATCAGAAAAGCTGATGATTCTGAGCCTCTAACTGCCCTTGCCTTTAAGATTGCTACTGACCCCTTCGTCGGCAAGCTCATCTTCATCCGCGTCTATGCTGGCGTGCTTAAATCCGGTTCTTATATCCTAAATGCTACTACCGGCAATAAAGAGCGTGTTGGCCGTATCGTCCGCATGTTCGCCGATAAGCGCGAGGAAATTAATGAGGTTACCGCCGGTGATATCGCCGCTGTCGTTGGTCTTAAAGATACTACTACCGGTACCACCCTTTGTGATCCGGCCCACCCGATTCACCTTGAAAGTATCGAATTCCCAGAGCCACCGGTCTCTATCGCCGTCGAGCCAAAGACCAAGTCCGATCAGGAAAAAATGGCCCTCGGCCTCTCTAAGCTCGCCGAGGAAGACCCGACTTTCCGCGTCCATACTGACGAAGAAACCGGTCAGACCATTATCTCCGGCATGGGCGAGCTCCATCTTGAAATTATTATCGACCGTCTCAACAAGGAGCATGGCGTCGAGGCCAATACCGGCGCTCCGCAGGTCGCCTATCGTGAAACTATCCGCTCCACCGCCGAGGCTCAGGGTAAGCACATCAAGCAGTCTGGTGGTCGCGGTCAATATGGCGATGTCTGGATTAAGTTTGAGCCGAATGAGCCGGGCAAGGGCTTCGAGTTTATCGATATGATTAAGGGCGGTGTCGTCCCTCAGGAATATCGAAAGCCTGTCCAGCAGGGTGTCGAGGAGACCTTAAACGGCGGTGTTATCGCCGGCTATCCGGTCGTTGATGTCAAGGCTACGCTCTATGACGGTTCTTATCACGATGTCGACTCAAGCGAGCTCGCCTTTAAGCTCGCCGGCTCTCTAGCTACCCGCGAGGGAATCAAGAAAGCCTCTCCGGTCCTGCTTGAGCCTGTTATGAAGCTCGAAGTCACCACTCCTGAGGAGTTCATGGGTGATGTGATTGGCGATATCAACTCTCGTCGTGGCCGTATCGATGCCATGGAGGATCTCGCCGGCGGCGCAAAGCTCATCAAGGCTTTCTGCCCGCTCGCCAATCTCTTTGGCTATACTAGCGACCTCCGCTCGATGTCTCAGGGCCGCGCTGCAAGCAGCATGGAACTCTTCGCCTACGAGGAAGTCCCGCCCAACGTCGC
>CAZMIW010000052.1:0-3353 GCA_964566585.1 uncultured Candidatus Saccharibacteria bacterium | reverse complement strand
CTCGTCCCTCTATAAAGCTTTGGAAAAGCCTCTTTACAATATGTCTCTACAATATTTCGATCATAAACACACCGAGAAAGCGTATAAGAACCGGGGTCACTAGCGTCATCATATTCAAAATCATTAGTTACAAAATTGCGACAAGTTAAGGGGGTGGCACCATATTTTACGGCAAGATTATTAATATCATTAAAATTCTTAATTAATTGATTGTGTGAAAACTGACAATTCCGGCTCCATGCCTCTGGATTTTCAGCCTTAAGCTTTAGATTCTCCACATCTAAAACATGTTCATTTGCTCGCTGGAACAGGGAATAAACCGTCTCTAAATCTCGCTCTTGATAATCAGACGGAGAAGCCTTAATTGCCTCTAAAATTTTTTCATTCCGGCTCTCATAAAAATTCGCCGCATAAACCTCCACCGTACGCTCCACCGCAGTAGTATCAGCAATATTCTCTAATTTATCTCTAATATACCGGCTTTTTTCGGTGTCAATCCCCGCCTCTGCCTCGGCCATCGCCATCCCCCGAAAAGCATCCCGCGTTCGCTTTTCCCAACCCTTAAATTCCTCCTCTGTCAAATCTGCCCGGGTATCTAACACCTCATTTCTAAATTCATTACGCACCTTCCGATACTGATTGCCAAAAAACTTCGCACGCTCTTTTGCAGACTCGATTTCTTGCTCGCTGCTAAGATTAAACTCCGCCGCCGTCAGCGCCGCACTTCCAAAATCGCGTTCTATTTTAGCGGTCTTATTACCCTGATTATCTAAAAATCTTTCCATATTATCTCCACTTTTAATTTATTATATCATAGTTCTAACGCGCAATAAAATTGTAAATAATACTATTGACACTAATTCAAAATGATGTTATCATAAGTTAAATGAAAATATCAATCAGTGGTGGATTAAAGGAACCAAACATGGAACAAAACGAGCAAATTATTGACGAAGCAATCAAGGGGAGCCTAAATATCATCGAACAGGATCGCGAGCGCGAAATTATTTCCCGTCGCTTTGGTCTGACCGGCTACAAAGAAACCCTTGAGCAAATCGGCGATATGCTCTCCATCACGCGTGAACGCGTCCGTCAGCTCGAAAAAGCCATCTTGATTCGCCTTCGTGTTGGTTCCGAAGAAGGCCAAATCCCCGCTCTCCCAGCCGCCGAAAAGCTCATCATCCGTAATCTTTCCGAGGCTGGTCGTGTCGCCAAAGTTTCCGCTCTAGCCGATAAAATCTATGGTCGCGAAACTACCGCCTCCGAACGCGCTGGTCTTGCTTTTCTCGCCTCTGTTTCTAGCAGTCTTACCGTCGTCGATGAAAATGACCGCTATCATCAGGCCATTGGCATCATCGAATATGGTGACGACCGCGATATTAAAAAACGCGTTGATAAAATCGTCGAGATTATCAAGGCCAACAAGGCCCCGATGACCCTCGATGAGCTCGATAGCAAGCTCGACTATGAGCATCCCTCTTATCTCGAGGCTACCGCCACCGTCTCTAAGCTCCTTGCCACCTTAAATGGTCTCTGGGGGCTTGCCAAATGGCCAACGGTCAATCCAAAAAACATTCGCGATAAAATCTATGTCATCCTCGAGAATAATAAACAGCCTATGCACTTCTCTGATATCGCCAAGGCCATTTCTGAGTCTAATTTTAAGCGAAAAAATGTCACCACTCAGGCGATTCATAACGAGCTCATCAAAGATTCTCGCTTTGTCCTCATTGGTCGCGGAATTTACGCTCTTGATACTTGGGGCTATAAAAAGGGCACCGTCTCTGAGATTATCACCGCCATCCTAGAAGAGGCCGATAAGCCTCTCTCTCGCGAAGAAATCGTCCGCGAGGTCCTTCATTCCCGCAAGGTTAAAGAGACCACCATCCTCTTAAATCTCCAGAATAAAAAACTCTTCGTAAAAGTCGATCGAAACGCCTACGCTCTTGCGAAATAAATCTATTCAAATCCCCTCGTTTATGCTAAAATAAAAGTATGTTAACGGACATAATTCACTTTATTCTGATGCCGTTCGTCTGGATTCCGATTGTCGGAGTTCTTGGGTTTCTGACCTATAAAAATTATCAAAAAGCAAAGAATATCAAAAGCCTCAATGTCGATTCTGTTCTCTTAATGCTTGAGATTCCTCGCACCAATGATAAAAAGGAGCTCGCCGCGGAACAGCTTTTCGCAAGCCTCCATGGTATTTTAAGAGATAAAAATGAGTTAAAAAGCTCCGGCGGAGTTCAGGAACACCTTAGTTTCGAAATCGTTTCTACTGGCGGTCAAATCCGCTTTTATGTCTGGGTGCCAAAGATTCTTCAGAGTTTTGTCGAGGGCCAGATTTATGCTCAATACCCCACAGTCCAGATTTACCGCGTTAAAGAAGATTATGTCGATAAAGCCCGGGAGACACACCCTGTCGTCTATACCTCTGAAATCGTCCTCACAGAGAATGAAGCTCTCCCGATTAAGACCTTCGAAAACTTTGAGGTCGACCCCCTCGCCGGCATCACCGGTACTCTGGCTAAACTCAGCGCCGAGGGCGGGGAAGAGCTCTGGATTCAAATCGAGGTCCGTCCTATCCCTGATGATTGGCATAAATCTACTACCGACAAATGGATTGAAAAAATGAAAAACGGCCATAGCTCTACCCGCTTCCTTGGTATCGACTGGTATTGGGTCCTCACGGCCTTTGGCGCACTTTTTAAGCCTCCTGAGGGCGGGACTGGCTCTGATAAACCAGAGATTTCCGAGCGCGTTAAAATTCAAATTGACAAGGCTGAGGAAAAAGCCACAAAGCTCGGTTATGAAGTTAAAATCCGCCTTGCCTACCTTGGCCACGATCAAACCGACGCCAAGCTCAATATGCAGGCTCTCGTTGGAACCTTTAAACAGTTTAACTCTACCAATCTCAATGGCTTTACCTCTGTCGGCGGCACTTTTGACCCTTCTGCCCTAGATGCTTATAAGGCTCGCCAATTCACAGATAGAGGCTTCATCTTAAATATTTCCGAGCTTGCTAGCGTCTACCATCTCCCTCACACCTCTGTCGAGACTCCTAATATTGTCTGGGCTAACTCTAAAACCGCCGAGCCACCCGCTTCGCTCCCCGTTTTAACCGGGAATCCGGTCGTCGATGAAAACATCTCCGCCTTTGGCTTGACTAATTTCCGGGGTATTAACCATCAATTTGGACTTCTAAGGCGCGACCGCTCTCGCCATGTCTATATCATTGGTCAAACCGGGGCGGGGAAGAGTGGCATGCTAGAGCTCTTTGCTCTCTCTGATATTTTCTATAATCAAGGTTATTGTATCATCGATCCTCATGGCGATTTCGCTATCGATAATCT
>CAZMIW010000051.1:0-3739 GCA_964566585.1 uncultured Candidatus Saccharibacteria bacterium | reverse complement strand
AACCGCAGCATCCTCGGCGGCATTTTCGGCGGCCTTTAATTCTTTTTCGAGCGCGGCGCGCTTCCTGTTTAATTCTTGACCAAAAGATTTACGCTCCTCTTTTGGCAAGTCCTTAATTTTACTATATTCGGCGTTTAAAGCCTTCAAATCTGATTTGATTTTCTCTACACTCTGCATATTTAGTATATTATATCATGTTTTAGATAAAGATGATAATCAGGGAGATAATCGCGAGAATGATTAACACTGCCCAGACCCAAGCAAAGCGACCGGTCTTTTTAAGATTTTTAGTATAATCGCTGTCCTCGACGTAGTCCGGATCCATCTCCTTTGAATTACGCGCGGCACGCTCTAAAAGGTCCGCGTTGATTTGCTCGTTTAATTTTGACTTATCTTCGTTTTTTTGAACCATGATTCCCATAATGTATTACCTTCCTAAATTACTACTCGCTATTATAACATAAAAAATTCGATTTTTGGGTTTAAAAAAATTTTTTGATGTGCTATAATCTTCATATATATCAATTAAATGGAGGTTTTATGGCTAAATCAAAGTCCAAAAAATCCAATGCTAACAAGTCCGAAAAGGATGAGAAGGCGAAAAAGACCGAGGAAGTGAAAGCTGAAGCGGTCGAAAAAGAGGAAGTTAAGACCGAGGCTCCTGAGCGCGAGGAAAAGAAAGTCGCGGCCGAAACCAAAGCTGAAAAATGCGCAGAAAAGAAAACTTTTAAAGAGCTGATGAGCGGCTTCTTCAAAAAGAAGTACGACACATCCGAGACGATTCTCACCATCTTCTCGCGTCCACAGCTTTATGGGGCGCTACTTGGCGAGATTATCGGAACGATGCTTCTGACCATGACAGTTATCTGCCTTGGGATGACAAATCCGCTTTACATCTGGTTCGCAATGATGGCGATTACCGTTGCGGTATTCGGTCTATCTGGCGCAAACCTCAACCCACTGATTACAGTCGGGATGATGGCGAGCCGGAGGATGTCCGCTATTCGCGGCGTGCTCTATATCCTAGCTCAGATTATCGGTGCTTGGCTCGGCATGACTCTCACTTCCGGCTTTAAAGGCTGGAGTGAAAGTGCGGCAGAGATGCCGGCGATGTCCGAAGTGGCTGATGGCACTTTCTGGCAGGTTGCTATTATCGAGCTCGTGGGTGCAATTATCCTAGCGTTCTTCTTCGCAAGAGCGTGGGCCTATCGCAAGAGCCCGCTGACCTTCGGTATGATTGTCGGCACCGGTCTCGCGGTGACTATCATCTATGTTTACATTATTTCGCAGAGCTACTTTAGCCTCTCGAATAACTTCATGATGAACCCAGCGATGGCGCTAATGTATCAGATTCTTCCTTCTTCGGGAGATAATTTTGGCGAAATCATGGGCGGTATTATGCAAGCTTTGACGATTTACGTCCTCTTCCCGATGGTAGGTGGCGTACTTGGCTTCTACCTTTCCGACTTTACCAGCCGGCTCTCAGGTGAGCGCGAGAAATACATCGTGCGCTATTTCTGCGACAGCCATTGTTGCTGTGATGGTAGTGAACACCACTGCGATAAGAAATAGGCTTTGGGGCTTTTCGAAAGAGAAGCCCCAATACAAAAATCGAATTAGACAGATGCCTAATTCGATTTTTTATGCTACTTAACTAGCTCTTTGGAAACAGCGGTGTCTCGGGCGGGGCGATGTTTTCGGACTTAAAAATCTGATTGATTTTTTCGGCAGTCTCGGGGAGGAAAGGCTCCAAAAGGTCTGCCGCGTCTAATAAATCTTTAACGAGGCTAGTCAGGACCTTTACGACCTGCTCAGTCTTACCCTCCTTGGCGAGAGCCCATGGCTTTTCATCGTCGATGCGTTTATTTAGGCCAGAGACCTTTTCCCATGCGTAATCAAAAGCTTTGCTAAAATAAAACTCGTCCATCATAGCACAGTAAGATGAATCTTTCTTTGGCTGATAGTCAAAGAAACCGACGATATTGTTCTTTTTACAGAGAGCGGCGAGACGCTGGACGAGATTACCGAGGTCATTCGCGAGCTCATTATTATAAGCAGCATCATATTTTTCCCATGTAAAATCAGCATCAAGAAAAGTGTCGGCATGACGGAGGAAGTAATAGCGGAAGGCTGGGAGACCATATTTATCAAGCACTTCAAGTGGGTCGACGACGTTACCGAGAGATTTGCTCATCTTTTCGCCGTTGGTCTGGACAAAGCCATGAGAAAGCAGGACTTTTGGAAGTGGAAGATTGAGACCGAGGAGCATGGCGGGCCAGATAATCGAGTGAAATCTCAAAATATCTTTGCCAACGACCTGAAGCTCGGCCGGCCAGAAATCGCTAATGTCTTTATCAGGATAGCCTAGAACTGTAATATAGTTTGAGAGGGCATCGAGCCAGACATACATGACCTGAGTGCCGTCGCCGGGGACAGGGACGCCCCAAGAGAGCTGTTTCTTTGGGCGCGAGATAGAAACGTCCGGAGTATCCTCTAGAAGTTTTAGCATCTCTTTTTTGCGGAACTCGGGGAGGATTTTTAATTCGTCTTTTTCTATAGCCTCTTTAATCTGGTCTTTAAAATCGGCGATTCTAAAATAATAGTTTTCTTCTTCTAGTTTTTCATAGGGCTTTTGATGATCTGGGCAGAGGCCCTCGTTTTCTTTATATTCGCTGTCGGTTACAAAGCGCTCGCAGCCTTCGCAATACCAACCCTCGTAGCTTGATTTATAGATATGGTCTTCAAGCCTCCGCCAGATTTCCTGAACACGCTTTTCGTGAGCCTCGTCGGTCGTACGGATAAAATCGGTCGGCTCGACTCCAAGCTTTTTGATAAAATCCTGAAACTTTTTAGAATTGTTGGCGACGTATTCTTCGACTTTAATATTATTTTCTTTGGCTTTTTTGAAAATTTTATTGCCATGTTCATCAGTCCCGGCCTGAAAACGGACGGTATTGCCCTTTTTCTTTTGATAACGGGCATAAACATCGGCGAGGAGATAATCTAAGGTGTGGCCGATATGAGGTGCGCCGTTTACATAGGGGATAGCGGTAGTGATATAGACATTTTTTGACATACCGTTATTATACAATAGGAGCTGTTATTTGGCAATACAACGAACGGCGTAGCCATAGAATCTGTAATCCAGGCTATTAGGGGATACCATGTTGTTTGGGGAGAGGTTTAAGCTGTATGCTTTGCCAGCAAGGTTCCCGGTCGTGGATGTCCACCAGCTCCCGTCTGTACCGACGCCTTCTAGAGAGCCTTTAATGTAGCCAGACAGAGTAAAGCCGCCATTATTCCCCGTCGTGTACGCTCCGATGAAAGTGTTATAAGTATTAGCAGATTCGCGACCCTCGCCAGTACCGCCCCAGGCCTGATCAAGGGCTACAAAATCTTCCTTAGCTGGCAACCTCCAGCCCTTTGGACAAATGCTGCCGGAAGCCTGGCTAGAAGTAGCCGTAGAAGCGCCAGTGCCAGCGGTGGCGGTATACCAGTTATATAATGCGCCGTGAGAGGAGCGGGAAGAATCATAATAGGTTAGCGTTTGATTGTAACAGTCCGCCGTACCGGTCACGCACCAACCAGAACTGCCAGCACTAGCAGTAAGAGCGAAATTGCTAGAAACATCGGAATCATCTGGAGTGATAGTTTTGTTAATAAGCTTTAAGTTTTGAACCATCCAAACCTTGTTGTCGGCAAGGCGTTTGACGACATAAGAGCTATCGTCGCGAGTGTC
>CAZMIW010000050.1:0-3830 GCA_964566585.1 uncultured Candidatus Saccharibacteria bacterium | reverse complement strand
CCGTTGTACTTGTTGTTGTTGTTCTGCGGGTTGACGTTGCCATTCGAGTTCAGGTTCAAGTTGTAGCTGTTGTTGGTATTGTTGACGGTAGAAGACCACCAGTTGCCGTTCGAGCCGACGTTGTACAACTGAGAACTGTTGTAGTTCCCGGAGTAGAGGAACGAGGCTCCATACCGACGGACTAACAACCTGAAGCACGCTAGCGAACTCAGCAACGCCAAGCCAAGCGAGCGCAACTAACAAGCAAGTATATGCTGTAGGAATACTTACTGCCGCAGGCACCCCTCGGGGTTGCCGCGCAAATCTGTATAAGGCTTGCTAGCGTTTTGCGTTGTTGGCGCGATGCGGTCGTTGCCTCATTTTGCCCGCAAGCAATAGACGCTATCCCCGACAAGCGTATTCCCCTTTTCCATTTTTAAATAACCGGCCGAGCAGGAGGGACTCCATTTGGAGGTTGCCGTCTGGAGGTCGGCCATCCCGTTATGTTAATAGGATATATCATTTTGGCGAAAAAGTAAAATGGCTGTGGCTAGAATAGGGTAGAAAAGGAACCCCGCTGTGGTATGCAAGGGGTTCGCTGTATTTATTATGTTTCTGCTATTTGTCGATAAGGCTGACGATTGAATGAAAGTCATGATGTGGTGGGAGGGGTGTGTCGTGGCTAAAAAGCTAATGCTGGAACTTTTTTGTAATGTATGGTAATTACCATATTGCAGGATGTTATCAAGACTTGTTTTTCTTTGATCGTATTGATATACTGCGGTTACAAGGTTTGATGAATGAAAAAACGACAGAAGAAAATTGGGCGTATCATAGTTCCTAAAAAGACGCTAGTGCAACCGCATGAGCTTAGTGTAGCTATGATTTTGTCTTGGACGGGGGATGATGTAGAATTTATTCCTGCAATGAATAATTGTATAACCCCAGACATTAAATACAAGGGACTAGAATGGGAGATAAAATCTCCTATTGGCAACAGCAGTCGTACTATTGAAAATAATATGAGATTAGCTATAAGACAGTCAAAAAACATAATTATTGATCTTCAAAGGATTAAGCTGCCAAGTGAAAAATGTTTAGGAGTAATTGGGCGACGCGCCGAGAAATTAGGCAAAAGATATAGGGTAATGGCAATAACAAAAGATAGAAAGATTATTAGGTTCTTTTCTTGACAAAGATAACTGTCGTTTGTTATAATATAAGTACTAGAGGTACAGCACTGCTGCATAGCGGAACCGAGGCCTCTTTTTTGTTATTAGCCCAGCTTGTGGCTGGATAAAAAAGCTAGCCGAGGTGGCTAGCTGATTGTTATTTGTCGATGAGGCTGACGATTTTAAGGAGGGCCTCGGCGCGGGTCTTTTCATCGGGGATGGCGCGGGCGGCCTCGAGAGCCTTTGGAATGAAGGACTTGTCCATGGTAGAATCAATCACTGTGGCGATAATGCCAAATTGGCGATCTGGAGAGAGGTTGGCCTTGTCGATAATCGGGACGAGCTCCTTTAAGACGGTGTTACGGACGTTAGCGAGGTCGCCCGTAGGGGTCGTTTCGGGAGCGGAAACTGGCTCTTCGGGGCGAGGGGGTTCGCCGCCGGTCATGCGAGTGAGGTCGTCCATCGCCGGCTCCGGAGGAGTGACCTCGGCGCCGTTCATTGGAGGCATGCCGAAATCATCGGTCTTTGGAGCGGGAGGCTCACCGAGATTAATGTTGATATTATTCTCTTCGACGGGAGCGGAGTTTGCGCCGCCCGAGATTTCGTCGATAGCTCTTTGTAAATCGTTGTTATTTGGATCCATAGCCCACCTTTTTCTTTGAATATTAAATATAACCTTTTATTATTTCTATTTTAGCATAAGCAAAAATAGTTTGCAAGACTAAATCCGAAGAAAATTAACTAATTTATCAAGGAAATCTAATTTTATCGGCTCCATCGGGAGATGTGCGCCGAAGGCGTCGACGATTTTTTCGCCGTCGCTCTCTGGGAAATAGACTTTGATACGACCGCTAAAGCGCTTTCTGGGATTCATGATAATCGCGAAATGATTTTCGTCGTTCATAAGCCCAAAAGAACGATATTCTGTGAAATAATATTTTTTAGTTCCCTCGGTGAGGCCGGTACTGTCGAGGCGGTATTTAATTTTTCTAGCGGGGCGAACGGAATAAACGATGAGCGCGAGGACAGAGACGATGATGAGCGCGATAAAGCTCCACCATCTCATCCAAACGCCAAGGGCGATAAGAGCAAGTCCTACAAAAATTAGCCCGACATACCAACCGGCTTTTTTATTTTTTACGATGTATTCTTCGGCTTCCCAAGTGATTGTGCTCATGGTTATATTATAACACTTTATTGTGACTTAGGTAAATCTCCGCCCGTAAAACCGGGGAGGATAAAGCGGAGGAAGACAAAGAGGAAGGCCCAGATAGCCATACCGATAACGATTTGGACGATGCGCATTTTGGCCTTGGCCATCTGTTGTTCGTTGTCCTTGGCGGTGCTGTATTGAATGCCAGCGATGACAATGCCGACGGTGCCGGCGATACCGACGCCGAAAGTTAAGACTGTATAGACGATGTTAAGAATGAACTGAATGCCGTTTTCACTGTCGACGCAGCCGAAAAGGTTGGTGTCGACCTGACCATCTGCACACTCGGCGAAAACCGGGGCGCAAAGCAAAAGGGCAAGGAGGAAGGAAGGGAGAAGAGTTTTAATAAGAGCTTTTTTCATAGTTACCTCAGATAATCATGTAATTTTTTAGTTTCCTTGTTCTTGCGAAGTTTTGTCAGAGCCTTGGCCTCAATCTGGCGGATGCGCTCGCGGGTTACAGAGAACTCGGCGCCGACCTCCTCGAGAGTATGCGGACGGCCACCGCCGACACCAAAGCGGAGCTTGATAATCTTTTGTTCGCGGTCGGAGAGAGTGCTGATAATTTCGGCGAGTTGTTCCTTGAGAATCTGGTTAGCGGCGGAATCCTCCGGGGCGATACGCTCCTCATCCTCGACAAAATCTCCAAGAACAGAATCCTCATCGTCGCCGTCGCGACCGACAGATTGGTCGAGAGAGGCAATGTCCTGTTTAATTTTCATGACGTAGGCGATTTTTTCGGGCTCCATGTCCATCTCTTTAGCAATCTCTTCGATAGTTGGCTCGCGGTTTAATTCCTGAGTGAGTTTTCTGGTGGCGCGGAGAACCTTATTGATGGTCTCGACCATATGGACAGGGATACGGATAGTGCGAGCCTGATCGGCGATGGCGCGAGTAATGGCCTGACGAATCCACCAAGTAGCGTAAGTACTAAACTTAAAACCTTTTTCGGGGTCAAACTTTTCGACAGCTTTTAATAGGCCGGTATTTCCCTCTTGAATGAGATCTAGAAAATCAAGACCGCGGCCAGAATAACGCTTTGCAATAGAGACGACGAGACGCATATTGGCCTCGACCATTTTATCTTTAGCCTTTTTATTTCCTTTTGCGGCGAGCTTGGTGAGCTTTTGTTCTTCCTCGATATCGAGAAGCGGGATTTTGCCGATTTCGCGGAGGTAAAGACGGACGGAGTCATCCGCAAAAGCGTCGACATTATCGACGGTAATCGCGAGTTCCTCGTCTGAGAGTTCTTCCTCGTCGGCAAGGTCGCCAAGACCCGGCTCATCTTCTATCGGCGCAGTTAAAATATCATCCTTTTCGTCTGTCATTTAATAATATATTATACGGATTTTTAGAAAAAAGTCTAGAGGGCCTGAAAATCTTCAAATTGGGGTTTTAATTTTTCGAGGTTGTTCCAAGAGCTAGAGAGGGCGCTTTTTATAGCATCGCCGTTCGACTTTTCGAGAG
>CAZMIW010000049.1:0-3904 GCA_964566585.1 uncultured Candidatus Saccharibacteria bacterium | reverse complement strand
CACCAGTCCACCACCATGCAAAGCCGAGCAACAACGTCTGGTCGCCCCTCACCAACAGGGGAACCTGTGGAAAACGAAGGGCGGAAGATGAAATTAAATGGTGATTTATATCTGTAGATCACCCTTTTTTGTGCATCAATTTCAAGGCTCGAAACCATATTTCGTACCAAAATGTCCTTTTCGCTCGCCCCTTGGGACGCGAATAGCCGAAGGCTAACGAGATCGCCTTTTTCTAACCTTAATTCACGAATTTAGCGAGTTCGAACATGCAATTATTATTTTTGGCTGCTTATTTCGTATCGCGTTATTAAATCTGCAATTACCATATATAGATGTAAAACAAGACTGGCCATTTCTTCTAGAGTGATATCGTTATGTAGCCCATCGCATATTTTGTCATTTACACTCTTACTCCATTCTATTGTTAACAGCATGTTCTTGTCGTCTTTTTCACTCTTTGGCAATTTATCTATTGAGGCAGAAGTCCGGTTAAGATAATGGTCTCCAGTAATATCTAGTTCTTTTCCGCTAGATGTTTTTATGATCTTCGATTTATTGTCTGGAAAAATCTTTTTAAATAAGGAATCGCCAAATTCGCGCAAAAGCTTCCTACATGTAGTAGCAGCTTGAGAAAGACTTTCTTTATCATTTTCTGATAGTCTGCTGTAAATCGACGCAAGTTTTCTTGAACTCTCCGGGACGTAGTCGATAAGTTTAGAATCGACTTTCTCTCTATATTTATCAAATATACCACTTGCCTTGTTGGAGAACTTTAAGCTCATATTTATTTCCAGGGCATACTTATAATATTCGGAACGCAATATGGACAATTTTCTTTCCGAATCTGTGACAATTGCTAGTAAATCTCGATTGCTACTGTAACGTGATTTGTTAGATTCGTCACGGCGGCCCCAGCCCATTCTCCAGCAACTGATGCGCCAGCAGTAGTAAAAGAACCTACTTCTGCCTTAGCCATTGCGGCTTTATTTTCGAGCTCACTAGCCGTCTCAACAAATAAATACTTCTTTCCCGTTTTATAATCCTGAAGCTCCCTGCCATGTAAAACACCTATGTTGTAAATAGGCTTCGGTATGCCAGTTAAACCGGCTTTGTAGCCACGGAGTTCAAGAAATAGCCATTCAACATTTTCTTCATCTTCAATGACTCAGGCAAGTCGGATACATTTCTCGCCGTCTACGCAGATTAGAACTTGGCCGCCGCCAGATTTAGCGTGATGAATATGCCAATTATTGCGACAACCCGGCTCAAAGGTGACATTGTAGGCCACTAGGCTTGTCCTCTCAGCATCAGTCAGCATATTTAAGAAAGATTTGCCACTAAAGTATTTTGCGTAGACGTCGTTTGATTGACCTAATCCAAATGTCGGTTCCATATTAGTATCCTAATTCTTCTAGCCAGTTATCCAGCTTTTTAATTCCATCATCAGTACGCGCAGTAGAGCCAGACATATTAAATCCGTCGCCTTTCAATGTGGCGCCAGCCATTTTGCTTTTTAGGATATCGTAAGTGCCGGAATTACCGGAGCCCTCGTGGGTATTGAATGGGATTACGGTTTTGCCGTTCCAATCATGTTTTTCGACAAAGCTATAGACTACCATCGGCATATCTCCCCACCAAATCGGGTAACCAAAGAATATCGTGTCGTAGCCAGAAATATCCACGTCGCCCTCGTAATCTGGACGAGCGCCGGCATTACGTTCCTCGGTCGCTTTCTCGATGGCTTCTTGGTAGTTTTCTGGATAGGTGACGATTGGCACTATTTTGAATTCATCTGCGCCAGTTTTTGCTACGATTTCCTTGGCAAGAAGTTCGGTATTGCCGACTTCCACCGTTCCAACGTAATAGTTCTCGCCGGCACGCGAGAAGTAAACGACTAAAATCTTTTCGTCACTATTCATATTAGTTTCTCCTTGGTTATTTGGTTTATGTATCAAGATCGTCGTCATAATCACGGAGATTATGACAACGATTAAGACTCCTAGCGATATTTTGAGTTTCTTATTCATCGTGTCTTATTTTTGGTTATTAAAATCTGGTGCCCAAGCGGTGAATTGGCTTTCTTGTTGTTCTTCGGACATCGTAAAGAAACGCATCTTGCCATCTAGCTCGGCGATTTTTACCATCTCGTCGGCAGATAGTTCAAAGTCGAAAATCTCAATGTTTTCGGCAATTTCGTTCTCGTCAGCGGAGCCTGGAATTGCAATATTGCCAGCCTGATAGTGCCAGCGAAGCACAGTCTGGGCCGGAGTCTTGCCATGAGCTTTTGCTATTTCCTGAATTGTTGCATCGCCAAAAATGTCGCTAGTATTTTCGCGCCCACCAAGCGGGAACCAAGCCTCAAGCACCGTACCAGTATCTTTCATGAACTCTTTCATGTCGTTGCCTTGCCAGAATGGGTGTGTTTCGTTTTGGAGCACAGCTGGTTTTATTTTGGCGACATCGAGAACTTTTTGGAATTTCTCTTGGTAGAAGTTTGAAAGACCGATTGATTTAACGGTGCCAGCTTCGACGGCCTTTTCCATACCTTGGTAGCCAGCGATGTAATTGCCAACAGACTGGTGGAGCAAAAGTAGATCAATGTATTCAGTGTTTAAGCGGGCAAGTGTGTCTTTGATGGCACTTTCGACGTCTTCGTATTCACTTGGCCAAAGTTTAGTAGTTAAGAAGATTTCTTCGCGCGTGCAGATGCCCTCATCGATTGCGCGTTTCATTCCACGACCAACGCCACGCTCGTTCATGTAGACATTTGCGGTATCGATTAGGCGGTAGCCGTCTTTTAATGCGTGATAAACTGAATTCTCAGCTTCTTCAGGCGTTAGGATGTAGCAACCAATACCGAGAACTGGCATTTCATAACCGCTATTTAATTTGATAGTTGGTGTAGTCATAATTATCTCCTTAAAGCTTATAAAAAACGTTACTTATATTTTACTATTCAAAGGGTGCACCAACAACGGTCAATATCTCCAAATACGTTGCTTATGTAACTCGCGTGGTATAATTGTTACAGAATTATGATAATTACCGGCACAGAAGATTTGCGTATCCAAAAGACGGTTGGCGCCATCAAAGATTCTTTTGAGGCTCTAATCTGCGAAAAAGATTACGATAAAATCACTGTTACGGAATTATGCGAACGTGCCAAAATTAATAAGAAAACTTTCTACTACTATTATTCGACGCTCGATGCTTTACTTCGCGAATTGCAGACGGAATATTCCAAAAAATACATTGCGCGCGTCAAAGATTACAGGTTGCCAGATGAAATCGACAAAGTAAATCGTGAGTTCTTTGTCTTTTCCGAAGAGCAGGGATTAGCATACAAAAAGATTACCTGTAGCGGCGACTATACGCATGTTCGTGCCAAAATGATTGAGAATGTGATGAATAATACCTGGCGTAAGTCCGAACGTTTTAAAGAATTGTCTCCACTCATGCAGGAAGTTGTAATTGGCTTTCTAAATGCAGTTTGCGCCAGTACCTATCAACAATGGATATTGGACGGGAAGAAGATTAGTCTCAAAGAGATCATTGAGGCGTCGAATAAGCTTATATGTGACGGGCTTAACGGCTTCTTCTCGGGCCATTAACAGATTGCTGAAACTATTTCTTATTGTGATGTATAATCTTTATCAATCATCCAATGCCCCCTAGCCCTAAAGGCGGGAATGGTACCACGAATAGCCTTATTTGTTGCGGACTGAAGATTAATACCATTATTCTTAGCCCAGTCGGCAACTGGAACGATTTTCTTGGCGGTAAGTTTAGCAATACGACGATACAGCGCCTCGATCAAAAGGCTCGCAAATAGCTCAGTTAGCTTATCTACTTTGTTGGTTTTTGTATATTCGTCAAGAGCAGGGTAATATTCATCGAATTTCGA
>CAZMIW010000048.1:0-3980 GCA_964566585.1 uncultured Candidatus Saccharibacteria bacterium | reverse complement strand
CCTTAGGAGCATATGCCGCAAGGCGTGCTGGTTCAAGTCCAGTCTCGGGCACCATTGACAATACGCCGTTATATGGCGTAATTTTTTATTTCTAGCTAAAAAAAGTCTGTTAAAATCAAAAATCTTATGTTAAAATAAATACATAGCATAAACAGGTGGGAATGAGTAATATATCAAAGCTATTAAATCAGGTTATCGTCGGGAATGTCTTCGACGAACCGCGTATTTTGGAAAAATACGCGACTGACCGGAGCATCTTAAAAATGCCCCCAGGGATGGTAGTGCTCCCCGAGAATACCGATGATGTCCGCCGCATCGTCCGCTTTACCGAACAGCTCAAAAAGCGCGGAGTAAAAACCAATCTCACCGTCCGCGGCTCTGGCCTCGACAAGACCGGCGCCGATTTGACCGATAAAATCCTCGTTTCCATGGAGTGCATGAACCGTATTCAGGAAATCGACTCTCGTTCAAAACTCGTCCGGGTCCAGGCCGGCATCACTCTTGAAAAATTAAATGCCGCCCTCTCTCTCCATGGCCTCGTCTTGCCTATCGACGCTAATCCTAAAGAGACCATCGGCTCGCTCATCTGTAATTTTGCCATCGACGGCTTCGCTGGCAAGTATCATGGTATTTCTCATTATGTCGATTGTCTAGAGGCGGTGATGGCGGACGGCAATGTCCTCCAGACTCGAAATTACAATCGTCGCGGCCTCCAGCGTAAAATTGAGGACCCTGATGATCCCGAGTCTGGTATTTATACACGCGTCAACAATCTTATTAATGACTTCGAGGCTACAATTGAAATGATTAAAGACAAGCCGACCATTGACGCCTCAGGCTATCAGATGGTCACTCAGGTCGAGCGGGATGATTCTCGCGTCTTTGAGCTCACCCCGCTTTTCTATGCTTCACAAGGTACGCTCGGCATTATTACCGAGGTCATCTTGCGCCTCGAGACTATGCCGTCCGTCGTCACGCGCTTTGCTGCCGGTTTTGAAACCCCGACCGCCGCTGTCAAATACATCGAGGAACTAGCCCCTCTAAATCCTCTCTCTATCGAGCTTTATGATGCTCACATTTTCGAGCAGGCCGCAAAGAATGGTAAAGAGCTCGGCCTCTTCGCCAAGCGTTATAACAAGGGTTATATCGCTATCGTCTCTTTTGACGACAATCGGCTTATCGTCAGAAAGAAGTTAAAAACCTGTCTTGATTTAATTCCTGACTCCGCCGCCGCGATTTTAGAAACCAAGGAAAACACCAAGGATTTCGCTCGCATTCGTACTGCCATGAGAAGTTATCTCAATGATGATATCAAGGGTGAACGTCTCCATCTCGCCGATGATTTCTTCATCCCCCAAAATCGCTTGCTTGATTTTATTAAGGCCCTCCCAGAGCTCGAGAGAGAGACTAAAAAAGAATTACCGCTCTATGGCGACTATCTGACCTCTAACTATTCTCTTCGCCCAGATTTGAACCTCGGCTCCGCCACCGGCCGCGGCAACGCCCTTAAATTCCTCAAACGGTTTGCCGAGTTTCTCGAGGAATACGACGGCATCCTGACCGGCGGCTCTCCCGAGGGCCGCATCAAGGCTCTCGTCGTTAACAGCGAGGAAGATCCCGCCGTTCGCGAATTCTACGAAAAAATTAAAGCCGCTTTCGACCCCGACGGCCTCTTTAGCCCCGACGTCAAGTTAAATTCGGACGTTAAAAAGTTCGTCAAATACCTCCGCTCCGAAGTTCTCGAAGGCATTACAGATCAAAAGTAAAAACTCAGGGAGGGTGTTTTATTATCTAACAAGGTATGCTATAATTACCTCTATGAAAACATCAGTAAAGAACTTATCAGAAACGAAGGTGGAATTAACAGTTACTCTTGACAAAGAGGATTTAAAAAAGGCTAGGAAGCTCGCCGTCGAGCAGCTCGCAAGTGAAATAAAAATCCCCGGCTTTAGAAAGGGCAAAGTTCCGGCCGATCTCGCCGAGAAACATCTAAGCCCGAACGACATCGCCGGAAAGACTATCGACCTCGCCGTCCGCATGACCGTCCCAGAGGCCTTTAACGAGTCCAAAAAGGTCGCGATTCAGCTTCCGAGCGTCGAGGTGACGAAATACGTCCCGGATGAGTCCGCCGAATATAAGGCGGTCGCAGATATTCTCCCCGAGGTTAAAGTCGGCCCCTATAAAAATCTCAAAGTCAAGAAAGAAAAAGTTGAGGTTAAGGAAAAAGACATCAAAGAAATTTTGGACGGTATCGCCAAATCTTACGCCGAGAAAAAGGCGCTCAAGAAAAAGGCTGCATCTGGCGACGAGGTCATTATCGACTTTACCGGCAAAAAGGACGACAAGCCTTTCCCGGGCGGGACAGCAAAGGATTATACTTTGCTTCTCGGCTCAAAGACCTTTATCCCGGGCTTTGAAGATGGCATCGTCGGCCACGAGCCGGGCGATAGCTTTGACCTTGATTTGACTTTCCCAAAGGATTATCACGCAAAGGAGCTCGCCGGAAAGAAAGTTGTCTTTACTGTTCTTGTTAAGCAGGTCAATGAAATTACTCTGCCAAAGTTTGATGATGACTTTGCGAAAAAGTGTGGCCCGTTTAAGAATATGGACGAATTAAAGGCTGATATCAAGAAAAATCTTGAGGCCCAGAACAATCATCGTGTCGAGGAAATGTATAAGGACGCTCTCGTCGAGGCGCTCGTCAAGGGCTCGAAGGTCGCCGCTCCCGAGGTTATGGTCAAAGACCAAGTCCGCATGATTAAAGATGACATTACGAGGAACGCCGCCGCTCAGGGTCTTACCTTTGAGGATTATCTAAAGCAGACCGGCACAAAAGAAGAGGAATGGGAAAAGGAAGCGACCAAGGTCGCCGAGGCCCGCGTAAAAGCTTCGCTCGTGCTCCAGATGCTCGCCCGCGAACAAAAAATCGAGGCAGACGATAAAGAAGTCGAGGCTAAAATTGCTGAGCTAAAGGAAGTCTATAAAAACTCCAAAGAGGCTCTAAAAAACCTTGATGACCCTCGTGTCCGTCAGGACATCAAAAACCGCCTCACGATTGAAAAGGTTCTCGACTTCCTTGTTGACCAAAATAAATAATTTTGATAAAATATAAGTAGAGTTTCGGTCGTTTTGTATTGCTGTAAACAGGACGACAAAAGCCTGTAAAAGACCTTACCAATCTTATCAGGCAATAATTATTAATGTTAATTAGGAAAAAATAATGCCAACAATCAATCAGTTGATTAGAAAGCCTCGCAAAAAGGCTAGCAAGAAGTCAAAAGCTCCGGCTCTTGGCTCTATTGTAAATACTCTTAAGACTCGTTATTACGACCAGCCCGCTCCCTTGAAGCGTGGTGTCTGCGTCAAGGTGACGACCAAGACCCCGAAAAAGCCGAACTCCGCGCTCCGGAAAGTCGCTCGTGTCCGCTTGACTAATGGTCAGGAAGTCTGGGCCTATATCGGCGGTGAGGGTCATAACCTTCAGGAACACGCCGTCGTGCTCGTTCGTGGTGGTCGTGTGCCGGATCTTCCGGGTGTCCGCTATCATATTGTTCGCGGGACTTTGGATCTTCAGGGGGTAGATGGTCGCAAGCAAGGCCGTAGTAAATACGGTGCGAAGAAAGGAGATAAATAATCATGCCACGCAAAGTTACTAAATCTTTAGAGCGAAAAGTTTCTCCAGATCGAAAATATCAGAGCATCTTAGTCCAGAGATTAATTAATAAGTCTATGCTTGATGGCAAGAAGCAGGCCGCCGAAAGAGCTGTCTATTCTGCTCTCGAGGGCGCTGCCAAGACTTTAAAGTCTGAAGATCCGGTAGAGGTCTTTGAAAAAGCTTTGTCAAATATCTCCCCGGACTTTGAGGTAAAATCCCGCCGCGTCGGTGGCGCGAACTATCAGATTCCGTTCCCGATTTCCGGTCATCGCCAACAGCATTTCGCCTTCTCCTGGCTCGTCCAGTCCGCTCGCGACCGCAAGGG
>CAZMIW010000047.1:0-4065 GCA_964566585.1 uncultured Candidatus Saccharibacteria bacterium | reverse complement strand
CCGCGTACCGCCGAGCGCTATGCTTATTATCTTTTTCGTAGCGACCAAAAAATCGCGGGTACTATTTCGGCTTCCCTTGAAAATCTCCATGATAAAGTTAAATCCTGCCCAAAGACTTTTGCGTTGATTGACGCTTCCGAAGAAATTTCCCCACTCTATTCCGACCCGACAAGAGACAAGGCCACCGTGCTTGTCGTTGAAGAACCCCTCGATATTTACGCTATCGAGCAAACCAAAAGTTTCTCTGGGGTCTATCATGTCCTCGGCGGCGCCGTTTCTCCAATCGACGGCATCTCGCCGGACGACCTTCACATCAAAGAACTAGTAGACCGCATCAAGGACGACAACGTCAAAGAGGTCATCATCGCAACCAATCCCAGCGTGGAGGGGGAATCTACCGCTCTCTTGCTCCAAAAGCTCCTCGGCGAAAAATACCCAAAGCTAAAAATCACCCGCCTCGCCCGCGGTCTTCCGCTCGGGGTAGATTTAAGCTACGCTGACCAAATTACTCTCTCCGCCGCTCTTGCCGGCCGCACCGAATTATAGTATACTAGATTTATGGAAGTTATTATGATTATTTTGGGAGCATTAAATCTAATTTTGCTCTGTATTCTATTATTCAAAAAACCTGTTACCTCAAATAGCGACGACATCAAAAAATTAGACGAGCGTATGATTCGTGTCGAGGCGGCGACCGAAAAACTAGCCCCGAAAATCGAGGCTGAGTTCCGTGAAAATCGCAAAGAGATTTCCGAAAATCTCGTCGCCGTCGGCAAGACTGTCGATAACAGGGTCAAAGCTCTTCAAGACGAAAACACTAAAAAACTTAGCGAAATTAATGAAACTGTCGACGAAAAATTAAAGTCTAGCGTTGAAAAGCGTTTTAATGAAAGTTTCAAATCTATCTCTACTCAGCTCACCCAGGTCTACGAGGGTCTTGGCGAGATGAAAAATCTTGCCACCGGCGTTGGCGATTTGAAAAAAGTTATGGAGGGCGTCAAAACCCGCGGCATCTACGGTGAGGTCCAGCTCGGCTCAATCATCTCCGACATTCTTTCTAGTAGTCAATACGAGGAGAACATCGCAACTAAAAAGGGTTCTAGCGACCGCGTCGAATTTGCCGTCAAAATGCCGGGCAAAGACGACGAGACGGTCTATCTCCCTATTGATTCAAAGTTTCCGGTCGAAAATTACAGCCGCCTCATCGCCGCCTATGACAATGGCGATAAGACCGAGATTGAAAAATACCGCAAGGCTCTCTCCGCCGACGTCAAAGAACAGGCCAAAAAGATTCATACTAAATATGTCGAGCCTCCGATGACTACCGCCTTTGCCATGATGTTTGTCCCGACCGAGAGTCTCTACGCCGAAATCCTCCGCATCCCCGGCCTCGCCGACGAAGTGCGCCAAAAATACAACATCACCATCGCAAGCCCCTCTACCCTCCCGATTGCTCTTTCTGGCCTCTTGATGGGCTTCCGCACCGTTGCCATTGAAAAACGCTCTAGCGAAGTCTGGCAGGTCCTCGGCGCCGTCAAGACCCAATTCGGTAAATTCGGCGACCTCCTCGATGCCACCAAGAAAAAACTCATCGAGTCTGCTAACAAAATTGATTCCGCCGCCACTACCTCTCGCCAAATTGAACGCAAACTAAAAGACGTTGAGTCCCTCCCCGAGCCAGATTCGCAAAAACTAATCGGCGAAGTAGACATCTAGAAACCCCTTGCTTAAATTGCCTATTTTAAGGTATAATGTAATATATGTACAACACTTTTACCGAATTTTTGGAAGGCAAGCAGAAAATCTGTATTATTCAGGCCGAAAACCCAGACGGCGATTCTTTAGGCTCCGCTCTTGCCTTAGATTATTTGCTGAAGGACCATGAGATTTCTCTTTACTGCCCAGTTGAAATTCCTAAATATCTGCACTATCTAGATGACTGGTCTAGAGTTAGTATTGATTTTGATTATGATGCAGACGGTTATATCATTGTCGATACTGCCGCCACGATTCTACTTTCAAAATTGTTAGACGACCCAGCCATCCGCAAATGCTTGATTGATAAGCCGGTTTTCGTCTTAGACCATCACGAAACCGAGGACGATTTAGAGTTTAGTCATCAAGGGCTGATTCAGGAGCTCCCGGCCTGCTGCGAATTAATTTATTTTGTCGCAAGAGAACAAAATCTCATGCCAACGCCAAAGGACATCTCCGAAAATGACCAGCCTCGTTTCAAAGCCGTCGCCGAATATCTAATTGCCGGCATTCTTTCTGATACTCTCGGCCTCACTTCCGCCTCCACTACCTCGGAATTATACCGCATTATCGCTGACCTCTTGGATTACGGCGTCAACATTGCCGAGTTCGAGGAACATCGCCGCGATTTTATGAAAAAGTCTCAACGCATTTTGAGCTACAAAGCCGATTTGATTAAAAAGGTTGAATATTTTCTGGACGGTCGCCTCGCCACCGTTCATATTCCTTGGGAAGAAATTCATGAATATTCCGACGAATACAATCCTAGCGTCCTTATCCTCGAGGAGCTCCGCCTCGTCGAGGGTGTAGAGGTCGCCATCTGCTTCAAGACCTATCCGGACGGTAAAATCACCGGAAAAATCCGAACCTCAAAGCCCATCGCCGAAAAAATCGCCGCCTTCTTTGGCGGTGGCGGACATCAATACGCCGCCGGCTTCCGCACCTATGATTTAAGTTATGACGAGGCCATCCATGAAACCATTATGGCCATCAATAAAATCGAACAGGAGGAAAATGAAGCTCTATAACCAGCTCACAAAAAAGGTCGAGACTTTTAAACCCGAAAATCCCGAAAACGTCAAAATCTATACCTGCGGCCCGACGGTCTATTCTTTCGCCCACATCGGTAATTTCTTTTCTTATATTTATTGGGACCTGCTCGTTCGCACTATTAAGTTAAACGGCTGGACGCCCAACCGTGTCTTGAATATTACTGACGTCGGTCATCTCGCCTCTGATGCTGACGACGGCGAGGATAAGCTCGAAAAGGGCGCAAAAAGGGAAGGGAAAAGTGTCTTTGAAATTGCCGATTTTTATACCCATGCCTTTTTAGAAGATTACGAAAAGCTAAAATTAGTCGAGCCAGATCATCTCGCTCGCGCCACTAACTTTATCGCCCAAGATATGGACCTCGTCGACCTTCTCACCGAAAAAGGCTATACTTATGAAACATTAGACGGCATTTATTTCGACACTTCTAAATTTAAAACCTATGCCGATTTTGCGAAATTAGACCTCGAGAATTTAAAAGAGGGCGCCCGCGTCGCCAAAAACCTAGAGAAGAAAAACCCCTCCGATTTTGCCATCTGGAAATTTGTCCGGCCCGGCGAGGACCATGCTATGAATTGGGATTATAAAGGTCGCCCCGGCTACCCCGGCTGGCATCTCGAATGTTCTACGCTCGTCCACGAATTTCTCGGCGAGCCAATCGACATTCATACCGGCGGCGTCGACCACATCCCCGTCCATCACACCAACGAAATCGCTCAGACCGAGGCAGCCTTTGATAAAAAAATGTCCCGCTTCTGGCTCCACTCAAATCACGTCATGATTGACAACCAAAAAATCTCCAAATCCCTTGGTAATATTTATACCTTAAAAGACCTAGAAGAAAAGGGCTTTAATCCACTCGATTTTAAGCTCTGGACCCTTCAGGGGCATTATCAAGGCACCCGTAATTTCACTTTCGAAGATTTGTCCGCTGCCAAGGCTCGCCGCCTCAATTGGAAAAACCGTATCGCTCTCACTTTCCAAAAAGAAATCGTCTCAAATTTCGACCAAGCTCACTTTCTCGAGCTCGTCTCTAATAACCTCGGCTCCCCTGAAGCCTGCGCCTATATCGACGCTTGCGAGCTTAGCTATGAAGACTGGCACTATATCAATTCCGCCTTCGGCATCTTTGGCGAAACTCAAATCGAGGAGGTCGTCGATTTAACCGACGCCGAAAAAAGCCTTATTTCTCGCCGCGAAAAGGCTCGCCAAGCAAAAGATTACGAAACTTCCGACCAGCTCCGCGCCGAACTTGAAAAA
>CAZMIW010000046.1:0-4201 GCA_964566585.1 uncultured Candidatus Saccharibacteria bacterium | reverse complement strand
ATTTTAACTTCCGATTCTACCTTGTAAATACCGATAGATGGGGCGTTGTCCCAAGAGAGGTTGTAGTAACGAGTGGCGCCTGGAAGGACAACTACTGTGGCCGGATCTTCTTCGTTATTGTAAATTGACTCACCGCCGAAGAACGGAAATACTCGCATGATAAATGAAGCCTTTGTATGGACATTACCGGTGTTTTTAACGGTAGCACTAACGGTAATAGGCGGATTAAAGAGAAAACCGTTGGTCTCATTCTTTAAGATCTCGCCGGTCTCGCGAGTGTCGCCAGCAATCTTAGCATAGACAATCGGGCCGATCTGCATGACTTCACCTATGTTGGCACTATTATTGCCATTAGCAGAAGAGTCGCTCTGTTTATCGCTAGTGGTAGCAAGCAGAGCAACGTACTGACCGCCACTAGGGACGTCCATTGGAACGCTAATAGTAAAATTGACGTCCGCTGAGCTATTCGCATCGAGGGTATTACTGGTTTTATCAAAAGTGACCCAATCCTTGATTCGAGTGTAATCGTTTTCCAAATCATAACGGTAATTCACTTTGCCAGTATCGTCAGTCTCCATAAAATATGGAGCCGCTTTCAAATCGTAATTCAACTCGTGCTCGCTAAGGTTTTTAATCTCAAACTTGCCGCTTACGGTCTCACCCGGTTTTAAATCATAGTTGAATGAAGTAGGTGATACGCGAATATATGCGTCTAATGCAGAAACCTCCTCAGCATGGCTAATGCCTAGTAGTCCAGCGGCAAAGAGGCCGACAGCTACAACAAACTTTGTAATGGATTTTTTCATTTTCCTCCTTAAACTCTATTTGTATCTATTATACACGAGTTTGAAAGAAAATGGTAGAGGTAAAATTAACAATCTCTAGTACGAAGGGCGATAGTCTCAACTAGTTTATAAATTTCAGTTGATGGATTACTCCGATGATTTTCAGTCTCCAACTTTTTTGCCCTTTTTATAGCGGCATCCCTATCGCCAAGTTTTTCTAGCTCATCATATAGAGTAGATGAAGCCTTTTCGTACTCGTGGCCAAGATGTTTGGATAGAAGTGCGTTCAGATTTGTTCTTAGCGTATGGCCGTTAATATCTTGAAAGTGCAAAACTAGCCAAAGTTCAAAAGCATCATTGCTCACCAGCGGAATAATCCTGATACCCTTGTGCGGGTCTTTGTTATACTCCTCAATTTTTCTCAGTGAGTTTGCTAACCTAGCTTCGGCATTTTGGCTATTTTCTAAATTGACGTCATAATCAAATAAAATATAGATTTCATCTCCAGGTTCAAATTCGTGTCCATTCTTGCGAATATAATCTAATGTGTCATCTACGAGTTTCGGCGTCGGCCCATTGCATTCTTTATGTGCTTTAATGCTCCACCCAGAGCCCCTAAGTCTTATGTTTTCTTTTTCGACGTATTTACGCTCCGTTGGCCCTTCTGAAAAAATATGCATCTTTTTTGTTTCGAAACGCATTTTGCGTTGACTGCGACTAGACCTCTTATGCATAGACATCAAACCCCCCACTAGCAAGAACAGGAACAGCGCCAAGCCGGCCATCAAGGTATTTGCGATCAATAGCGGCATCATTCCTTATGTTGAAGTCAGCAAGTGAGTATAACTCTGACTGTTCTTTTTTATTTTTTTCTACAAAATATATTTCATCGGTGCGTAAACTTACCGCTTTTGACATTAGATAATCTTCATGGCTAGTAAATATTAATTGCGCGCCATTCTTATTAATGTTTTTATCTTGAAATGTCTCTACGATTTTGGCAGAAAGATATGGGTGGAGGCTGGAATCTAGCTCATCTAGAATAAGTACTTTGCCATTGTCTAGTACATCTATAATCATTGCGCCTAAAGCAAATAGTTTTTGAGTCCCATTTGACTCGCAACTGCTAAAATCTAGCTCAACATTGTTCGACGGAGCATACCCTTTATGCGTCGATCTAGTAACGAAGAGCCTTCCTGCCTCAATTTCTTTTTTAAACGTATCTGGCAAATTCGGATCGTTAATCAAACGCTCTTTAACTTCATCTGGGACATCAGCCTTCTTGACACTTATGTCTAGGATATTTGTATCTGCGGCGGCGACGAAATTTACCACTCTATGGCGCAGATCCGCATCTTCTATTAATTTGATGTGGTCAATCCCAATGCCATAGCTCCCAGTCAGCACAATGCGGTCAAGTTCAGCAAGAAAATCTTTCGCGATTGGGTATCTAACTAACCTGGCTAGGCGCGAGATCAGTAGAGTGCTTCTATCATACTCTAAAACCGTCTTTAGTTGATCGAGCTCCTTTTTCGCTAGGTTCCCAAAAGTTATTTTGCCATTTTCAACTCGATATACCGTACGTCTAATGCAATTTCGGTTCACTTTTTCCATTACGTTTAAATTTTCAGAGATAACCTGTCCATTTTGAACCGCGAATGTCATCTCGTACTCACGCCTTTTAGGTGCGCTTAGTATTTCTAGGCTGAACTCGACCGGCTCATTATTCCTATCTAGCGCAAAACTTGAAAATAATTCATGAAAAGCTACTCCTTCTTGTGGGCCAACTCCTCGAATAGCCTGTAGACAAAAATCTAATGCCTTTATGATATTGGTTTTACCACTAGCATTAGCACCAAAAATCCCCGCTACTGGTAAGATGTTACGGCCAGATAAAGTTTGCGCTATCGCTATCTCACTGCTACCACGCATATCGTTAGCTTCCATCGTCAAATCTGCTGTGTTACGAAATGAACGATAGTTTTTAATTGAAAAGTTAATAATCATGTTTTAATTTTATCAAAGTTTTTCTAATAAGTCAATAGCTTTGTGTAATTTTTCTACCCATTTTTATGTTAAATTGGCGATTCTTGTGATTTTCTAAAATGCGCTTGACATTCTTCGGCAGGTGCGTTATCATGGATTTACCAAGCTCGTCAACTAGAGTTTGGAGGTACTAAAGAAGGCGCCTTCGAAAAGCGCCCCTTCGATAAAAACTTTAGTGTAGCTTTTATCTTCTTATAGTACCACAATATCAACTAAAAGTCCAGCGACGAAGGGTTAGTTGGACTAGAATTTGGTAAACCTAAATGTCAAATTATTATTTATCCGGCCAGCGAAACGTCGGGTATGACGTAAAACGCGAGGGCGCCACGAGAGCAAGCGCTCATGTTAGGACTAAAGCCGAAGCAGAGCTACTAGCAAAGCAGTTTTGCAAAAATAGTGGCGGTGGCGAAGTTCGAATCAAGGGACCTGACGGTCGTTTTATGGACAGTGATACTATTCTAAACGGCAACGATCCATGTCCGCCACGCGATACTGTTATGTAACTAACTAAAAACACCCCCGAGGGGGTGTTTTTAGTTAGTTTATGCCATCAGGCTATAATTAAGGCTGAGTGTTGTAGTCATCAGCAGCGAGGGTATAAACAATGGCAGTGCTATTTTCATAGGTGCCAGAAGCCTGATCACCGGCAATGGCTATACCATAGTTAATATCATATTTGTTCTTGGTGGTAGCGGCGAGAGGACCGACCTCGTCGATAGTACCGGACGCAAGCGACTTGTACTCATTATTTGTAGTGCTAGCGTAATCGCCAGTGGACATAACAGCACTAGTACCCCAAGTTGAGCCGTTCCAAGTAGCCTTGGATACTCTGATACCCCAAACGGAGGTGTTACCAGAGTAAGAACCCTTGGTAGTGCTGTCGCCAGTGATGACAGTGCCGTTGGTAAGAGCAATAGTACCACTACCGGCAGTAGTGTTTGAAAGAGCGGCTGCGACAGCAGTGAAGTCATAACCATTTGGATAGTTAGTTTCAACAACCATGCGAGTAGTATTGGCATGGACAAGCATATCTCCAGTAGAGAGATTGCCGAAATCAATTTCACCGGAAGTAGCCCAATCGGCAGGATCGGATGCATTAGCACCAGTCGCGATAGAAGCGGTAATGGAACCTTCAACGATAGCGCTGACCTCAACTTCGTGAGTGCCATAGTTGGCAGCGAAAGTGGCTGCTGGAAGAGCGGCAACGCCGAGAGCGGCAGCAACGCCTAAACCTGCGATAATTTTTGTTGATTTTGACATAATATTTTTTCCTTTGTTTTATTATTATTTTATTATGACCTTAGGTTTTTATATGACCTTTTGGTACTTTCTATTATATGCTCATGCTAAGTTTTATGCAAGACCTTTTT
>CAZMIW010000045.1:0-4227 GCA_964566585.1 uncultured Candidatus Saccharibacteria bacterium | reverse complement strand
CTCTGAGCCTCATAATTATTCTTGAGCGAGAATATAATGATGATTGCTGCAAGTGTAAACATGATCATATAGTGCTCTCCGCCGAACAGCATTTTGAAGATATAGGAAGCGGTCCATTTGATACTCCGGATATCTTCTGTGTTCTTCGGAATGATTTCTGTTGCTTTTGCTACTAACCCCTTGTTAATGTACTCCATATTCATTTATACCCCTCCTCCTGAATTGGAAACATGTTCTCTGGAAGTCCTATTACCTCCTTTGACACATGACTATATTATACCACAGGAGGGCAAAAAATGCAAGACTTTTATGCTTATGCAGGGGATTATTGGCCCTCAGAAGTGCTGCTAGACGAGGAGTCACTCGAGCTATAATAGGCAGCGTAGAGACGGCTCAAAATGTCATCTGCCTCTTTGAGCAAATTCTTCATCTTATCATCCGTAAAGGCCAAAATGATGAACTTCAACGGAGAGTTCTTGCCACCACAAATTTCTTGAGTCTCGCCATAAGCAAGTTCGCCCGGGATGGTGACTTCGCGGACACCGTTTAACTTCATACCGATTACGCCCTGATTCCAGCCTTCGATGAGGCCGACGGTAGCGGAAAGCGGGGTCTTTAGGGCGGTAGGGTTACTCGTGTCGTCGAGCGAAGAATCGAAGATAGATTCATCGGCACACCAACCGATGTAATAGGCGAGATAATCTGTATCATCAGCCTTCAATTCGCGGCCGTCGCCCTCTTTGAGATCCTTAGTCTTTAGACCGTCGCTATTGGCGGTGGTGGCGTTATAGGCCTTTACCTCGGACTTGTAGCTTTTAAGCGTGTCAAAATATTTATCCGAGAGCGTCCCGGCGTAGGCGGAAACCTCCTCGGACTTCTTTTGATATTCTTCCTGAATCTTGGTAAATTCGGCATTGTCGGAACCATCCGAACTGCTAGATTTATTATTGGAAAGTAAAATCGCCGTATAAGTCGCGACAAATGAGAAAATCATCAAAGCCGCAATGATAATAATGACAGTGCGCTGTTTCCAGCTAGTTTTTAATGATTTTTGATCCATATTCCTCCTAAATTATTACTCCACTTATTTTCTTAATTCCCCGTTCGATTTCGCCCATTATAGCAGAGATTTCTTCGCTGTTCAAGGTCTTTTCTTCACTGTTTAAGATAAGACGGAAGCTGAGATTTTTAGTTTTCTTAAGGTTTTCTTTAGGCTCGTAAATCGAGACCGGAGTGAGCTCATAAATTAGGCCGGTTTTTTCGAGCGTTTGGTTAATAGCACCATAGACGGTTTGATAGGGGGTATCCTCGTCGATTTGGACCGTAACGTCGCGATAGACCGCTGGGAAGCGAGAGAAACGAAGATTTTTAGCCACGGTTTCAGGCAGTTTTTCGAGGAGCTCGTCGAGGTTTATTTCAAAATAGGCAATGGGGCCTTCGAGTTTGAATTTCTTAAGCAGGCTAGGCGGTAACTCTTGTAATTTTGACAATAGATCAAGGTTGTAACCAAGTTCCTTCAACAGTTCCATCAAATAGGCTTTAGCTTGGTAATAATCACCGGTGACGACGAGGGCGAGGTCGTTTTTCATGACCGGAACGTCTTCGTGGGTGAGGCCGAGAGATTTTTTGGAGACTTGGTTCATCTCGAAAAGCGCAAAATCTTTATAGCCGGCTTTCTGGTTCTCTTGAATCTTTTCGAGCAGGCTCGGGACGAGCGATTGGCGAAAACATTCTAGCTCCGGGGAAATGGAATTAACAATCTCATAGGAGTCACTCGGGTCTTCGCCAAATTTTTCCTGAAGAGATTTAGAGACAAAAGAATAGGTCAAGACCTCGTGGGCATTGAGACGGTCCGCTAAGATGTTACGAATACGGTCTTTTAGCTCTAACATTGGGTCCATTTTAGCGCCGATGAAGGGGCGCTTTGGAAAGTCAAGCGGAATATTGTCGAAGCCGAGAAGGCGGCCGACCTCCTCGATAATATCTTCTTTGATGTGTAAGTCTGTGCGCCAAGCCGGCACTTCAACAAATAATTCATCTGTGTCTTTTTTGCAAGTTAGGCCGACGTTTTCGAGAGTTTTGATGATTAAGTCCTTTTTATAGTTTGTGCCGAGGAGCGAGTTGATTTCTTCTACGGAAACCTCAATCGGCGGAGTCTCGAGCGGATTTGGGTATTCATCGGCGATTTCGAGCGGGTCGACATTTAGAAGTTCGATGGCCCGAGAGAGGGCGCTAAAGGTCTGGCTGGCGGGCTGACCCTTAGTAAAGCGAGTAATCGCCTCTGAGAAAATGCCATGCTTCATCTGGGTCTTGCGGAGATGATAGAGAGAAAAAGTGGCAGACTCGATAATGATGCGGCTAGTGCTCTCATCAATTGCTGTGCTCATCCCGCCCATCGCACCGGCGAGGGCGACCGGGACGTCGTTACTCGTGATTAAAATATCGCTTTCGTCGCACTCGATAGTTTTGCCGTCTAGCAATTCTAATTTTTCACCGTTTTTAGCGGCGCGAACGATAATCTCGGGGGTGTCTTTGCCGCCGACTTTGATGAACTTGTCGTAGTCGAAAGCGTGGAGAGGCTGGCCGGTTTTTAGCATGACAATATTCGTGACATCGACAATCGGGGAGATGGTGTGCATGCCGGCTTTGCTAAGGAATGCGTCGCTCGCGGTGAAGTAATTGTTTCGAGGGGGTTCGCTAAAATCAATAACAGCACAGGTGTAGCGGGGGCAAAGGTCGGAATCTGTTTTGATTACTACATTATTATCTATATTGGCAATTTCAAAATGATAGTCATCTTGGGGCGCTTCGAACCTTATCCCCAAAATCCCGGCGACTTCGCGGGCGAAGCCGACGAGGCCGAAGCAGTCGGGGCGGTGAGTCAAGGATTTGTTTTCGATGTCTAAAATGATGTCGTTCAGATCGAAGACCTCGGCGAAGCTGGCGCCGGGCTTTACGCCGAGCATATCGGGGTCGATTTCGATAATTCCGGCATGGTCCTCGCCGAGAGCAAGCTCGTCGGCGGCGGCAAGCATGCCAGAAGACTCGTAGCCGCGGAGCTTTCTAGAACTAATCTCAAAAGGTTCGGGCGTCCCGAAAGTTTCGGGGACGATGCAGCCGGGAGCAATCCAAGCGGCGAACATACCCTCGTGGACATTCGGAGCGCCGCAAACCACTTGGACTTTTTCGCCGCAATCGATTTGACATAGATGTAGATGTGTCTCTGGGATAGGCTCACAGGAAACGACTTTGACAATTTTAATTCCCTTGTATTTTTCGCTCCAATCCTCCGTCCCCTCGACCTCGACGAGGCGAGCACCGATTAGACGGATTAATTCGTCATCTGTAATGTCCTTTGGGATTTTGACAAGTTTTTTAATTTCGTTTAGACTAATTTTCATTTAAAACTCCTCCAAAAATTTTAGACTGCCAGATTCAAAATAGCGGATGTCCGTCAAGCCATATTTTAGCATCACGAGGCGATCAATCCCGCCGCCCCAAGCAAAACCCTTGTATTCATCCGGATCGATGCCGGCGTTTTTTAGGACGTTTGGATGAATCATGCCGCAGCCAAGCATCTCGAGCCAGCCATCACCCTTGCCACCAAGAGATTTCGGCTTTTCGATTAAGAACTCTAGAGACGGCTCCGTAAACGGAAAATAGCCCGGCTGGGTCTTGGTATTTAATTTCTGGCCATAATAGGTCTCAAAGAGGTTTTTCAAGACCCCGAGCATCTGGCCCATAGTGGCATCCTTTGAGACAAAGACGCCCTCGCATTGGTAAAAAGTATGTTCATGAGTAGCGTCAGCATCCTCGTTCCGAAAGACACGACCGGGGATGACAACGGCGATCTGGCCGCCATTTTTGAGGTTATCTTTGAAGCGCCGGAGAGCACGATTTTGCATAGTAGAAGTATGAGCCGGAGGGATGAAATTTTCGGCGGTGCGAAAAGTGTCATAACCATCCCGGGCGGGATGCCCTTTATGGAAATTAAGTGCGTCGAACATATTATATTCATTGTCGAGCTGGCGAGATTCCATAATGTCGAAGCCCATATAGGCATAAATCGAGAGAACCTTATTTAGCTCGGTCATCAGAGGATGTTTACTGCCAAGTTTAAAACGAGGGATTTCGGTATTGGGGGCGGCGGGAGCGGTCCGGTCGATTGGCGCAACCGCAGCATCCTCGGCGGCATTTTCGGCGGCCTTTAATTCTTTTTCGAGCGCG
>CAZMIW010000044.1:0-4298 GCA_964566585.1 uncultured Candidatus Saccharibacteria bacterium | reverse complement strand
CGAAGCGAAGCAAGGATCCGTCGACGCAGCTCGGCTGCGTGATTGTCGATCCGAATCATCGGCCGGTATCTTTTGGCTATAACGGGATGATACAGGGAGCGGACGAGTCAAAAATGACCCTTTCCGAGCGCCCAATGAAATATTATTTCGCCATCCACTCGGAAATGAACGCGCTCTTATTTGCTAAGCGCGACGTCTCCGGTTGCACTCTTTACAACACCGTCGCGACCTGCGAGAACTGCCTCAAATACTGTCTTCAGGCCGGGATTAAGCGCTTTGTCTACCGCCGTCTCCGGGTGCGCTCCTATTCCGAAAACGAGCAAAAATCCATGACCAACATCGAGACCGACGAGGCCGTCATCCGCCTGCTCGCCTCGATGCCGGAGGTCGAGACGCTAAACCTCTCCAACGGCAAAACCTACATCGAGGACATTTTAGATTCCTATGAAAAAGGTTCTCCGGAGAGAGCTCGCCTCGAAAAATGGCTCTAAATTAGTTTTAAAATCTCTTTTTGAATTTCCTCGCGCGAAGGAGAGGCGTCGATTTTAACTAGCCCAAATTCATCAGCAATCTTTAAGTAAGCGTGGTTAACTTTATCCTGAAACTCGGCCGGCTTTGATTCAAAGGTGTCCGAGCTAGACAAATCATCTCGGCCGGTTTCACGTTTCAAGCGCTCCGTATCCGGCAAAGTCAGAACTATCCCAAGATCCGGTTTTAAATATCTTTCCGGCATCATCTCGCGGGTCAGGCGAATGATTTTAGAGCGGCTCACCCCTTGCCCGTACCCCTGATAAGCTAAAGTAGACCACCAATTCCTTGCTGAAAAAACATAGCCACCCTCGCTGAGTATCGGCTCTGCCAACTTTCGCCAGAGCTCGTTTCTCGCCGCGGTAAACAATAAGACATGCGTCATCGGTTCTAGATCATATTTTTTAGACTTGATAATCTCTCTTAGGGCGTGCGCAGACTCCAGCTCTCCATCCGGCTCATGCAGAGTCAAGACCGGCTTGCCTAACCCCTTAAAATGCTCGGCTAGCATCTCTACCTGAGTGGACTTACCGGTGGCATCCTGCCCCTCTATAACAATGTATTTTCCTACCATATAATCTCCTTTTTTCCATGTTCCTTTAGATATACATTGGCTTTTGAAAATGGTTTTGAGCCAAAAAAGCCAGACGAGGCCGAAAGCGGAGAAGGATGCGCCGACTCCAAAATCAAATGTTTCGAGCCGTCTATCAAGGGCTTTTTAGACCGCGCATCCCGCCCCCAGAGGATAAATACTAGATTTTCCCGAGTTTCATTTAGATATTTAATTACTGCCTCAGTAAAAGTCTCCCAGCCATGCCCGCGGTGCGAGCCCGCCTTATGCGCTTCTACTGTCAGGACATTATTAAGTAATAAAACTCCCTGTTCCTGCCAACTTTTTAGAGAGCCAGAAGTATTAGCATGGCTCCCAATATCGCTGTCAATCTCTTTATAAATATTGACGAGGCTCGGCGGGATTTTTTCTGTGCTAGGGACGGAAAAAGCTAGTCCATGCGCCGCGCCAGGCGTATGATAGGGGTCCTGCCCCAGTATTACGACCTTCACATCGTTTAGATCGGTCGTGAAGGCGCGAAATACTAGCGGCTTCGGCGGATAGACAGTCTTTGTGGCATATTCTTCCCTTAAAAATTGTGACAATTCCAGAAAATAAGGTTTAGCAAATTCTGATTCTAAAAACGGTTTCCAACTATCGTGCATCTGGGCCCTTCACTTGCCCACCATTAGCTTGACTGTGCATTTCGCCAGCATCTTTAGCACGCTCAGGAGTAGCATCCGGCCCTGTCATCGGGGCAATCTCGGGTTTGCTAGGTGCTACGTCCTGATCCGGGCCGGTCTTTGGTGCTGGCTTCTTCATGCATCTAGCAATTAGGATACCACCGACAATCAGAACTACGAGACTCCCGGCCATCGCAAGGATAAAACCGAGAGTACTATAATCATCTACAGTTTTAGTCTCTGCTTCGACGTCCTCACTTTCGGTCGTGCTAGTAGTTTTATTTTTGCGACCCTCTGGCGCAGTTTCGGAATTTGTTTTGACCTCCGCCCCGGCGACATAGAGCTTAAATCCATTGCTATAGATATTAGTATTCTCTGTATCGGCATTAACTAGCTCTGAAATATAGGAATCGCCAGTCAGGACCACCACCGAGTCGCTCGAGAGTTCGAGCCTCAAGGTCTGGGCGGTATTGTCGTGATTTAGCGCACCCTTATAATAACTATCACTGCTCATCTTCATATCGAGTGAAGAAATATTGTCAACAAAGACATCGCCGGTCATCTCTTGCTCGGAAGCGGTCAAAACTACAACTCCGCCGTTCGCGCCGGAATTGCCCCACTTGCCGGTCTGTACCCGGAGGAATCCGCCAGCAGTATTTGTAAAGGTGTTATTGGAGAGATTGATTTCGGCTGTAGTATTGGTGACGAAGAAGGTATCGCCGTTTTTGACGGTAAGGTCCGAATTTTTCGCAGTGAAACTACCGACACCCTCGTCCGCATCTCCAGACATAGACTGATAGATGAAGATGCCCTTATAAGTCTCGCTTTGGCCGTTAAGCTGAGTATTATTCGCTGTCATTTTTACACCATCAAGTGAAACGGAGTTTTTGCCCTCAATTACTACACCTTCAGAAGCGGTCGACTCTAATGTTGCTTTTTTTACATTAACATCGGCAGTGGAGTAAATCACCGGCGAACCGACGCCATTTGAAGTGTAAGAGCCATCCTCAATATTCATAGTTCCGCCACCGCGGTCGCTCCGGATGGGCGCAGAAGAATTGCCGTCGGTCGTCGCGGTAACATAAGTTGCGGTGAGCGTCCCGCCACCGGTCACCATCAACGCACCGGAGTTATTGCTAGAAGTCTTAATTGTGGTATTTGAAACATTGATAATGCCCTCGCCGTAAGCAAAGAAGCCATTAGCATGAGAACCGTCGGTTGTCAAAGACCCGCCGGAAACATTGAGTGTCCCGCCAGAAACAAAGACCGCAGCATTCGTCCCGTAAAAATCGGAGCTGTCGCCGTCGTCCGAGCCAGTTTTATTAATAACTGGGTTTGTCAAAGTGACGGTTCCACCAGTCATCAAAATAGCGTTCTCGGCATTTCCGGTACTATTATAACTTTCACCGTCGGTCGACATATCCTCAGTGAAGGTCATTACGCCAGAATGTGTGACGCTAGAGGAACTAACTCCTGGGGCTTGTTGGCCGCCCGGCGCTTGGCCGGCGCCTTCGTTTGGACTGGCTAGAGTCCCGGCTGCGCCCTGAGGCGGCTCCGCATGGGCCGAAAAGACTGGTAGTATCACGGCGGCCGTAGTGAGTGCCGTCACGACCGACATACCGATTATAGTTGTTTTTTTAGACATAGTATTACTCCACTTACTTATATCTAGTATAACCGTTTTCAGGTTTTTTGACAAGTCTAGCTGTTTTATGAAAAATATTATATAATATAGACAATGGAAATTCGTTTGAACAAGTTTTTAGCCGAGCGCCTCGGTCTTTCTCGCCGCGAGGCGGATGAGGCGATTACTAGCGGCCTTGTTATGATAGATGGTCATGTTGCCACTCTCGGCGCGCGGGTTTCGGAAGGCTCCGCGGTATCCTATCGGGGGCGGCCGGTGGAGTTTTCAAAGGAGTATACTTATTTAAAGTTTAACAAGCCCGCCGGCTATGTTTGCTCGCGCCGAAAGCAGGGCGAGGCGGAGACGATTTATGCGCTGCTTCCGCCAGAGTATCAGAAATTAAAAACTGTCGGCCGGCTAGATAAAGATTCGTGCGGATTATTGCTTTTGACAGATGATGGCGATCTCGCTTTTGAAATGACACACCCCAGGTTTATGAAATATAAGGTTTATGTTGTCGCGCTGGATCGGCCTTTGGAACCTCTACATCAACAGATGATTGCCGATTTTGGTGTGGAACTTCCGGATGGCAAAAGCCGGTTAGATTTGGCCTGTATAGATGATGATGCCGTCGAGACTCTCGAGCCCGAACATCCTAAGCATCCGCACCGCCAGCTCTGGCAAGTCGGTATGAGCGAGGGCCGTAATCGCCAGATTCGCCGCACCTTTGCCGCCCTCGGCTACCGCGTAACTTTTCTAAAACGAATTCAGTTTGATAATATTTTGCTAGGCACTCTCCAAGAGGGAAAGTGGGAAGTTCTGCCTGAGCGACCGAAGGGCTAGGCTATAATGTCTACTTCACAATCTTAGTTTGACAACACCCTCGACAATTTCGCTCTAATCCCACCCTCTT
>CAZMIW010000043.1:0-4303 GCA_964566585.1 uncultured Candidatus Saccharibacteria bacterium | reverse complement strand
AAAGTCAGGTTTTCATAACGGCCAAGTTTTTTGGTAGTCTTAAAGGTGAAGCCATCTTTAGTTTTTTCTACGGTGCAATTTTTTCCATTTGAATTTTGTGAGCCGGTGTAACAATAAGCTGGAGTCTTGGCTGGATAATCGCCGGCAAAATGGACATTCGCTGTGACGGAATTAAATTCATTAGGCCAGCCGGTGCCATTAGTATCCCAATAGAGTTCTTGGCTGACGGCGTTATCGGTGGTTAATTTGCCACTTTGGTCGTATTCGGTGATAACATTTTTAAACTCATATTCGAGAACATAGGTTTGTCTGCCTTGAATAGTCCTGGAGGCAGAACCGATATTAACTTTATAATATCCGTCTGCCTTTTCAATTTTAGCGATAGGCTCGGCTTGGCCGTTCCTAGTAGCGGTAATTTTTAAATCATCAATAGTAATATTCTTACCCTCTTGGTTTGAAAAAGGGATCGTTCTAGTAGGGCCATGACTAGAGCTAGTCGCAGAAAAAACGGCTTCATAAGTCTCTTTCACTTTCATTTTTGTGCCGGTGTCGGTTTTTTCGAGATAATAGTCAAAAACGGCGCTATCGAAATAGAGGTTTGGATCTGAAGCGGCAGAGGCTGGGGCCGCGCCTAGTAATAAAGTGATTAAAATTACAAGTAGCTTTTTCATAAGATAATTATAGCACAAAAAACCTGCGGAGATTCCGCAGGTTTTTTAATTAAATTTTAATATACTTCTTGATTAGGGCGAGTACGCCGGCGGTGGCGACAGAGACGAAGCCGAGGATCCAGAGTAGTGTCCCGGCGCGGGAGCTAGCCTCTTCGTCATAGCCGGTGTTTGGGACGGAAGGCTTATCGGCGGTGTTTGGGACGGCCGGGCCATCGTCATCATCAACAATAGTTTCGCTATCGTCTGGCTTTGGCTCTGGGGTTGGCTCTGGCTCTGGCTCTGGCTCTGGCTCTGGCTTAGGCTCTGGAGCGGGGTCGTTATAGGCGATGATACCATAAAGACTGAGGTGGGAGGTGGTATATTCTATCGTCTCGCCATTGACAGTCGCTGCAAAGGTTTCGACGACTTGGCCGTCTTCATTGATATAGGCAATGGTGTAGTGGTCATAGCCACGATATTCTTCGGCGAGAGCGAGCTGAACGCGAATTTGGTTGTTCTCGACCGGGATGACATTATCGACTTCATCGACGACGAAGATGTCATAGGCGGCTTTGAGATTTTCAATGTTGGCTTCAAGATTCTTTAGCTCCTCCTCTCCGGCGGGGATAATGACAAGTCTGGCATCGCCGACGGTCTCAAGAGGATTTTTGAGGCTGATGTTGCCGAGGTCATTTTCATTAATAATAGAAGAGCTTGTTTCATGATTGCCGATGAAGTACCAAGTTTCTTCACCATCCTGATATTCGATGAGCTCTTTATCTGTCTCGGCGATGGCATTGCCGTTTGCGACGGCCTCGGTCAAGATTGCGGTTTGCTCTTCAGAGGTCTTAATGAATCTACCACCGAAGACATTGATAGTCCCGGAGAGTTTTCCTTTAACAGGAGTAAGCTCGCCATAGATATAGCCGTCGTAGATGTTGATAGTACCGTTATTAGTGGTCTGAATCATTTTTCCGGCTTTACCGACATGGCCACCATAGATATTAAGTGTACCATTAGCGGATTTAATGTAGCCGCCGCTGGTAGCGTCAACATTGATAACATTAAGCGTACCCTTATTGATACTGCTAAACTGGCCGACGGTACTATCGCGAAGTATAACATTTACAGGGTCGCCGTTGTAGATAGAGAAGCCGCCGGACAAATTGAGGTTGTAGACTTCAATGTCCATGCCGGTTTTACCGCTGTAGACGAATGAGCCGCCGGTGTAATCATGGGCTTCGATGCCGGCGTATTTGACGGTGCTAGGGAGATTAATGCCGGTGATATAGCCACCGGTAAGGTGGACATCATGAGTAATTTCGGAATCGATAGATGAAGTGTCAAAAGCGATGGTGTAATTTAGCTGACCGCCCGAAACGCTAAGAGATTTTTCTTTGTCGACACCAAGAGTCTGAACGACAATGCGAGAGTTAAGCTCACCGCCGGTGATTTCGAGCGACTTGCCGCCATGAAGAATGGCAGCAGTCTGGTTGATTTCGGCTGGCTTCGTGTAGGAAGTATTGAAAGTTCCGCCGGAAACGTACATGATACCGTTTTCGTCGTTTTTAACGTTGTTGACTTTGCCATTAAATGTCCCGCCAGTGATGTACATTGTGGCATAATTAGCGGACTCAGCGGTCTTAGTAGATGGGTCGTACCAACCGTTGGCGACAATACTGGCATTGTTAGCTGGAGCATTGAAAGTGCCACCGGAGATAGTAGCGGTATTTAAGTTTTGAAAGACGTAGTTGTCCGAGCCGGTGAGGCTACCTTCGCCGGTAATGGTAAGATTACCGAGATTTTTTAGGACTACACCGGTAGTACTGGTAAGGTTTTTCTGGTTAAGATCGAGGGTAGCGGTGATATTACTGCCGACGATGAGGTTGCCGGTAAAATCTTTGTTTAATGTACAATTCCCGGTGAGATAAGTGTCGTCGCCGCTGGCGATGGCGACATCTGCCCCCTCTATACAAAGTGGAATATTTTCTGCGTTACCGATTGGCATTTTTGCGATTAAACCGGTAAGTATGGTGCCGGTAAAGCCGGCAGCAAAGGCAATTTTGACCTTCTTCATTTGTCCTCCATGACTCATTAATTTGTATCTATTATACTCCGCTTATGGTTATTATGTCAATAAAAAAATCCCGAAATTTCGGGATTTTTTGGCGGATTATTTAGCCTTGATGCTCTGGAAGAGTTTCTTCGTGAGCGAGACTGCAGTATCATAGTCGGTACCGGAGCATTTGCTGTCTTTTGGTGCGACGTAGTAATAAGTGCCTTTTGAATCGCTATAGAGCTTTTCGCCGGTGGAGCCGCCAAGGATGACCTGGCCAAAGCCGGAGGCGCAAGTTTCAGAATCGTAAGTTTTGCTAGAGGTAGTAATGCCGGTGACAGAGATGGAAGTCCCGGACGGGAAGATGTAGTTTAGGTTTTTGATGCCGTTTGGCAAATAGAAGCGGACACCCCAATCGCTACCAGGGTCGACGGCGATGTCGCTATAGCCCTCGCCGGCGGTGTCTTTTTTGGTGGTTTCCTCTTTCTTAGTAGTTTCCGTGTTGCTAGTCTTATCGTCGGTAGTCGTCGCGACCTTGTCGTTGCTAGCGGTCTTGGTCTCGGTCGTGGTGACAATGTTGGGTTTGATGCCGTTGTCGAGAAGCTGATCCTTTAGAGCCTCAACCTCGGCGACGTGGATGTTGACGCTTTGCTCGAGATTTGAGATGCGGGTCCCGAGGCTATCTTTTTGGCTTTTTTGAACGAGGCCAAAGGCGACCCCGGCAATAGCGGCAATAATAGCGACTACGGTGATAATGATGGGGGCCTTACTTTTTTTGACTTCTTCTTCCCCGTCGATAATGGTAACTGTGTCCATATTATTCTCCTATTTCGTTAATAGCATTTTTTAGAGCGTTGATTGATTTTTGCATTTCTATTCCCTCTTCCTCGGTGAGATGGACGCCAATACGGCGGATGACTCCTTCTCTCCCGACGACGGCCGGGAAGCCGTTATATACTCCCGCAAAATCATCAAAACTCGAAACGGGGAGGACGCGTTTCTCGTCTCCTAAGATACAATTGATTAATTTTGTAACGCAGGCGCCGACGCCATAGTGGGTTGAGCCCTTTTTCTCGATGATGTCGTAGGCCTCGTTTCTGGCAAAATCTTCGATTTCATCCAGAGTGTTTTGGTCTAGCAATTCGACGATAGGCTGGCCCGCGACCGAGGCGGTAGACCAGAGGGCAAATTCAGTATCGCCATGCTCACCAACCTGAAAAGCGTGGACAGACTTTGGATGAATCCCGAGTCTTTCGGCGGTTTTAAAGCGAAGTCTGGCGGAATCGAGGATGGTGCCAGAGCCAATTACTCTCTCGGCCGGGAGACCGGAGTATTTCTTGGTGAGATAGGTAAGGACATCCATAGGGTTTGATACGACAATAAAGATGCCGTCAAAGCCATTATCCATGATCGTGCCAATCATGTCTTTGAAAATGGCGGCATTTTTCTTAAGTAGGTCCATGCGGGACTCGCCGGGCTTTTGAGGTATACCGGCAGTAATGACGATAATATCGCAATCCTTAGCCTCGGTATAATCGCCAGATTTTATTTTCATATAAGATGGCGAAACGGCGAGCGTGTCTCTTAAATCCATCGC
>CAZMIW010000042.1:0-4600 GCA_964566585.1 uncultured Candidatus Saccharibacteria bacterium | reverse complement strand
GGCAAAAGACCGAGCGCATCAATGGCGTTTTGCAGCGCAGGAGGAAGCATTACATTCCAAAGTTCCCGAGCTGGGACATTAGAGGCTTCATCTTATCGGTGGCGATTTCCTGCGCTTTGGCATAGCCGTCGCGGAAACAGTTTTCAATCCAGCGTTCAAGTTCATGGATGTCGTCGAAATCGATTTTTTCCGGATCAAGGGTAACTTTTTTGACTTTTAGTTCCCCGTTAATCTGGACGACGACGGCACCGTCTCCGGCTTCGACCTCGACAATTTCGTTTTTGAGGTCTTTTTGTGCCTTTCTTAGCTGATTTAGCATTTTCATTTGGTCCATAGTCTGGCCCATATCACACTCCTTATTAAATTAAATATATTATATCACGACTATTCATAGATGTAAATTCGGTCTGAATTCATGGACTCGCCAGAGGTAATGATGCGGTAGAGGTTACGGTCTTTCATGGCGGCCTCGAGGCGACCGATCGTGGCGACTGTGCCGGTTACGCCCTCTAAAGAACTTGTGACTTTGAAAGAAGTTTTTTCCTCGAGGATTTTGTAAAAATTATGCTCTAAGGTGTCTTTCGGAATGAGCAAGGTAGTGTTTTCGTCGAGATTTTGGTAAATCAGACCGAGATCATTTTTAAATTCGGTTGCGACGGTTAAATTATAGCGATAGCCAAAGACATAATATTCGAGACTACTAATTAAAATGATGCCGATGAAAGTCGCAATCGGGATAAAGCCAGCAACGCGAGCGTAGGGGTTTTCGGGGAAAAGACCGTACCATTTTTCGAGGATATAGCGGATGCCATGAGAGGTCAAGATGGCAAGTGGGAGAATGATGAGGACGGCAGACTCGGGGGCGAGGCCGGAGATGAAAATTGTAAAGAGAATAAGCATGGTGGCGATAGAGTTGCGCGAGGCGAAGAAGCCCTTGGCGGTAGAGACGAGGCCAGTAAGAGCGATGCTAAGCGAGGCGATACCGATCATTGGGGAGAGCATGGTAGATTCGGCGTTGCCGGCCCAAGAGAAGAACGGTAAGAAGGCGGACCGGACGTTATCAAAGAAATTGAAATTGTCAGTCCAAAGTAGAGCCCTGGCAGTATTCGGAAAGCGGAGAAACTCAAGGATGAGGAAGGCGACACTAAGGACGCTCAAGATGACGACGGCAATAAAAGGCTTTCTCGGCAGACTTTTAATAGTAAAGCGAAGATGAGGCTGAGCGAGGACGTAGAAGAAAATGAAGCCGGCGAGATAGATGAGATGAGGCGTGAAAATCGCAAAGAGCAAAAAGAAGGCAAAGAGAAAGCAGTAAGAGATTTTAGGCTTTTTCTCGCCTTGGATTTTAGAGCCAAGCCAGAGGAGGAGGGTTGGCCAGAAAACGAGCATGATTAGCGGAGTGCCGGAGCCGGCGATATAGAGAAATGGGACGGAGAGGACGGTCATGACGCTAGCGAGGACCGCGACATTATTTTTGAACCAGCGGTTTAAGAGGAGAATGAGGAGGAGGCCGAGGACGACACCGAGAATGATGCTAGGGAGTTTAATCGAGTAGGCATTAAGACCGAAAATCGAGATACTGAGCTTTTGAAGAACGTGATAGGGTAGATCGATAAAATTGCCATGGGTAATAGAGTCAATAGAAAGTTCATTTGAGGCGACAGTGGAAATCATCTCGGCCTCGGAAAGACCAGCGGGACTAACAATTGGCATGGCAAAAAGGAGGGTAAGAAAAGCCAGGGTAAGTAAAGTATAACCGATGACGAAACGATGTCTGTAGAGAAAAAGTTTAGAGATGACAATCTTTTTCATATAATAATTATATATTTATTCGCGCGTTTTATCAAGCGACATAAAACGGTTATGGTCCTTGTCGAAATAAAAGTCGACGCGGCCGGTCGGACCCTGACGGTGTTTTTCGATGAGGAGCTGGGTGATATTAGTCTCTTCGTAATCATCGTCGTTTTGATGATAATAATCGGGTCGGTGGATAAACATAACGACGTCGGCATCTTGCTCGATAGAGCCGGAATCACGAAGGTCGGAAAGAATCGGCTTAGGATCGTCGCGACCGGTGACATTACGAGAGAGCTGAGCAAGGGCGATGACGGGGATTTCGAGCTCGCGGGCGAGGGTCTTGAGACCGCGAGAAACCTCGGTGATTTCTTGAACGCGATTTCCGGCGTAGCGGTCGGTACCGTTTAAGAGCTGAAGGTAATCGATAATAATGGCGCCGAGATTATAATCGTGGGCGGCGCGACGGGCCTTGTTCCGGAGCTCCAGAATATTCATGTTGCTAGTGTCGTCAAAGAGAATAGGACAATCGTCAATCTCGCCAAGAGCATCAGAGATTTTAGCAAAGTCGCTGTCGGAAAGATTGCCGGTGCGGATATTCCAAGCGTCGACGTTGGCGACTGCGGCGACCATACGCTCGGTGATTTCGGTGGCGGCCATCTCCATAGTAAAGAAGAGGATGTGTTTTTTATTGATAGAGGCCATGTTATAGACGAGGTTTTGGGCGAAAGTAGTTTTACCCATGGCCGGGCGAGCGCCGATGACGACTAAAGTTCCCTTTTGAAAGCCGGCGAGCTTTTTGTCTAAATCTACGAAGCCGGTTTTGAGGCCTCTTAAAGCACCCTTGTTGCGGTGAAGCTCTTCGATGCGTTCAAAAGTTTGGACGAGGACGTCGGAGATGGTGGTATAATCAGATTTAATGGCTTTATCGGAAACTTCAAAGAGGGTTTTTTCGGCCTGACCGAGGAGCTCAGTGATTTCGCCCTGAGCCTCGTAGGCACCTTTGACGATATCAGAGCCGGCCTGAATAAGACGGCGGCGAGTCGAAGCTTCGGCGATTAAATCGGCGTAGGCCTCGGCGTGAGAGGCGGTGGGGACGAAATTGGTCAGCTCGGCGAGATAGGGTGCGCCACCAATGGATTTTAGAGTTTTTTCGTTCCTGAGCTCAGAGGTCAGAGTTTGAAGGTCAATCGGACGGTGATTATTATAGAGAGCGGTCATGGCGGCATAGATTTTCTGATGACGGTCTTCATAAAAATCGTTAGCCTTGACGCGCTCTAAAATGTCCGGGAAGGCGGCATCAGAAATCAAGATTGCGCCGATTAAAGATTTTTCTGCTTCCGTATCCTGTGGCGGGATACGGCCGCTGCTATAATCAGAACGGGATGTTTCCTCCATTTTCTGGCTTGACCTCCATTACTTTCCCTCCCATTATATCAGAAATTTTGGAAATTTGGGGATCGTTTTCGGCGATTTCTATATTTTTAGGGTCTAGAATTTGGAGGTTGTAGCCCTCAGGGAGGGAGGACTTTAAGAGCTCGGCGTTGTTTTTAGACGATAAAATAGTTTTATAAATGGATTTTTCGGGGATGATAGATAAAGTGGTGTTTTCGATTTTGGAGGTGGAGTGTTTGAGAACATCGGCGATGGAGGGGCTTTTCTTTTGGACGATTTGGAAGTATTGTTGCCAATCAAAAGTGCTTGGGCTCAAAGCCGAAGGGTTTGCAGAATGGGAGATTTCTCGCCCTTCAAAACCATAACGCTCGGGTGGGCCCTCGCTGAAATTCCGCTTTGCTGCAGTTTCAGACTCGGGTCCGCGAGCATTAGTAATTTTTCGGGGAGAAATCTCTTTATTATTCAGTAAACCCTTTGGGCTTTGAGCCTTATCACTCGTGAAGGCCAACAAAAGCTTCGCTTCGGGAAAGGGGGCGGAGACGGAGGTGAGGGGTTTTAAGAGCGGGAGGAGACTCGGGGAGGGGCTTTCGACGATTTGGTCGATGATTTCTTCGGCGATGATTTCGGGGCGGACGCCGGAGTTTAGGAGGGCTTTGAGGCGAGCGGAGATTTCGGCGAGGTCTTGGCTTTGATAAGCGTCGAGGAGGGCGGAGATTTTAGTCTGCTCGGGGAGACCAAGGCTGCTTGTGACAAGCTCTGCGGTAATTTCGCCGTCTGTTAAAGTTGAGATTTGGTCGAGGAGAGAGATACTGTCTCTAAAAGAGCCACCGCCGCGACGGATGATAATGTCAAGTGCATCGGAGGCGATTTTGAGGTTCTCTTTTTCAGCGATAGACTCGAGATGTTTTTTCATAACATCTGGGCTGACGAGCTGAAATTCAAAAATCTGGGAACGAGATTTGATAGTGTCGGGGACTTTATAAGCGTCGGTGGTAGCCATGATGAAGACGACATGAGAGGGAGGCTCTTCGAGGGTTTTAAGCAGAGCATTAAAGGCGGATTTGGAGAGCATGTGGACCTCATCTATGATATAGACCTTGTACTTCCCTTCCGCAGGGGCGATAAGGGCGCGCTCTCTCAGCTCGCGAATGTTATCGACGCCGGTATTGGAGGCGGCATCGATTTCAAGGATGTCGGGATAAAAATCTTCTAGCGTGTATTTAAAACCGTTGATTTCATGGGCAAGGATGCGAGCGACCGAGGTCTTGCCGCAGCCACGCGGGCCAATAAAAAGATAGGCGTGAGAAAATTTGCCATTTTTCAGGCTCATTTCGAGGTTTTTGGTGACCTGTTCTTGCCCAACTACTTCAGAAAGTTTAGTTGGGCGGTACTTCCTGTATAATGCCTTCAT
>CAZMIW010000041.1:0-4657 GCA_964566585.1 uncultured Candidatus Saccharibacteria bacterium | reverse complement strand
TTAGCACTTCTACCCCTAAAAGTAAAGATATATTTCAGGAGGTGGACATGGCCGCCTTATCATAGGCCCGCTTAGTAAGCACATTAAAGAACTTAAGGAGGAAGGGCGTGATGAGGCCGATGACGGCCGGGATGAGAATGACGAGATAGGAAGGATTAGCAACGAGCTCAAAGAACCAGCGAAGAACCGTCAGACAGAAGACGAGACCGACAAGGCAACCGAGCCAGACAAAGCGACGATAGAGATTGAACGGACGGCAGACGGTATAGAGATAAATCATGCCGACAATCGCGAAGGCGAGAGTGCAGGCGGTGGAGATTTGTTCTTCGGGGACCTTGAAAATGACACAGCCGAGATAAGTCAAAAGGACAACGCTCACATTGGCGAGGCCGCCGGGGATGGCCTTTTTTAAGATATTGGGGATGAAGCGGCCCTTGATTAAATCTTCGTTTGGCATCTGAGAAAGGAAGAAAGATGGGACGCCGATGACCCACATGGTGACGATAGAAACCTGAGCCGGGAGGAGCGGATAAGAAAAACCGAGGATGATCGAAAAGACGGCGGCAGTAAAGGAAAAAATATTTTTGACGATGAAGAGCGAGCCGGAACGCTCGAGGTTATTGACAACTCTTCTTCCCTCTTTGACGACACTAGGCATTTTGGAAAAATCGGATTCGAGAAGGACGAGCTGGGCGGCGTGAACCGCGGCGTCAGAGCCGGAGGCCATGGCAATAGAACAATCTGCGTCTTTTAAGGCCAAGACATCATTGACACCGTCACCAGTCATGGCGACGGTGTGACCTTGTTTTTTGAGTGCCCTAATGAGTTTACGCTTTTGCTCTGGGAGAACGCGACCAAAGACGGTGTATTTTTCCACTGCATCTTCATAATCCTCATCCGTCTCAAGGCGGCGAGCGTCAATATACTTTCCGGCGTTTTCGATTCCGGCCTGACGCGCGACTTCGGAGACGGTAAGTGGGTTGTCGCCGGAAATAACCTTGATATTAACACCTTGCTCAGCAAAGTAGCGGAAGGTGTCCGGCGCATTTTCGCGAACGGGGTTCATGAGGGTAATGAAGGCGAGGGGTTTGGCCTTTTTATCAAGGGCCTTGCCGGGGGTGCCGGCATATTCGGCAAAGACAAGGACGCGAAAGCCCTTTTTAGTATATTTTTCGATTTCCGATTTGTTTTTCTCGTAATCTTCCCTCAAAACAAACTCCGGCGCACCGAGGACATAACTTTTATCGCCAATCTCGGCGGCGCTATATTTAAACTCGGAAGAAAAGCCATAGACCTTACCGGCCTTTTTACCGGCCTTTTTGAAATAGTTTTTAAGGGCAACCATAGTAGAGGTGTCTGCGGAGAGCGAGCTGATGAGGCAGGCGAGACTTGGCTCGACCTTCTCCTCCGGCTCTAGATAAATCACCTCCGAGACGGACATATCAGGGCTGGTAATCGTGCCGGTTTTATCGACACAGAGGACATCAACGCGCGCGAGAGTCTCGATACATTTCATTTCATGAACCAAAACTTTGTTTCTCGCAAGACGCATGGCGGAAATCGCGAGGGTGACGGAGGCGAGGAGGAAGAGGCCCTCCGGAATCATACCAATTACGGCGGCGGCGCCACCCTGAATAGAGGGGAGGAGCTCTTTGCCGTTAATGAAAAATTGGCGTGAAAAAAGGAGGAGGCCGACGGGGATGATGGCGATGCCGGCGACTTTAACTAACTTATTTAGACTTCTTAAGATTTCGGACTGCTCGCCAGTCTTGATTGCCTTGGCCTGGAGAGTGAGCTTTGAAGCGTAGGAGTCTGCGCCGACTTTAGTCAGTTTCGCGGCGCACTCGCCGGAAACGATGAAGGAGCCAGAGAGGAGCTCTGCGCCTTTTTTCTTGATGATTTCGTCTGCCTCGCCGGTCAATAACGATTCATTGACGGAGACCTCGCCGTCTAAAATCTCGGCATCGGCCGGGATTTGATTTCCCGCTGTAAAAATCACGATGTCATCGAGGACAAGCTCATGGACGGGGACTTTCTGCTCCTTTTCATCGCGAATGACGATGGCCTCGCGGGCGGAGGTGATGGTTAAATCCTCTAGAACTTTTTTGGAGCGGAGTTCCTGAACAATGCCGATAAGGGTGTTAGCGAGGATGACAGGGATGAAAGTCAGACTGCGATAGGCGCCGACGGAAAACAGAATAACAGCGAGGACGAGAAAGACAAAGTTAAAATAGGTAAAGGTATTGTCCTTGATAATCTGTCTGGTGGACTTAAAAGGAGCTTTGACCGCCTCGTTGACCTGACCGGCCTTCTGGCGCTCTGCGACCTCATCGCTGGTGAGACCTTGAAAAATAAATGATGACATGTATTAATTATAACATACTCTTTTAATTTAGAGCTGGGCCGGCGCTAGCGGGGCCAACGTTTTCGCTAGTGGAGGTGTCCGGAGTGGTGCCTTCGTCGATGTTTGCCGCCTCGCCTTCAGCTTGTCCGGCGGGAGCAATGGCCTCGGTTGCAGAACTTTCCGTTGAAGCGTTTCCAGAGCCGGCGGTATTGTTTTTACTATCTTTAATACCGTTTCCGGTCACATCATAGTGCGCGCCGTCTGCGAGCTTAATGCCGGAGACATTGAGGATGCCGGTACCACCATCAATAGTGAGGTCTCCCTCGGAATAAATCGAGTCGAAAGTATCTGGCTCGGTAACGGCAAGAGTGCTCTCAGTATCGTCGTCGAGGTAAATTACGAGGTGGTTATGAGAGAAGTTTGAAAGCGCAGAGGCGCCGGTAGCCGTAACGGAAATATTATGGAGATAGAGCGTGACCTCATCATCTGCATTAACTTTAATCGGGAAATTAGTAGTGCCAGAGAGAATGTAATGGCCGGCTTTGTCGATATTGATTTCTTCGGTATAGGTGGAAAGATTAATCTTGGTCGCGGTATCACGAGGGTCTTTATAGGTAGTGTTGTTATTGGTATTGCTACTATTATTGCCATTATCAGTCGGCTGGTTTAAGAGTGCAACCAAAATGCCACCAGCAATTACAAGTAGCGGGATAAGAATGATAAAGAGTATAACGACTTTATTCAAGCCCTGCTTAGGTTGATTTATGATGGGCTGACCCATAGCGGGCTGCTCAGGCGGGAGGTTGCTATTTTCGCGAGCGGCGGACATTTGCTCCTTGATGCGAGCGTATTCATTGGTTTTTGCGGAGGCTTGGCCCATGACCGGCATAGAAGAAGCGACCGGGCGAGAGCTGGAAGCCGGGCGGGGCGAAGTAGTAGGGCGCGGGATTTCCGCGGTAAAAGTCTCTGCTGGGGTAGCCGGAGCGGCCGGCTCCTTTGGTACTTCCTTTGGAATGTCATTCGGAGCTTCAGGGGCGGCGGGGGCATTCGACCCAAAACTATCTTTGATAATATCGTCTGCTATGCTATTTAACTCTTTATCCATAAGCATATTATAGCAAGGACGGGAGATTTTGTAAATCTTTAAGCGAATTTATTTTGTCAAAACGTTCTAAATGCAAATGCTCTGTACCGGGGAGGTCTTTTAAAGCCTTTAGCTCGTCGAGGGTCAATTCTAGAACCTCGATTTCCTCACCGCCTTGGTCGAGAGATTGCTCAGTTTTCGAGATTGGGTCGGTAGCGACGAAGGTATAGACAAAGGCCTCGATTTTTGACTCGCGCTGGCCGGCGGCGACGAGCTTCCAATTTTTGAAAGTATAGCCGGTTTCTTCTTCCAATTCCCTCTTAGCGGCCTCGAGCTCGGTTTCGTCTTCGTGGTCGTGGCGGCCGGCTGGAAAACTGTAGAACCAATCGGTATCCGGCTGGCGCTGTTTTTCGACGAGGATTTTATCGTCTATAATTGCATAAATTACAACTGAATCGTGGCGTTTTATCATCTCGAAAGTCTCGGTGCGGCCGTCGAACATAGTTTGGGGCCATTCATAAACCTGAAAAATCCGGCCATGATAAACTTCTTTGGCATTTTTTGGAATTAGTTTGGCATTTTTAGGAAGATAGGTTCTCATAATTTCTCCTTTATTTTATGTAGGTAATACGATTTCGTGATGGGCATCTCAAAGCCACCGATGAGCTCGATAACTCGGCCGCTAAAACCTTTTTTGAACCGATACATACCATAGGCGGGGTCGTTTTTATCAAAATTACCGGAGATGCCATAAAAATTATAGCGCGGATATTTATGCTCATAGGCATATTTAATAATCTCCCATTGGATGAGGTATTGGGCATTTAGATTTAGATAATTTTCGTCGTTGCCGGCGATGAGATAGATGACTTCTTTTTTGCCGGCGAGAATAAACATACCGCAGGAAAGATTGATGGTTTTGCCATTTTCATCTTTCGTCTCGGCCATCCAATATTTAATATCTTTGCCAAATAAATCATAAAAATCTTCGTAATAATCTAGCGGCTTATTCTCATGCTCAAAACCTTTTCTTTTGGCGGTTTGGCTGCACATTTTATAAAAATCTTTGAGCTCGTCTCGCTTTAGCTCACGAATTTTGATGTTAGACCTTAGGGCGCGGTTAATGAGATTTCGAGTGTTCTGGCGGAAAGATTTTTTGAGCTCCTCTGGGGGGTTGTCGAGGTCTAGAGCGAAGAGCCATTTGATTTGAGTCGGGTGAGGATCGGTTT
>CAZMIW010000040.1:0-4918 GCA_964566585.1 uncultured Candidatus Saccharibacteria bacterium | reverse complement strand
CCAAATCGGCCGCGGCCTTACCGCCCTTGGCAAAGCGGTTGGTGGCGATGCGGGTGGAAATATCGGTAGTACTATTTCCAGTGTTATCCAAGTTATCGTCGACTACCTCTGCGACTGTTGTCTGGGCTGGGTCTTTTATCGCAAAGACGAATCCGCCGCTAAAGCGACTTGTGAAGGTGCCGTCCTTTTCTTCAGACATGGTAAAACTCTCGCGAAAAATCTCGGCCGCGTTTTTGGCATGGGCATCGTTTCGTTCCTCGTCATCGGCGGCGCGTTCTTTGGTATCTCCTATCTCATCATGCACTCTTTCCCAGATGCCTTTACTACCCTTAGCCAGGAGATTATCGAAGTTAATGCCGACGCCCCGGCCTGGGTCTCTGACATTAATACTCTAACTATTGTTTGCGCTATTATCTCTGGAATCGTCTTTTGGTCGATGCTCCACTCTGTCTTTGTTCGTCCATTCATCTTAGTCGGTGTCCTTAGAAACTACATTAATTCTGGCATCGAAGATATTCCGGACGAAAAGTCCTTCGACGAACTCGATAGCAAATCCGCCAAGTTTAAGAAGCTCCACGCCGAGCTAGACGGCTAAAAACAATACAATTAAAATTGAACCGGGCTTTTGCCTGGTTCAATTTTTATTCTAATTCTTTTTGCGTTGGGACTTTTTCCTATAGTCATTTTAGCGAGCAAATTGCCGTTTTCTTCGTGCAAAGTGGGCCTTCATCGGCCAGCGAGCACGAAAAAACGGCAATTTGCCGCTAAAATGGCGGAAGGGACAAGATTCGAACTTGCGAGGCGTTAACCTGCTGGTTTTCAAGACCAGTGCCTTAAACCACTCGGCCACCCTTCCACAGATTATTATATCATATTATCTGTCAAAGCCCAATCAAAATCAGTTGTTCGTCGGCAAAATGGTGTATAATAAAATCATGAATATTTTTATCGCAATTTTTCTAGGTATCGTCCAAGGTCTAACAGAGTTTATCCCGGTTTCTAGCTCCGGTCATCTCGAGCTAATTCAGCAAATTATCGGCGGTCGTGCGGATGATTTTCACCTTTTCATTGAGCTAATCAATCTCGGTACGGTTATCGCCCTCTTGATTTACTTTAGAAAGCGCATTGCTAAAATTCTAAACGACATCTTCAAGAAGAAAAATTATAAACTTGCAATCAATATCATCATCACTTGTATCCCCGCCGGCCTCGCCGGGCTCTTGCTCAGCCATTTTATCGAGACTAATCCTTTCTTTTCCTCGCTTTACACCGTCGCGACGGCGATGCTCGTCGTCGGTATTTTGATGGTTGCCTCCGACAAACTTCCTCATCTGTCTAAGCTCAAAAACGAAGATAAACTGACCAAGCCTCGCGCCCTCGGCATTGGCATTGCGCAGGTTTTTGCTTTGATTCCGGGTGTCTCCCGTTCTGGCTCGACCATCCTCGCCGGCCGCGCCGTCGGCCTCTCCGCCGCCTCTGCGACGGAATATTCCTTTCTCGTTTCTATCCCTCTGATGCTCGCCGTCTGTGGAAAGTCTCTCATCTCTAGTACCACCCGTACTTACCTCTTTAATAATCTCGGCCCGCTCCTGCTCGCAAACCTCGCGGCCTTTGTCTTTGGCATGATTGCCCTAAAAATCGTCATGGACTATGTCAAAAAACAAAATTCCATCCGCGCCTTTGGCTTTTACCGCATCATTTTGGCGAGCGTAGTCTTAATCTACCTACTCATTCAGTAGAATTTACATTATACTAGCTCCCTGTCGCAACACCGGCCAGAGCATAAACGGAATAAATTTGCAATACTTTCAAAAATTTGTTAGAATAGTTCACGTTGGCTCATTTCAGGGTATAAGGTCGTAAGAGCCAAGAGTTAAATAGGAGATTAAATTTTAGGATATGCGTATCAGACCAAAGCGAAGTCATCATCGTAAGTCTAAATACGAGCTTCCCCCTGCCCCATGGCAGGAATTCATCGAAATCTAAAATGTAGGAGGTAAAGCGGAAGGGGTTTTCAAACAATGCGAGCCGCGTTTGAAAGCCCCTCTCTGCTTTGATTCAAATTACAGCTTTCTTCGAATCACCGCCCCGAGCGAAGTGTCTTCATCAAAATCATCTTTCGGGTAGTACCCAAGTATCACACCGACTATTTCCTTAAAATTCAAAGTCCCGGTGAGCTGCCCCATTTTATTTACCACGATAAAGAAAAAGCAATGTGTCCGAAGAAACGCCGCCGCCGCCTGTTCAAGAGAATAATCCTCACGGAGATAACAGACTCGCGGGTCCATATATTTTTCCGCCGTATCATTTTCTCGAATCTCTAAGGAATTTAATCTGTCTACAGAAATTGTCCCGATAACCTGTCGCCCCGTTTCATCTACTACCGGGAACATCGAGGTTCCCGAGCGATAAAGCCGGTCGAGCGTCAGTGGCCCCAAAAAATCGCGAATGTTCACAAAAGCGACTTTCTCTCGCGGGGTCATCACGTCCGAAACCCGCAGATTTTTAAACTCCATCGCCGCGACAATCATCATCCGCTCCTTCTGCGACAAAATGTCTTCCGGTAAATCCCTTAAAATCTCGATAAATTCTGTTAGCGTTTTTGGTTGCATCGTGATATAATAGAACTATTATTACTAGAGTATATTATAACATATTTTAAGCGAGGAATAAAGTATGAAACAGAAAAATTATGGAGCAATTGCAATTTTCGCGGCTATTATTGTCGCCTTTGCCGCTCTACTCATCCCTTATCTCATGAGCAAGCACCAAAATCAGCTCAACTTAGACGATTATAATTTCAACAGTTACATCGGCCCAAATGAGTTTAATGGCGAAATTGGCGACAATGTTAAGGGCGACAAAGACAAGGCTAAGGTCTATATCGTCGAGTATGCCGATTTTCAATGTCCGGGCTGCGCCTCGCTCAATAATTATGTCAATAAAATCCCGAGCAAATTTGAAGATAAAGTCGCAGTAATTTATCGAAATTATGTCATGAGCTATCATCAGAATGGCACCGCCGCCGCCTCCGCTGCCGAGGCTGCTGGTCTTCAGGGCTATTGGAAAGAGATGGGGAATTTACTCTTCTCTAATCAGGCTAATTGGCAGTACGCCGATGTCGAGGAGCGGACGGAGCTCTTCATCTCTTATTTTAAAACCGCCTCAAAGGACAAAGGAGATGTTGATAAGTTTAAGTCCGACATGAGCTCAAAGGCCGTCCAGAAAAAAATCAGTTTCGACCAGCAAATCGCCGATAAAATCGAGGTTCCTGGGACCCCTTCGTTATATCTAAACGGCGAGCGCCTCGATTATTCTTCGACTAAGACTGAAGACGACTTCTTCAAATTCCTCCACGAGAAAATCGACCCACTCTTGAAGGAGACTAAATAATGGAAAGATTAAAATCATCAGAACTAAAAAATTATTTAGGTAAGGAAGTCATGGTCGAGGGCTGGGTTAATTCCCGCCGAGACCATGGCGGCCTGATTTTCATCGATTTAAGAGACGACAAGGGCATCATTCAGCTCGTCGTCACTCCCGATACTAAGGATAGTTTCAAATTGGCCGAGACCGTTCGCGACGAATTCGTCTTAAAGGCCGTCGGCAAGATGCGCGAGCGCGCTGAGGATCTAAAAAATCCTCATATCGAGACTGGCGACATCGAGCTCGTTGTTGAGGAGTTAACACTCTTAAATCGCTCAGAGCCGCTCCCGGTCAATACTCACGACGACGGCCCAGAGACTGGCGAAGATTTGCGCCTAAAATATCGCTATCTCGATCTTCGTCGCCCCTCGATGCAAAACTTGATTAAAAAGCGCTCAGAGTTTTATCAGATTCTCAGAAAATACATGGTAGACCGCGATTTTATCGAGGTCACAACCCCGATTTTGGCGAACTCCTCCCCAGAAGGCGCACGCGACTTTCTCGTCCCTTCGCGTCTAAAGAGCGGGCTTTTTTACGCCTTGCCTCAGGCCCCGCAACAGTTTAAGCAGCTCCTGATGGTTGGTGGCGTCCCGCGCTATTTCCAGATTGCCCCCTGTTTCCGCGATGAAGACCCTCGGGCAGACCGTCTCTATGGCGATTTTTATCAGCTAGACCTCGAGATGGCCTTTGTCGAGGACGGTGAAACCGTCAGAAAGGAAATGGAACCACTCATGAAGTGTCTTGCTACGGATTTTGGTGGTAAGACTCTCGAAATTGTCTCCGAGCCGGCCAAGAAATATCTGCCAAAAGATAGCGATGTCCCGCGCATCCCTTATACCTTCGCGATGGAGACCTATGGCGTTGACAAGCCAGATTTAAGATACGGCATGGAGCTAATCGAATTAACTGACGCGCTTAAAAATACCGATTTTAAGGTCTTTAAATCCCCCTGCGTAAAGGCTCTTTGCGTTAAAAATGGCGCCAGCCTCTCTCGCAGTCAGATTGATAATTTCACGGAGGAGGCTAAAAAGCTCGGCGCTGGCGGCCTCGCCTATATTATCTATGAAAACGGCGCGGAAAAATCCCCGATTGCAAAATTCTTGAAGCCAGAAGAACTAAAGGCTATTAAAGAGCTAACTAAAGCTGAGGACGGCGATGCGGTCTTCTTCGGCGCGGACGAAAGAGATAAGGTCAATAAGGTCTTAGGCCAGCTCCGCATCTCCTTTGCCGAGCATTTTGAACTCGCCGATAAAAACAAGGTTGCATTCTGCTGGATTACCGACTTCCCATTTTACGAATACAACGACGGCGAAGAAAAGCTCGACTTCGGGCATAATCCATTCTCCATGCCAAAAGGCGGCCTGAAGGCTCTAGAAGACGCCAAGACCGATGAAGATAAGCTAAAAATCGTCGCCGATCAATACGATTTCGTGATGAACGGCATCGAGATTTGCTCCGGCGCAGTTAGAAATTACAGCCCAGAGATTATGTA
>CAZMIW010000039.1:3785-5112 GCA_964566585.1 uncultured Candidatus Saccharibacteria bacterium | reverse complement strand
GCGTTAGCTCAGCTGATAGAGCGCGGCATTCGCATTGCCGAGGTCAGGAGTTTGAATCTCCTACGCTCCACCAAAAAGGATTTATTATGGATTTTAAAAAAGATGTTTTAGATTTTAAGGGGCAGGTTTTAGTAGATTTTTATGCGGAGTGGTGCGGGCCATGTCAAGCCTTGAAGCCAATTTTGGAGGAGGCTTCTCGCGAACTCCCGGAGGGAGCAAAGATTGTTTCAATAGACGTGGATGAATATTCAGATTTAGCTTCGGAATATGAAGTGTCCTCAATTCCCTGTTTGGTAGTGTTTGAAAATGGCTTAGAGAAAGATAGAATGATTGGTTTAGTTTCTAAGAAGAAAATCTTAAAGATACTGGGGGCCTAGGATGTATGACATTATTATCATCGGGGCGGGGCCAGCGGGACTAACGGCGGCGATTTATGCGCGAAGAGCTGAGAAAAAAGTCCTAGTTTTAGAGGGGACTACCTATGGCGGACAGATTATCAAGACTATGAAAATCGATAATTATCCGGGGATGCCGGGAGTCTCGGGGCCGGATTTTGCGAAAGCGCTTTATATGCAGGCGACTTCTTTAGGGGCGGAAATTGAGTTTGAAAACGTGGTTAGAATAGAGAGAGTTGCTGAAAGTTTTAAGGTCACGACGGAAGATGACGAGTATGAGGCGAAGAGCCTGATTATTGCGACCGGGACGAAATATAGAACCTTGGGGCTAGAATATGAGAAAGAGTTGGAGGGGCGGGGGGTTTCGTATTGTGCGACTTGCGACGGGGCGTTTTATAAAGATAAGACGGTAGTCGTCGAGGGGGGTGGGAATACGGCGCTTTATGATGCGGAATACCTCGCGGGGATTTGTAAGAAAGTCTATTTGATACATCGGCGAAATGAATTTCGGGGAGACAAGGCACTACTTGAGCGTGTTTCGGGGCTCTCGAATGTAGAAATTATTACGCCGGCGGCGATAGGCGGACTGTTGGTTTTTGCGGAGAAGATGAGGTTTCTCGGGGTGTGGCTAAAAGAGACGGACGGCGAGACGGGCGAAGTGGTTTCTGATGAGAACGTTCGGGAGATAAAGGCGGCGGGGTTATTCGTGGCGATTGGGAGCGAGCCAAACTCGGAGGTCTTTTCTGGCCTAGTGGAGCGGGATGAGCGGGGGTATATTGTCGCTGCTGAGAACTGTAAGACTTCGCATCTGGGGGTATTCGTGGCGGGGGACGTTCGGACCTCGGGGCTGAAACAGATAGTGACGGCGACGGCGGACGGGGCGAATGCGGCGAGCAAGGCTATTGACTTTTTGAATAGTTTGTGATATAATA
>CAZMIW010000039.1:0-3685 GCA_964566585.1 uncultured Candidatus Saccharibacteria bacterium | reverse complement strand
AGCAAAATTTCTTTCGGAAAGAGCTCTCTGGGGAGAGGCTCTCCCTCATGTAAAAAACAAAAAAGACCGCGAATCGCGGTCTTTTTCTTGATTAACGCTTGGAGAACTGTTCCTTCTTGCGAGCGGAGCGAAGTCCGTATTTCTTGCGTTCTTTCTCGCGGGGGTCGCGTTTGATGAGACCGGCCTTTTTGAGAACTGGGCGGAGGTCTACCGCTTCCGTAACGAGAGCCTTAGAGATTGCGAGTTTAATCGCATCAACTTGGCCGGCGAGACCGCCGCCAGAGACGCGGATAGTAATATCGTAATCTTTCTGCTTGCCAGCAAGAGCAAGAGGATCGGTAATCTCGGCGAGCTTGGACTTGTCACCCGATAGGTATTCAAGCGCCGGTTTATCGTTAATTGTGATTTCACCTTTGCCTTTGTAGAGGCGAGCGCGGGCAGTCGCGGCTTTGCGACGGCCTAGCCCATAGGTGTATTTGCCTTTTACTTCTGCCATTATTTAATCTCCTTTGGATTCTGAGCTGTATGAGTATGTTCTGGGCCGTCGAACACGCGGAGACGAGCGAGGCGCTCGCTTGCTAGCTTGTTCTTCGGGAGCATACCTTTTACGGCTTCTTTAATCGCGCGTGAAGGCTCTTTCTCGATAACTTCCTCGAGGGAGAGCTCTTTTAGACCGCCCGGGAAACCGCTGTGGCGATAGTATTTTTTGTCGGTCAGCTTATTGCCGGTGACTTTTAAGTCTTTGGCATTGATAACGACGACATAATCACCGTTGTCGATATGAGGAGTGTAAGTAACCTTGCTCTTCCCCATTAACTTGTCGGCAATGACAACAGCGAGTTTGCCAAGAGGCAAGCTAGAAGCGTCAACTAGCCACCATTCGCGAGAGATTTCGGCGGATTTTTGAGAATAAGTTTTCATTATTTACCCTCCTTTTTCTCTAGGTTGATACTATCGACGAAAGAGATGGTGCCCATTTCGGCATTGTCGCCCTTGCGATTTTCGGCGTGCTCAATCTTTAGATAGCCAGAGTCGCGGGAAATCTGGGGGGCAATAACGTCGACGAGGAGGTTCGCTGTCTCGATGTCATTGAGACGAGAGATGACGAGCCGGCGGTTCGCTAGGCCACCTTTTTTCGCGATAGTAATTAGCTTTTCGGTCTCGCGGCGAATTTCTTTGGCGCGCGCGAGAGTAGTCGTAATCGACTGATATTTGATCAGGGAGCACATCAGCCCACGAGTGAGCGCTCGTCTCTGATCGGTCTTACGGCCGAATTTGCGGCCTTGATATCCATGACGATGCATTTTAGATGTTTAACTCCGTTAACTTTTCTTTGACTTCATCTAACGCTTTAGTGCCAAAACCCTTTAATTCTTTCAAATCGGAATCTGAAAGCATAACGAGGTCACGAACGGTTTTAATACCGTTGTTTAGCAAAGCGTTATTGGTGCGCGCAGAGAGCGCGAGCTCTTCGATTGGCATCATGAGACCTGGCTCGTCTTCGATTTCACCTGAACCCGGAGCCGGAGCAGAGTCTACAGTGGTGTTACCAGCAAGAGCAGAGTATTGATTGACGAGGATGGCAGCAGCCTCTTCGAAAGCCCCTTCAGGGGTAATCGTGCCGTCGGTATCGACGACGAGAGTAAGCTGTTGGAGATTGGTGTCCTGACCAACACGAGTGTTCTCGACTTTGTAACGAACCCTAAGAACCGGGGTGAATACAGCGTCTAGAGCAATCATATCAGAGTGAACACGATCTGCGCTCGACTTTTCAATACTGAGATATCCGCGGCCGGTCTCGACAATGAGATGCATTTTTAAGGTGTAATTCGGATCGTCGATGTGGCAAATAGTCTGGTTAGGATTAGCAATCTCGATGTCGGCGGTAGTTTTGATGTCGCCGGCGACGACGCGCTTTTCCCCGTCCTTTTCACTCTTTTGGTCCTTGCCTTTCATCTCGAGGATGAGCTCGACCGGAGTGTCGGAGTGAGACTTAATGCGGACATTTTTGAGGTTTAGCATGATGTCTACTACATCTTCCCGGATGCCGGGGATAGCGGTAAACTCATGAGTCGAACCTTCAATACTAAAGGAAGTGATAGCGGCACCTTTGATAGAAGAAAGCAAAACCCGGCGGAGAGAGTTTCCGAGCGTGTTGCCATACCCGTAGTAGAGCGGGCGGATGACAAACTCGGCGCTATTCTCACCCAATTGATTTACTTTTTCTAATTTTGCCTCATGAATTACTTTTGTTGTCATTTATCTCCTTCCTTTTTAGCGTGAGTAATACTCAACGATTAATTGTTCATTAATGCCAGCCTCGGCTTCGTCGCGCTTTGGCAGACCGGTAATTTCAATTTTCATTTTTTTAGTGTCGGCCTTGAGCCAGCTAAGCGGCTGAGCGCCAGCGGCACCGACAACGTTTGCTAGATTCTTGAAATATTCGGACTTCGCGGACTTTTCTCGGACTTCTAGGACGTCACCGGGTTTCAGACGAATGGAAGGAATATCAACCCGTTTGCCGTTTAGCAAGAAGTGTCCATGAGAGACGAGCTGGCGAGCCTGACGACGAGTGAGAGCAAAGCCGGCGCGGTAAACGACGTTGTCAGCGCGGCGCTCCAAAAACCCGAGGAGGTTTTCACCGGTAAGACCCTCGGCGCGAGTGGCCTCTTTCATCAGTTTTGCAAACTGTTTTTCGAGAAGGCCATAAGTCCGACGGACTTTCTGTTTTTCGCGAAGCTGAGTAAGGTAGAGGCTACCGCTGCGAACTCTCATATCGGCGTGCTGACCGGGGATGCCAGTCTTTTTCGCCATGATTTTATGAGCTTTCGGGGCGAGAGCGTAGCTTTCGCGACGAGATTGTTTAACAATTGGAGATCTATCTCTTGCCATTATGGTTTCCTTTCTCCTTTAGGACGGCAACCGCCATGAGCGATTGGAGTCTGATCGGTAATACTATCAATGCGGATACCGGCGCTAGAAATAGCACGAATGGCGCTGTCGCGGCCGAGGCCGATACCTTTGACGTAAACATCAACGGAACTGAGGCCATGCTCTTTCTTTGCGTATGTAGCAGCTTTTTCAGCGGCAACTCCGGCGGCATAGGCGGTGCCTTTTTTACTTCCTCTAAAGCCGTTGGCTCCAGCGGAAGAGGCAGTCAAAACCTCGCCCTTTTTATCAGAGATGCTGACGATAGTATTGTTAAAGGTAGCTTTGATATGTACCTGCCCAGATTGGACGACACGCTTACCCTTTTTTGCTTTTTTAGTAGTTTTGACTTCTGCGGTCTTTTCAGCCGGTTCGGCCGCGACCTCTGCAGTTTTCTTAATTTCTTCTTCAGCCATAGTACTCCTTAAGTCTTACTTGCTGCCTTTGGTTGCGCTCCACCGACCGCGATCGCCTTACCCTTGCGAGTCCGTGCATTCGTACGGGTCCTTTGGCCGTTGACTGGAAGACCAGCCTTGTGGCGGATACCTTTATAAGAATTGATATCCTTGATGCGCTTGATATTATTGGTGACGAGGCGTCGCAAATCTCCTTCGACCTGGTATTTCTTAGATACGATGTCGTTGATTTTTTGTTCGTCAGCCTCGGTGAGATCCTTTACCCGAGTGGTAGGCTCTATTTTAGCCTCCGCAAGGATGGCTCTACTAGTGGTTCGTCCGATTCCGTAAACATAGGTCAG
>CAZMIW010000038.1:0-5118 GCA_964566585.1 uncultured Candidatus Saccharibacteria bacterium | reverse complement strand
ATTTAGCATATTCTACAGCGCGGGTTTCGCGGATGACATTGACCTTGATAGTGCCAGGATAAGACATGGTGGCCTCAATCTTATTGGCGATGTCACGAGCGAGCTTTAGGGCGGTCAAATCGTCAATCTGCTTTGGCTCGACAATGACGCGAATCTCGCGGCCGGCGGAGATGGCATAGGCCTTATCAATACCGGGGAAGCTCGTCGCGATGTTTTCAAGGTCGCGCATCCGCTCGGCAAAGTTTTCAGCACTGATGTTTCTCGCGCCCGGACGAGCGGCGGAGATAGCATCGCAGATTTTAACAATGATAGCCTCTGGAGTGGTGGCCTCGATATCATCATGATGGGCGGCGATGGCATGGACGACTTCATCCGGCATACCATATTTTTTCGCGAGCTCGGCGCCGATATCGGCGTGCTTGCCCTCGATTTTATGGGTAACAGCCTTGCCAATATCGTGCATAAGAGTAGCGGTCTTGGCAATTCTTTTATCAGCACCGATTTCCTCAGCAATCATGCCGGCCATGTGTGCCATTTCGATAGAGTGGAGAAGTACGTTTTGACCGTAAGAAGTGCGGAACTTGAGCTCACCAAGGAGATGAACAAGCTCCCGCGGGATACCGACGAGCCCGACCTCGCGGACGGCATCTTCGCCGGCGCGGACGACTTCTTTTTCAATTTCCTTTTCGGCCTTGGCGACGGCATCCTCGATGCTGGCGGGATTAATGCGGCCGTCTTTCATCAAGCGCTCCAAAGCGTAGCGAGCGACCTGACGGCGAATCGGATCAAAGCTAGAGAGGACGACCATGCCGGGGGTATCATCAACCATGATATCGACACCGGTGGCACGCTGGAGAGCCTGTATATTACGACCCTCTTTACCGATAATGCGCCCCTTGATATCGTCATCCGGAAGCTTTAAGGCGGTAACCGTACGGTCTGCGGTGACCTCAGAGGACATCCGCTCCATGGCGGTCAAGAGGAGCGCCTGAGCGGTCTCATCGACATCGTGCTTAATTTCCTTTTGCTCCTTTGCGACGAGACCAATCAAATCTTGTTTGATGTCGTTTTCGGTCATCTTCATGAGTTTTTCTTTTGCCTCGTCTTTAGAAAGACCGGCGATTTTTTCTAGTTTTTCATGCTGCTTTGTGCGGATGTCTTTTATCTCATCTTTTAAGCTCTCGATTTCCCGCTCGTCTTTATTTAGTTTTTCCTGCTTTTTCTCGAGCTGGTCTAATTTAGAATCAAGAGTAGTCTCGCGCTCGGCGAGGCGAGCCTCTGTAGACTTCCACTCGCGGCGGCGGTCCGCCTCTTCTTTGTTTAGATTTTCTTGTGTGGCCTGAGCCTGTTTCTTGGCGTCAAGAACGATATCCGATGCCTCGTGTTTGGCCTTTTGAATAATATCATCGGCCTTGTTTTTACCGCCGTTTTCATTCTTTTTGTTGTATGCAAAAATCGAACCGGCGCCTACGCCAAGTCCAACTACGGCGGCTACAATTATTCCAATTATTTCCATAATGTGCCTTTCTTGCCCATGTTTTCCTGACAAGGGCGGATTAATAATAATTATCAAATCTTAAACTCTTTAAAATCAAGATCTATGCTTATTATAACATAAATTGCAAGATTTTTCTATGTGTTTTTTACAATACTAAGATTTATGATTATTTCTGCTACAATTGATGAGGCCGTCGATATTATGATTGGCGAGGATTTTAACTTCGCCCTTCTCGCCCGTAACCTCTGTGGTTTTAAGGCCGATGTTCATCACGACACCTTTAAAGCCATCAGCCTGAAGGATGACCGTATCGCCCACGCAAAACTGATTCTCGGCGATGATGGCGATGCCAGCGATAAAATCTTTAATCATGTCTTGGAAGGCGAGGCCGACGATGGCGGTCAGAATCCCGAGGCCGGCGAGGAGGGAGGAGACATTCACGCCGAGGATGGACAGAATGACGAGCAGGACGATGATGAGGAATAGATATCTTAGGATGCTCGAAAGCATCTGGGAAATGGTTTTGATGCGCTGCTTTTGGGCGGCGCTAGTCCGCCTGCCGCCGGCATGGCTGAAAGTGATTTTTAGGATGCGCCGGAGGATGAGGTAGATGATGAAGACGAAGAGGAGATAAAGGGCGGAATTGATTAGCTTTTTAGTACTAATTTCGAGACCGAAGATGTTTAGCATGAAATTAACTCCGTACCGCTTGTATCGTAATCAGAAAGTTTCGTCTGCTTAATAGCGGGGTCTTCATAAGTATTGTAATAATAACTGTTGGTGGCGGCGGAGAAACCACCGGTATAGACAGTCTTTTCAAAATCGCCGGTCGCCATGGCAGCGGCGCCGTCAATCATGGCAACGCCCGTAAGGGTATGGAAGAGCCTTGCGACATTTTCCTCTTCGGTAGATTTGACAGGATAGTGAGTATTAAGATAAGCGACTCTTATGAACCTAGATGGGGAGTAATAATCACCCGGGAGGCCCCGCATGAGAGAGCCAGAGCCAAAGGCGGTCATCTCGGCCTTGCCCCATTTGACACTTTCGGGCTGGGGGCTGGAGAGATTCATATAGTTTCTCAAATTCTCTTTATGCCAAGCATAGCCCGGCTGATTCGTGAGGATGTCAACATCATTGTCAAAAATCTGTAGACCGTCCTTTGTATATTCTACAACGATGCTTTGGGTTTTATCGCCGATAATCCAATGAAGGAGGGAAACTGGATATTTTTCGTTAATCGGCTTTGCGATGATGGCAGTATTTTTTAGGGCTGCCTTTACCTCTTCGACGGTAGTGAAATTCATCGCTATCCAGAGCGGGAATTCATAAGCCGCGACATTAGTCTTGCCGGGGACGGCATCTTTTTCATATTCAGCATAGCCCGGGAAATTCAAACCGGCGACGGCGAGACCGGCCTCATTAGCGCAGTCGAAATAGAGCGGGACGTTCTCCTCGATAATCGCCATGCCAATAATGGCATTTTTCGGGGTTATATCGCCAAGAAAGGCGGAGTGATAATTATAACCCTTTGGGGTAATCACAACTTTTTCGCCATAGCCCGTCGACCAATCAAGATTACGGCCGAGGTACATATTACCTTTATCATCATTAAAGCGCACCGCTGTACACATTTTTCCTCCTTTTATTTAACTGTTTTTAGTATAGCATTTTTTAATGGTTAGGACAATATTACAGAACAAAAAATACCGCCTTTTTGGCGGTATTTTCTTTATTCATAGTGCTCGACGTTGCCGGGGATGGTGAGCATATTTTTAATCAGCTCGACCGCGGTGGCCTCGAGGCCCTTTTCGGTATCATTGTCAGAAAAGACGAAGTTTGGATCGCGGCGATAGAAATAATTATACTCGCCATAAGTATAAATCTCCGTACCGAAGGAATAGCCGTTTTCATCGCTCTGGCCCTCAGAAGTCTTGACGCGCATTAGACAGCCCATGCCGGTCGGGTTTTTATCGATGTCGGCGAAGGGCGGGAAGTAGGAGAGATTAGCCTCATGACCGGTAAAGCAAATCTCAGGGCGGTATTTTTCATCGAGAGTGAAGCTGAGATCCTGAAGGCGAGCATCGAGCTTTATCTTAATATTCCATTCTGGGAGATAGAGATAGTTAGTTAGAGGAGTATAATCCGGAACATCGGCGACAGTGCGGATAGTTTTGCCGGTGTCTGTGCTGACTTTATTGACGATGGCGGTCATATTATTAAGGCTTTTTGTGGCAGTCTCGAGGTCATCGCGAGTATTAGAAGCATCAATTAGCCCATAAACGCCGAGGCCGATACCGATAATCGCAAGGATACCAAGGATAATCGAGAGAATCATAAAGCGCTTTGTCATCTGTTCTGCGGTGAGTTCTTTTTTGGGATTTACCGGCTTCATGGTGGGTTCATCTGGTTTTGGAATCGGCTTTAAGCCATCAAATTGATTAGGAGTGATAATCGGGGACTGTAGACCGACGCCATGAGGATCGATAGGATTATTAGGGTCGATGGTATGGTCATAAGGCTTTGCTGTTTGATTTGGGTTTTGCGGATTTTGATTTGGCTCCATGATTTGATTGCTCCTTATTTGTTGTATTTATTATATCACAAGCCAAGCTTTTCTTGATTACTTTTTCTGGACTCCGATGTTGGCCGGTCTGCCATAATCAGGGATGATGATTTCATGCTGATTTTTATGATGGTCATAGAGAGGGATGTTTAGCTCGCTTGCTAGGGTATTGACGACGGCTGCGCCGATGCGGAGGCCGGTAAAACTGCCGGGGCCGGAGAAGAAAGTGATTTCCTCTATGTCCTGCCAGGTTTTATTGTTTTCTTCAAGCTTGTCCTTGATAAACTCTAGGAGTTTCTCGGCGAGCTCTTTGTTTGCTTCCCATTCATAGGTCTTATCATCTAGCTTCAAAATGCAGAGCTTTTGGTCGGAAGTGTCGAGATAAAGTTTCATTTATGAATTCTCCATATTAGTCTTTGGCTCATTTTCGAGATTTCTGATTCCGATTTCGAGGTTTTTGATTTCGACTTCGCGGGAGCCGTCATCTCTGATTTTGATGGTGATTTTCGGGTGATTTTCAGGCAGGATATTCTCGACGGTGTTTCCCCATTCGATAATCGTGATAGTGTTTTCGTCTGATAATGACTCCTCGAGGTCCTCGGACATGATACCGGGATCCTCGAGACGATAAAAATCATAATGGACGAGCTCTGTGTTGTTGTTTTTATAACGCTTTGAGAGAGTGTAGCTAGGGGAAGTGATTTCGTCGTCAATTTTAAGGCCTCTTGCGATGCCCTTTGTGAGCGTGGTTTTCCCGGCGCCGACATCTCCGATGAGCTCAAGAACAACCGGAGCTTTTATCTTCGCTCCGATTTGCTCGCCAATTTTAATTAATTCTTCCTCAGTTTTTGCAATCATTATTTCTTGATGTGCTTGCGCTTTTCGGAATGCTTATGATTGTTATTGCGATTTAGTTTGGCAATGCGTACTTTTTTTGACATATAGTTTCCTTTTATAATTATGGTACGCCCGATAGGAGTCGAACCTACGACACCCAGCTCCGGAAGCTGGTGCTCTATCCACTGAGCTACGGGCGCAAATGAGGACGAAAGGGCAA
>CAZMIW010000037.1:0-5401 GCA_964566585.1 uncultured Candidatus Saccharibacteria bacterium | reverse complement strand
CCTAAAAAATTTGGGGCCGCGATGTTCTGCGGCCCCTTTTGAAAGGAGAAGAACCAAATAATGGCGTATTTCAAATGTGAACACCGCGGTTTTTATCCCCAGATGGATTTTCTCCAAATTCGTAATCTTTATCCGGAAGTACCGCATTTAGCAAAATACCGACTATTGAAGCTAACGCAAGCGCTGTAATAGTCAGACTATTGCCATTATTTCCAAACGGAATGTTCAGCCCATCCGAACCAAGGCCGATGACCAATATAACTGCCGCTACAATCAGATTTCTCGACTTTTTAAAGTCCACCTGATTTTCGACAATATTCCGCACTCCTATCGCAGAAATCATCCCGTAAAGAATGAAGCTAATTCCACCGACGATTGCTGTCGGCATCGTACCGAATACTGCTGATAATTTTGGTATGAAACTCAAGATTATTGCAAATATCGCCGCGATACGGATGACGATGGGGTCATAGACCTTTGAAAGTTCAAGGACCCCGGTATTTTCACCGTAGGTCGTATTTGCCGGACCTCCGACAAAACCTGCCATCATCGTTGCAAGACCATCGCCGACGAGTGTCCTCGAAAGTCCCGGGTCCTCGATGAAATTGCGATCGGTCGTCGCTGAAATCGCGCTGATGTCCCCGACATGTTCCATCATCGAGGCTATCGCAATTGGGGCCATTACTAAGACTGCCGAAAGATTAAACTTCGCAATCATAAACTGTGGTATCCCGACGAAAGAGGCTGTAGAAATTGATGTCCAATCGATAATCGCGGAACCATCGGCATTAGTCATGCCCATTGTCTGCATGATAATTGCCACGATATAGGCGATTACTACGCCCATTAATATCGGAACAATCTTGAACATCCCTTTGCCCCAGATGTTAAAAACGATAACTGTCGCTAGGGCAATCAGGGCCAGCGGCCAATTCATCGAGGCATTCCCGACTGCCGAGCCGGCCAGCCCGAGACCGATACAGATGATAATCGGCCCGGTCACCACCGGCGGTAAGAAACGCATTACGCGCTTTACGCCGAGACCCTTGATGAGAAGCGCCAAGATTAAATATAGCGCACCGGCGACCACGATGCCGCCACAGGCGTATGGTAGCTTTTCGCCATAGCTCATATCTTTAAATTCTGGTAGCTCCGCCACAGTAGCAAAGCCGCCGAGAAAGGCAAAAGACGAGCCGAGAAAGGCCGGCACTTTTAATTTTGTGCAAAAATGAAACAACAATGTCCCAAAGCCTGCGCAAAAAAGTGTCACTTGGACCGAAAGCCCCTCGCCATGGAAATACCCGTTTACGAGTATCGGCACAAGAATGGTTGCGCCGAACATCGCGAATAAATGCTGGAGACCGAGGATGAGTATTTTGGCCGTCCCAAGTCTCGCTGCATCATAAATTGCTTTGTGCTCTTTCATAATTCTCCCTCCTTTTTAAGGAACACATAGGGCATTTCAGCCCACCAAAATAATTTTTCTGAAAAACTCTTGTCTATGATATTTTAACATAAAATGTTAAAAATCGCAAACTATGATATAATGACTCCATGAAGGCTCGCAAAAAAACTATTTTTCTCTGTACTGCTCTCCCGCTACTCTTTGCCTGTTTTTATGTTTTCTTATGCTGCCTTAATCTCCGGAGCTCGATTTGGTTTGATGAGTCCTATTCCGCCTATCTCGTCCGCGGCGATTTCGGCCAGATTTGGACTGAGACTGCTCAGGACGTCCATCCGCCCCTCTTTTATTTCCTACTGAAAATCTGGTCCAATATCTTTGGCAATACCGATTTTGCCATGCGCTTTATATCTGTCTTCTTTGGCGCTATTTCTATCATTCTCGCCTTCCATCTTCTAAAGCGTTGGTTTGGCGTAAAGACCGCTGGCGTCGCGACCGCCCTCCTCTCCCTCTCGCCTTTTCTAATCCGTTACGGTCAAGAGATGCGGATGTACACTCTAATTTTTGCCATCGTCCTCGGGGCGACCTATGCCCTCGACCTTGCTCTCGAAACTAGAAAAAAGCGCTACTATATAATTTACGCCATCCTCGTCGCTCTCGGTATGTGGACCCATTATTTCACCGCCCTCGCTTGGCTCGCTCATGTCGTATATCTTACAGCGGTTAAAAAGATTAACATCTTTAAAAGGCCTTGGCTCTTTACTTATCTCGGTGCCGTTTTACTTTTTCTTCCTTGGATTCCCGCCTTTCTCACCCAGACCGCTACGGTCCAACAGGGCTTTTGGATACCCGGCGTGACCTTCTCGACCCTTCCGGATTATATTTCTGAGGCTGCCTATTTTAAGGAATTTTCAAACGGAGTGGATGCATGGTGGGCCTTGCTCTTAATTGTCTGGTGCATTATCTTTGGCCTAGTTTTATACCGCACTAAGAAAAAGCCGTCTCTGTTGCTCTCTTTGGTTTTCGTTCCGCCCGTCCTCCTCTTTCTCCTCTCGATGCCGCCCCTCTCCTCGATGTTCGTCTCTCGCTATGTGACATACAGCGCCATTCTTCTTTTCGCTCTAGCCGGCTGCCTCGCTATGCTAGTCCTTAAAAAGAATATCAAACTAGCTTTAATTTTTCTCATTCTTACTCTCGGAGTTGAAGCTTATGGAATCGTCAATGTCGAGACTCGCGAGCCGCGGGGCTATTCAAAGGAAATTGTTACTACTATTCAGAGTCTTTCTGAGCCCGGCGAGCCAACGGTTTTGAAAGACGGCGGTCTTCAGGAATATGATTTCTCCTTTTATTCGACCGAGAAAAATCCGATTTACATCGTAGACGAGTGGACTGATTATCCTTGGGGGTCCATGTATCCACTCCGCGATTATCGCGCTACGACGATTGACAAACTCTCTGATTTAAAGGCCAATAAGTTTTGGGTCGTTGCAAGCAAGGATGCCAAGCCTACCGAGGTTCTCGATTTAAATAAATATGAGATTCTTACTACCGTCGCCAACGATCACCATCTTGCTATCGAATATAAAATCAAGTAGCGCCTTTTTCCAAAATATGTTATAATTTTAACAATGAAAACTAGTGATTTTGATTATCATTTGCCAGAGGAGCTGATTGCCCAGACCCCTCTCCTTGACCGTTCTTCTTCGCGGCTGCTCATCCTAGAGCGCGAGAGCGGTAAATTTGAGGACCATGTCTTTACCGATATTATAGATTATCTAAAGCCCGGTGACGCCCTAGTTTTAAACGAGACTAAAGTCCTCCCCGCCCGTATTATCGGGGCTAAAAAAGAGACCGGCGGCGCGGTGGAGCTTTTGCTCTTGAAGGATTTGGGGAGTGATACTTGGGAATGTCTCGCTCGCCCACAAAAGAGGTTACATATGGGTACTGAAATTGTTTTTGGCGAGGGGCTACTTTCGGCTTTTGTCACAGAGATTTTAGACGAGGGGGTAACCCATGTCCGGTTTAGTTATGACGGCATTTTTCTAGAGATTTTAGAAAAGCTCGGCACCATGCCGCTCCCGCCTTATATCCATGAAGAGTTAAAGGATCAATCTCGCTATCAGACTGTCTATGCTAAAAATCTTGGCTCGGCCGCTGCGCCGACGGCCGGACTCCATTTTACGCCGGAGTTACTAGAGGAGATTGCGAAAAAAGGCATTAAAATTATAAAAATTACACTCCATGTCGGGCTTGGTACTTTTCGCCCGGTGGAGGTGGAGGAGATTACGGCGCACAAGATGCATACTGAGTTTTATGAAATCGGGGAGGAGGCCGCGAGGGAGCTAAACGAAGTCCGGGCTAGCGGCGGCCGGATTATTGCCGTCGGGACGACTACTGTCCGCACCCTAGAAACCGTTATGAGTAAATTTGACACTTTTCGCCCCTGTGCTGGCGAGACTGCGATTTTTATTTATCCCGGCTATGAATTTCGGGCTATAGATGGTATGGTTACGAATTTTCATCTTCCGCGTTCTACTCTCCTGATGCTCGTTTCTGCCTTTGCTGGCAAGCCAGAGATTATGAAGGCCTATGAACACGCCGTCGAGGAAAAATATCGATTTTTCTCCTTTGGAGATGCTATGCTAATAATTTAAGGAGCTTTGGTGAAAGTCGAATATACGCTTATTAAAACTGATAAAAAGACCGGCGCTCGGCTCGGCCGTGTTAAATTTGGCGACATGGAATACGAAACCCCGATGTTTATGCCGGTCGGGACTCAAGCCACCGTTAAAACTATGAGCCCAGAGCAAGTCAAAGCTTGCAAGGTCGGCATCATCCTGGCTAATACTTATCATCTCTGGCAACGCCCAGGTGAAGATGTCGTGGCGGAGGCCGGCGGATTGCATAAATTTATGAATTGGTCCGGCCCGATTTTAACTGACTCCGGCGGCTATCAAGTTTTCTCGCTTGCTCGCAACAAAAAAGATATTACTGAAGAGGGTGTACATTTTAAAAGTGAATTAAATGGCGCCCGGCTTTTCCTCACCCCTGAAAAGTCCATTGAAATCCAGAACAGGCTAGACTCGGACATCGCCATGAGTTTCGACGAATGTCCTCCGGCTAGCGCCGATTATCGGTATCTTAAGAACAGCATCGAGCGCACCGTCCGCTGGGCCGAGCGCGGTAAAAAAGTTCATCAAAATCAAAAGCAGAGTCTTTTTGGCATCGTTCAAGGCGGCCCATATGAAGATTTACGCAAGTGGTCTGCCGAACAGACTGTCGCCATGGATTTTGATGGTTATTCGATTGGTGGCGTCGCCAATGACGACGAGTGCAAAGACGATATGTATAAGGCGATTGAGTTTAGTACCCCTTATCTTCCGGAAGACAAACTTCGCTATCTCATGGGTGTCGGCGAACCGGTTGATTTGATTGAGGGCGTCGCCCGCGGAGTCGACATTTTTGACTGCGTTTCTCCCACTCGCCTTGCTCGCCATGGCAACGCTCTAATCTACGGCGTAAGGGATGCGGGCATTTCTGGCTTCAAAGAAAAACGAGTCAATCTTAAGAATGCTCGTTTTAAGCACGACTTCACCCCCATAGAAGATGACTGCGACTGTTATTGTTGTCAAAATTATACTAAGGCCTATATACATCATCTCATGCGCTGTGATGAAACCTTCGGCGCTACGCTTCTCTCAATCCATAACATCCGTTTTCTAATTCGCCTCTGTGAAAAAATGCGCGAAGCCATCCGCGAGGATCGCTTCGCTAAGTTTAGGGAAGAGTTCCTTGCTAAACAGTAAATGGTAGGCTCTGTTCGTGGTAAGTTTGCCTCATGCGCATTCGCGCATGAGTTTGCCTTTCCATTTTGTGCCACAGGCACAAAATGGTCGGGGGTACCAGGCTCGAACTGGCGACCTCACGCCCCCCAGGCGTGCGCGCTACCACTGCGCCAACCCCCGACAAAAATCATTATATCATATCACCCCTATAATG
>CAZMIW010000036.1:0-5647 GCA_964566585.1 uncultured Candidatus Saccharibacteria bacterium | reverse complement strand
TTATGTTTATTTCCCTATTTATTAGCAACCACTTGACTTGAGAACCCCCACTATGCTACAATAAACATAACAATTATCTCGAAACCGCGAGAGTACTTAAAACACAGAGATAATTGGAGAGTGTAAAATCAAAAATAATTTCTGTAAAGTGAAATAAAATATTTTGGTTAAAACGTAAACTGAAATATGAATATTTTGGTGCAAACTCAAAAAATTTCATAAGGAAAAACCAGATAAGCCGTAGCAGGGAAATAAAAAAACTCCCCGCTACATTTCTTTTGACAGAATAGACGAAATATGCTAAAATTATCAGCAGTAACTTATTGTTATGCATCTTAAAAGGAGGTATATTATTATGAAGGGGCCCTCAAATAAGCCTCGGACTTTGTTCGAGATCACAATCGTAGTCTTAGTTTCTTTTGCCGTACTTCTCCTCTTAGACAGAGGACTATCTGCAAAAGAATCCCCAGACATTAAATTCGAAACTTATGTCTGGCGCAATCTTTCGTCAGGCACTCTTGAACCGCCCATTAATAATGACGATGCGTATCTGCCTATCGTCCTTAAGATCAGCGACGACGTCGAAAAGCAAACCGGCATATCGCTGGAAAAAATCGTTAACCAGAGCGGAAAAGTAATTTTTAATTTTTACTACACCGGCTCCAGTCCGACCGTCTCTGGTTACTGCGATCTCGTTGAGATCATTATCACCACTAGTGACGGCAGACTCATCGAAAACTATCTCCTCCGTTTTACAAATGGAGAACTTAAGCTAGAAACCACTTAAACCTCCAATCCCGGCCAGACGGCCGGGATTTTTCTGTGCCAAAATGTTATAATGATTTCATGCTCTATGAAGTCTCCGTCAAAACCGGCCAAAAGAGGGAATCAATCGAAATCGTCCCGCCTGCCGAAAACTCTCTCGAAACCCCTCCTCAAATAGTTGTAAAAACCACAAAGCATCCTGTCAAAAACGAAGCCAATCAGGCCGTCATCAAAGCTCTCTCTAAACATTTCCACACCGGAAAAACCAACATCAGAATCCTCAAAGGCGAGACTAGTAAAACCAAGCTCATCGAAATCCTCTAGCCTAGTTAAAGACCCTAGTAACCTCCTTGAATTACAACTAAAAATCACCTTGCTTTGTGTAATACTTTTTGTTATACTTTAAATATGAAAATAAAGGTCGATGGCTTGAGTATTGAGTGGGATGCTCAAAAGAATTCATTAAATATAAAGAAGCATCATATCAATTTTAAAGATGCCGCTCTTATATTTTTCGACGAAAACAGAGTCGAAATCTATGACAGCCTTCATAGTGATACGGAAGATCGCTATATCACTATTGGCATGGTAGATGAAATCCTCTTTGTAGTATATACGGAGAGATTGGATTCTTTAAGAATTATTTCCGCCAGAATTGCTACGCCATCGGAAAAGGAGATTTATTATGGGAAGAATAGTTAGAACTACAATTTATCCGGGGCAAAAATTAACCAAAGCTCAAGTCAAACGAATTCGCAAAGCCGCTACTATGCCAATTACTTTTGACGAAGACTCTCCAGAATACACCTACGAAGAGCTCGAAGAAATGCGCCTCGCCGCAATTAAAAAGCGTGCCGAACAGAGAAAAGAAGTCGTTGCTATCCGACTCTCTCCCGATACCATTAAAAAGGCCAAGTCCCTAGGCAAGGGCTACACCAGCTTCTTGAGCCGCCTCATTGAAAATGCCATAAACGACAAAGACATCGTCTCTCGTAGCCTATAATCTGTAATCTATGCTATAATAGAACAAACAGTTTTTTGACGGAGACAGACAAAATGAAATTTGCTAAAAGCTATGAACCAAATGAATACGAAAGCGATATTTACGCCGCATGGGAGGCTTCTGGTGCCTTTAATCCTCAGAGCCCGACCAGCAAAGCGGGCAAAAAACCGGCCGGGAAAGCCCCCAATCAACAAATAAACCCCGTCGACCACACCTATTCCATCGTCATGCCCCCTCCCAATGCCAATGGTAATCTCCATATCGGTCATGGCCTCACCGTCGCCCTCGAGGATTCGCTCATCCGCTATCATCGTCTCCTTCAAGACGAAACTTGGTACATCCCCGGTGCTGATCACGCCGGCTTTGAGACTTGGGTCGTCTACGAAAAAAATCTCGAAAAGCAGGGCCACACTCGCTTTGAATACACTCGCGACGAACTCTACCGAAACGTCTGGGACTTCGTAGCCGAGCAACGGGGAAACATGGAGCTCCAGCTCCGCGCCCTCGGCGCCTCCTGTGCTTGGGACGACCTCACTTTCACTCTCGACGAAAAGGTCGTAAATCGCGTCTACCAAACTTTTGAAAAAATGTGGCAAGACGGTCTCATTTACAGAGGTGAAAAGCTCGTCAATTATTGCCCAAAGCATCAGACCGCCTTTGCCGACATCGAGGTCGAACATCAAGACGAAAAGGGCTTTCTCTGGGACATTGCCTACCCTCTCGCAAATGGCGAAGGTGAAATTGTCGTTTCCACAACGCGGCCCGAAACCCTCTTTGGCGATACCGCTGTCGCCGTCAATCCTAAAGACGAACGCTACAATGACCTTATCGGCCAGACCGTTAAACTCCCCCTAACCAACCAGCCCTACCCTGAAAACTCCTCCATCGCTCCCGCAAAAGACGCCTTCCGCGAAATCCCCATCGTCGCCGACGAGCATGCCGACCCTGCCTATGGTACCGGCGCTGTAAAAATTACACCGGCCCACGATTACGACGACTTTGAGGTTGGCAACCGCCACGGCCTCGAGCGCATCCGCGTCATCGACGACCAAGGTAAAATGCAAAACGTCCCCGAAAAATATCAGGGCCTCTCGACCGAGGAATGTCGCAAACAGGTCTTAAAAGATCTCGAGTCCCAAAACCTCTTAAGAGGTCAGAAAAAAATCGTCCACTCTGTCGCTCATTGTTACAAATGCGGCACCGTCATCGAGCCGACCTTAAAGGAACAATGGTTCATTGATGTTGAAACTCTTGCAAAGTCCGCCATCCGCCATCTCAAAAAAGGCGAAATTAAATTCTATCCTGAAAACAAAGGCAAAGTCCTCATCAACTATCTCGAGGGCCTAAAAGATTGGAACATCTCCCGCCAGATCCCTTGGGGTATTCCTATTCCTATGTTCAAAAAGGCCCCTCTCGCCTCACCAGAGGCCTCAGAAGACACTGAATACACCAATCGGCTAGGAAATACCAACCAGCCGGGAAAGGCCTATGAAAACGCCCCTGAGTGGATTTTCAACACCGCTGTCGAAAATACAACGCTAGAGCAAAACGGCATCATCTACATCCGCGACGAGGACACCTTCGACACTTGGTTCTCTAGCTCCCATTGGCCCATCGTCTGCACCAACTGGCAAGAAGGAAACGAAAATCCCTTCTATCCCCTAAACGTCATGGAAACCGGCGCCGACATTCTCTTCGCTTGGGTAGCCCGGATGATTATGATGGGGATTTATGTTACCGGCTCCGTCCCGTTCAAAGAAGTCTATCTCCATGGCCTCGTCCTCGACAGTCATGGCCAGAAGATGAGCAAGAGCAAAGGCAACGTCTTAAACCCGCTCGACCTCGTCGAGAAATATGGCTCCGACGCCTTCCGCCTCGGCATCCTCCGCGGCCGCTCCGCCGGCCTCAATCAGGCCTTCTCCGAAGACTCCGTCAAAACCGGCCGCAACCTCTGCAACAAACTCTGGAACATCTCCCGCTTCATCCAAGACCTCATTGACAACAATTCAGATACTACTGATATAACTACGCTCAACATGGGCGAAGACTGGATCTGCCGCGAAATCAACGAGGCTAGAAAAAACCTCATGTCCGAATTTGAAAGCTACCGCTTCTCTGAGGCCGTCGAAACCCTTCATTCTCTCATCTGGGACAAATACGCCGACTGGTTCATCGAAAGCCAAAAGATGTATCGAAATACCGAGCTCCTAAAACAGACCCTCGGAAACATCCTCATCCTCCTTCATCCATTTGCCCCCTTTGTGACCGAAGCTATCTGGCAAAATCTCTCTTGGACGACCGGGATGATTATCAACCAGCCTTGGCCTAAAGAACTAGAATACGATCCTATCTCCGCCGAGAATTTCGACCGCCTAAGAGAGGCTGTCTCCGAAATACGTCGCACCTATCAAGACATCCCCGGCAACAAAAAATACCCGATTATCTTTGGCGACGATAGCTTAATCAACGACAACCAAGTCCTCGTCCAAAAACTCACCGGTGCCGAGAGCGTCACTCCGACAGATGGCACGCCAAAGGGAATTAGAATTGCTCTGGCAAATCGCGAAATCTATCTTGACGTCGACGAAAAAACCGTCAAAACCTATGCCGACAACCTCGACGAGCGCATCCTCGCCGTCGGGAGGGAACTAAACGCCCTGAACGCCCGGATGATGAATCCGAATTATGTCGACAAAGCCCCGAAGCATCTTGTAAAAGAAACAACAGATGCAATAAAAGAAAAAGAGGCCCTCATCAGCCGCCTCAAAAAAGAGCGCGACCTCATCGCATAAAAACGGAGCGCCACCAGCCAAAACAGCAATCAAAAAAACAGGGGGCGCCAAAGCGCCCCAAACCCTAAAGTTCGTCGGTAAAACCCGTTACTAATGGGCCTTCTTCATCGCCCGCCTCAGTATCAAAGTCTTCACCGAATGCCGTGCGCAGCATATCTTTCTTCAGCTTCTGCGCCCAAGTTTCCTCGTCTTGTTTTCTCTGTTCTAAATCTAAAGTTCTAATGTCCATATCTTACCTCCCTTCAAAATGGAACCATCTTTGTAATTTTATCATATTCTCCCTAAAAAGTAAATCTAGATCCCCTAGTCGCGTTCTCTTACTATCTGAATCGTACAACTTAGTTCGCCAATCGCCACATATAGCAAAAATCCCGCCACTACCGCCAACACCGCCGGCAGGCCCTCTAACAGCTCCTCCCCAATCAAAAACGCCACCACTCCCGCCGGCACAATGATTAGGCCCGAAAGCGCCTGATAAAGTATTATTTTCTTTGCTTTGAACCCCGCCCTCTGCATAATCGCAAAGTCCCCTACCTCTTGTGGAATTTCATGCGCTATTGTCGCAAGGCACGTTGGAACTCCCGTCGCCGCCCCCGCCAAAAAACTCGTCCCGAGCACTATTCCATCCGCTACCGCATGCACCGAGTCCACCAAAAGCATCGTATAGGCCTGCGTTTTATTTTTGATTTCATCTCCATGCGCCTCAGCATGCTCGCCATGGTGGTGCAAATCGCTGTGGTGATGATATTTCCCCGCAAAAGCCCCAATCGCCGCGCAGATCAAAAAACCTGCCAAAACCAACCCCACTACCCCCCAAAGCGGCAAACTCTCCTCTTCTAAAATCTCTGGAATAATATCAAAAAACACCGCATACATCAAAACCAAAAAAGCCACCGCCGGCCCCCACTTCTGCACCTTCCTTGCGATTCGCCCTCGTCCTAATATCAGCAAAATCCCCCCAGTCAAACTCAGCAACGCCGTCCCCGCTAAAACCAAAATCAATATCAAAACATTCATAGCACTGGCGGAGATGAAAGGATTCGAACCTTCGAGACCTTTCGGCCCACACGATTTCGAGTCGTGCGCC
>CAZMIW010000035.1:0-5897 GCA_964566585.1 uncultured Candidatus Saccharibacteria bacterium | reverse complement strand
TATAATAGCACTGCTATCAAATAATATCAAGCTAGAAAAACTCCAGACAGTCTTCAAAACCTCTCTCTCCCAGCTGGGGTAGATGCAGAAATTCGGATGTAATTAGACATACTAAAAGCGGGCGCAATCGCGCCCGCTAGTTTTAAGGGGTACTATTTTATTTTTTGCATGCCTCGACAGAAAAGTGGGTATCCCGTAATAAGCGTGATAAGGATAAAAACCACCCGCTCTACCATGACAAGCGAAGATGCGACTGCTACCCCGACTCCAAGCCCACGAAGCAGCCAAATCATCGCCGCTTCAAAACCACCAACTGCAGCTGGATTTGGAAAGAGCACATCAGCGAAATTACCAGCAGCACTCGCAACGATAATTTCTAGGTATATCCACGGGTATCCAAAGGCTAAACCAACAATTAAAAAAGGCAAGTCCTCAAAACAAGTATACCACATTCCCCAAATGAGGGATTTTAGCATCGCACGCTTGTTGTGAGCCACTATGTTCAGCCCTTCCGACAACTCGTTCACAAACTTTTTCACTTTTTCATTTCTAAACTGAATTCTGCCAGCCAGAGCTGCGAGTAGGAATATTACCCCGACTATTGTAATAGCTAGTATTAGCGCTATTGCAATCAACGCTCCCATACTGACCTCTCTCAGACGTCCGATAGCAAGTAGAATAAGTATTGCCAAGACCATACCGAGCAAGTTTGTCGAAATCGAAGCAACGTAGCGCCAGATATACAATGCACTTGCTAGGCCACCAGAGACGCCAAACTTTTTCATGCGTTCAACATCGTAAAAAAATGCTGAAACTTCTCCAGCTGGCGTTGCAGTTGTAATGAAGTTTTGCTCATACTGTATGCTTGCGAGTTCCCAAGCACTGATTTTATCTCCGACATAGGGATACCATATCCTGCCAGCCGCATAAAACATCAGTACTGTATTTGGGATAATCAGTAGGAGCCAACCCCATTTAGCCTCTCTTAAAAGCTCAATGGTTCTGCCCAAATCCCCTCTCATACCTAGAACCGTGATAACAACAAATACTAATACTGCCAACGACAATAGCAAAAAAATAATCTGTCTCCTCAACTAAATCACCTCCTTCTTAATGTACAACGCTCTATATATTATACCATTAAACGCCGATAAAGTCCAGCTCTCGCTCGAGTCCAAAACAAATTCTTTAATAATAACTAAGTTCCCTACGGTGTAGGGGCTTTTTACTAGACGTAGTTCATGTGTTATAATAAATGTATGACTTTAACTGCGAAGTTCAAGAAGAAGTTTTACTTCATCGCGGCGGGGTATTTCCGTTTTTTTGCCAACCATGCCCTAAAGCGTTGGCATCCTCAGATTATCGCGATTACCGGCTCTGTCGGTAAGACTACGATGTTGCATCTAATCGAAACTCAGCTAAAGAATAAGGCCCATTATTCTCATGATGCTAATTCCGCCTTTGGCATTGCTTTTGACCTCGTGAATTTAAGGGGTATTACCGGCTCTAAACTCCGTTGGCTCTATCTGATTTTCGCCGTCCCGATTAAATCTCTCTTTGTAAAGCACGATGAAAAATATTATATCGTCGAGATAGACGGCGAGCGCCCTCATGAAACCGAGTTTTTAGCGAGCTGGCTAAAACCCGAAATCACTCTTTGGGTCTCGCTCGGCCGTTCCCATGCTGTCCAATACGAGCAGCAAATCAGAGACGGCATTTTTGAAAATCTCGACAAGGCGATTACTCACGAGTTCGCCACTCTCCCTGAAAACACCAAAAAAGTCATTTATATCGACGGCGACGTTCCGCTGATGGTCAAGGCGACCGAGAAAATCCTCCAAAAGGGTAAAACCAAAGCCGACGTCATTAAATATTATAAAAAGGATCTCAAAAAATACGAGGTTGCCCCGGATGGCACCGTCTTTGAGCTAAAAAGCGGCCTAAGGTTTAAATTCGCGCAACCTATGCCGAAAGATATGGCTATCCAGCTCTTAATGCTCGAGGGCCTAATGGACTATCTCAAGGTCAAGATTAATACCGACCTTACCGATATGACGGTCGCCCCCGGCCGTAGCAGCTTCTTTGAGGGCAAAAACGGGCTAAAGATTATCGACAGCTCTTATAACGCCCATCTTATCTCTGTAAAATCCATTCTTGAGATGAGTAAGGCTCTCCCCGAGAAAGAAAAGTGGCTCATCATCGGCGATATGGTTGAACAGGGCTTCATCGAGGGTGATGAGCACGCCAAGCTCGCCGACCTCATTAAAGATGCCAAGCCAGAAAAAGTCATTCTCGTCGGCCGCCGTACTAAAAAATACACTTACCCGCGTCTTAAAGAATTAAATATCGAGGCCGAAACTTTTGCGGATGTTAAACCAGCGCTCGCATACATCGAGAAAAATACCAAGGGCGGCGAGGTTCTGATTTTTAAGGGCTCTCAGTATCTTGAATGGATTATCGAAAAATTATTAAAAAACCCTGAGGATGCGGAGAAATTGCCGCGCCGCGAGAAGGCGGCCAAAAAGCGTCGCGAAAAACGGGGGTTAAACTAGAAAGGAAAATATGACCACGATTTATATCATACATGGCTGGACTTATACGGTGGACCCTTGGGACCGCACCATAAAAGAATTGAAGGCAAACGGCATTAAAGTCGAGATGCTCCATGTCCCAGGTCTGACTGCGCCGTCGAGTAAGGTCTGGACAATCGAAGATTATGTCAAATGGGCTGATAAAAACATTCCTAAAGACGCTATCGTCCTCGGCCATAGCAATGGCGGCCGCATCCTTTTGAATTTGCTTTCTAAAAAACCGGATAAGGTTAAACACCTCATTTTAGTGGATGCCGCCGGGATTTATGAAGATAATAAAAAGCGTGATTTGTCAAGGAAGGTCTCCAAAACTTTTGCACCCCTAAAGAAGATTAAGCCCTTTCGTAAGGTCTATCATAAGCTCCTCGGCGCCAGCGATTATGACCGCGCCCCAGAGAATATGAAAAAGACTTTAAGCAACATGCTTGAATCGGATAAAAGTCTCGATATTAAAAAGGTCACCACCCCGACGACCATCCTCTGGGGTAAAAAAGATACGATTACCCCGCCCTCTCAGGCCGAAAAAATGCATGAGCTTTTACCAAATTCGACTTTAAATTTCTATGCGAATTGGAGCCATGCTCCCTACATTTCCGATCCCAGCGGTTTTGCCCGCGCTCTCACAAAGACCGTTAAAAATATTACCGGAGTAGATACTTCCCGCTCTTTGGCTAGTCAAACCGGGAGGGTTGTCTAGGTGTATTTCCTTGGCCAAGCCTCGAATTATAGATTTCGCGATGTCCTTCGCCATACTTTTTCCTTCGGCACGAGAAGTAATCTAAATGAGCTCCGCGCCTATCTCGCGGCTCATTATGGCACGACCAAGGATCGCGTCGCACTCTATCATACCGGCCGCACCGCCCTTGCCATCGCCCTCGAAAAGCTTGTCGAGGAAGGCTCAGAGGTAATTGTCACCAGCCTTACTTGTTATGCTGTCTACGAGGCAGTTTCTGAGGTCGGCTGCACCCCAGTTTTTGCCGATATCGACCCAGAGACACTTCATTTCGGGGTAAAAGAATTAAAACTCGCTCTCGTCCGCCATCCGGATGCCTCGGCCGTCGTTGTCCAGAATAATCTTGGCCACCCCTGTGATATTAAGGGTATTGAAAAGATTTGTCGGCAGTATGGCCTAGTTTTAATTGAGGATTTGGCCCATTCGGCCGGGATGCACTATACGGACGGCCGCGAGGCTGGCACCGTCGGTGATGCCGCCATCCTCTCTTTTGGTAAGGGCAAGGCTATCGATACTATCTCTGGTGGCGCAGTAGTTTTTACCGGTGAGGATGCCCCGACTGTCGGCCAGCCAGAGCGTCGCCCAAGGCTTAGCGACCGCCTAAGAGACCGTTGGTATCCGTTTTTTGGCCTTCTGATTCGTGGCTTTTATCACCTCGGCAGTCTCGGCCGTCTCTTTACTAGCCTTCTTTTAAAAATCCATTTCATCGAGCGTTCCGCCGATGCCGATTTAGACCCGGGGGACCGGCTCACTTATTGGCAAGCTAAATTAGCCTTAAAGCAGATGAAAAAATTCCCCCGCTCTGGTAAAAAGCCAATTAGAGATTTTTATTTTGTAAGGAATCGTGCCGAGGTCTTAAGAAAGCTCGGGAGCGCCGGTTTCATCTTTGATGACATCTGGTATAGTTGCCCGGTCGCGCCAGAGCGCTATTATAAGCGTCTAAATTTCCCAGAGGAGGAGTGTAAAAAAGCGGTCTGGGCCGCCGAGCATCTTGTTAATGTCCCCACTTGGTATTCCAAAAAGGCTCTCCGCCCGGCGTTAAATCTGATTGAGCATTTTGAGACAAAATTTGGTGAAAAGTCCTTAAAAAAGGCCGCTAAAAAGCCCCTTAAAGAGTCGTCTCCCTCTAAACCTCGCGAGGTTAGGCAGCCCGAAAGGACCGAACTAGATTTTGCCATCTCGGAGTTATCGGGTGATTATAGCGACGACCCAGAGGAATATGATGAGCCAAAGGAAAAATATAATGAGCCGGTAGAATATGATGGACCAAAGGGGAATTATAACGAGCCAGCAGAATATGAAATAGAGGAAGATTCTAACATCCCGGATGAACCAGCCATCTCCGGCACGATTAATTATTCTGAGCTCGTCGAGGACAAATTTGACCATCTCCATCTCAATCGTACTAACATCATTGACAAAAATGTCAATTCGGACGGCACTTCTGTCACCCCCACCAAAGAAGAACGTATGCCGAAAAAAGAGCCGATTAAAAATAATTTGCCCAAAATTCGCCAGTACAAAAAGCCCGAAAGAGACCCAGAGACTACTGAGGGCAAGGTCTGGTAGTCTAAATTGTGATATAATAAATGTATGTTTACTTTTGAAAACTGCGAAGATAAAAACATCTGGGATGATTTTGTAACTAGCCATAAGGAGGCCAATTTCCTCCAGTCTTTTGATTTTTACGAATTTCATAAAAGCCGCGGCAATGAAATCGTCCGCCGCATCGCGAAGGACGGCGATAAAATCGTCGCCGCCTATGCTGGAGTGGTGGAGCACGCCAAGCGCGGCCGTCATCTCGCCATCGCCGGCGGGCCAATTCTCGATTGGTCTGATAAACGCTTGGTAAAGGCTGTGTTTCAGGACATTAAAAAATCTGGCGAGGAGAATAACTGCACCTTTGTCCGCATTCGTCCTCAGCTCGAATTGTCTGATAAATCTCTAAATCTCTTTGAAAAAACATTAGGGTTAAAAAAGGCTCCGATGTATCTCTCGGTCGAGTTCGCCGGAGTTTTAAACCTTGAAAAGTCCGAGGAGGAATTGCTCGCCGGTATGCGTCAGCGCCTCCGCCGCGCTTTGAGAAAGGCTGAAAAAAATCATATCACCGTCGAAAAGTCTACTAATCCAAAGGATATTAAAACTTTTTATGACATCCAGCTCCAGACTGCAAAGCGCCATGACTTTTTCGCCTTCTCTGAAGATTTCTTAACCAAGCAATTCGAGGCCTTCGCCCCGAATGGCGAGGCGGTGCTCTATACCGCAAAGTATAATGGCGAAATCTTAGCCCAGAATTTCATGATTTTTTATGGTAACGAGGCCTCATACCATTATGGTGTCTCCTCGGAGCTCGGCACAAAGCTCTCCGGCGCACCCCTGCTCCATCTCACCGCTATGCGCGATAGCAAAGAGCGGGGAATCGGACGCTATAATTTCTGGGGCATCGTCGGCGAGGACGAGACGGACCATCGGTTTTATGGCGTCTCCTGTTTTAAGCGTGGCTTTGGTGTCGAGGAACTAAAATATGTCCCGGCCCACGATCTCATCTTAAAGCCGCTAGCCTATAAAAAGAC
>CAZMIW010000034.1:0-5952 GCA_964566585.1 uncultured Candidatus Saccharibacteria bacterium | reverse complement strand
ATTAAAAGCTGGCTAAAAACCGGCAGCATCAATATTTTTGGTCTCCCGATGAGCGGCAAGGACACCGTAGGAGTCCGGCTCGCGGAGGACCTCGGCGCGCGCTTTCTCTCCTCTGGGATGATTATCCGCGCCATGGAAGAAGAAACTAAAAACCAAATGACCGGCAACGGGGAATTAATTCCGACCGACCTCTTTTACGAATGGATTTTGCCGTATTTCGCCAAGGACGAGTTAAGAGCTAGCGCCCTCGTTCTCTCGTCCGTCGGCCGTTGGTCCGGCGAGGAAAACGCAGTTATGGAATCAGCTAAAAATGCTGGTCACGAAATCAAGGCTGTCGTCCTCCTCGAGACTTCCGCCGAAGACGTGATGAAAAGATGGGAAATCGTGAATAGCCTCGGCGACGAGCAACGCACCGTCCGCGAAGATGACAAAAGCCCAGAGACCTTCAAAGTTCGCATCAAAGAGTTTGAAGAGAAAACCCAGCCTGTCATCGACCATTATGAGCAGCTGAGTCTCCTCATTCGCGTCAATGGCAATCAAGACCGCGAAGCCGTCTATCAAGAAACCGTCGACGTTCTCTATAACTTTGCCATATCTCATCAGCCGGCCGCTCAAAATTAAACTGTGGAAAACTTTCCGGAAATTGTGGAAAAATCCTCTTGCGGACCGGCGAAATCTCCGCTATAATAAAAGTACAGGATATAGAGAAAGGAGGAAACAATGGAAGATCTATATATCTTTAACCTTCTAGCACTTCTCTTAGTGGCTTGCGGAGCGACCATCACCATCGTCATCCGGTCCTACCACAAGTCCATTAAATGACCGCCCGGCCGTCCTAGAAAAGCCCCGAAAGGGGCTTTTTTGTGAGTCTCACCCCTGTTGATCAAATCAAAATTTTAAGTTTTCTTTTAGGTTCAGCAAGTATAATAAGACCATAAAATTAAGAAAGGAGCAAATTATGAAAGGAACCGCCCCAGAAAATTCATCTAAAAATCTCTCAACCGAAGCCGGAAAGGCTCAAGAGGTTTTTCGCCGCGTCGAGACTAAATATGTCCTCACTCCGTCTGAATTTCAAAATCTTTTAAAAGCCATCGCGCCGTTTATTAAAAAAGATCGCTATTTCAAGTCGACCAATTGTAGCGTTTACTACGATACGGATGCTCGCTACCTCGCCATCCACTCTCTTGAAAAACCGCTTTACAAGGAAAAAATTCGCATTCGGAGCTATAATATTCCGAAATCTCTAAGCGACCCAATCTTCATCGAAATCAAAAAGAAATATAATGGCATCGGCAACAAACGTCGCATTACTACGACGCTCAGAGATTTTTACGAATACGAAAAAACTGGCGAGCTAAAAACCGACAACCCTCAAATCAAGGCGGAGCTCGACCATTGTTTTAATTTTTACAATTTAAAGCCAGCGCTCTATGTCGCCTATGATCGCCTCTCCTTCGCCGGTCGAAATGATGAAAATTTCCGTCTGACTTTCGACCAAAATGTCCGTAGCCGCGAAACGGATTTAAAATTAGAGCTCGGCGACGAGGGTAAAAAATATTTTGAAAATGGCGAAATCGTCATGGAAGTCAAGGTTCTAGACGCCTACCCGCTCTGGTTCACGAGAGCGCTTTCAAATCTTAAAATCTACCCAGCTTCGTTTAGCAAATACGGCCGGATTTATGAAAAGATTTTTGAAAAGACCACTCCGGCCCAGAGCCTAAATCTCATTTATCAGACCCTTGAAGAACCAAAGTTCGCTAATAATAATTTAATCGGGCTAGTAGAAGCCTAGAAAGGAAAAACTATGTTTAACTCAATTTTAACCGGGGATTTAACTTTAACAAATTTCTTGGCCTGCCTTGGCACCGCCTTTGCACTCGGCCTCATCGTCGCACTCGTCCATCAAAAAACCGCTCGCGCTTCTAGCCATTTCATCACGACTTTGGCCATTCTGCCTGTGCTTGTTTCGATGGCGATTATGCTTGTCAATGGTAATCTCGGCGCAGGTGTCGCAACGGTCGGCGTGTTCTCGCTCGTCCGCTTCCGCAGTATCGCCGGCAACTCGCGAAGCATTATGGCTATCTTCTTTGCCATGGCTATCGGCCTCGCAGTCGGTGTCGGCTATCTCGGCTTTGCCGCCCTCTTTACTGTCATCGTCGCGCTCATGATTATCGCCCTCTCCGCCTTCAACTTTGGCGAGTCGAAAACTACCACCCATAAACTTACCGTTCTCGTTCCTGAGGACCTCGATTATACCTCCGCCTTTGATAAGATTTTCGATAAATATCTCACCCGCTTTTCTCTCGAAAAATCTAAAACTACTAATATGGGTAGCCTCTTTGAGCTTACGTATTTTATCAATATGAAATCCGACACTAACGAAAAAGAGTTTATCGATAAAATTCGCATTAAAAATGGCAATCTAAAAGTCGCCCTGTCGCACCAGCTCAACGACGAAGAGTTATAATAAGAAAGGAGAATAATATGGAAAATAATATCACAACCGAAATCCCAAACGAACCAATTAAAAAATCAATCTCTTGGCAAAAAATCACCATTATCACAGCCGCCGCTCTGCTTGTCGCGGGCCTCGGTACGGCCGTTACGCTTGAGCTTATTAATCATAATAATAAGCAAGACCAGAATACGACCGCAACCGTTTCCGAAATCGTCGAAGCCTCAAACGAGCAGGAGCAATCCGCTGAGGACTATTTCGCCAACGCCGCTCAATATACGCTTGAGCTTAAGGACGGCGAAAACAAAATCACCGCCGCCGGAGTTTATACCGTCACCGGCTCGACCAACAACGGCTATATTCATATCAACACTGGCGACAATAAGGTTAAGCTAATTTTAAGCAATACCAGTATCAAAAATCCTAGCGGTCCAGCAATTTATGTCGAGAGTAACGGTAACGTCCATATCGAAACTGTTGGGACTAACACCCTCGACGCCGTCCCGACCGAGGATTTAGACGCTGCAATTTATTCTAAAGCCGATCTCATTTTCAAAGGCGACGGCACTCTCAATATCACTAGCACCATCGACGGCATCGGTGGTAAAGATGATGTTAAAATTAAATCTGGCACTATTAATGTTGCGGCTTCTGAAGATGGCATTAAGGGTAAGGACAGCCTTACTATCCAAGGTGGCGACATTACCGTCTCGGCTGGCGACGACGGCCTCAAGGCTTCCAACGACGAAGACCAGACCAAAGGCATCTTGACTATTTCCGGCGGTAATATCGTAGTTGCTAAGTCTAAAGAGGGCATCGAAGCTGCTCAAATTAACATCGGCGGTGGTAATATCGATGTAACTGCCTCCGACGACGGCGTTAACGCCGCAGCCGACTTCTGCTCCCAAATGGCCATGTCCCCGACCGGCAATAGCAATATTACAGTCTGTAAAGTCAATATTGCTGGTGGTACCCTTAAAGTCAACGCTGGTGGCGACGGTCTAGATAGTAACGGCAGCATCTATCTTTCCGGCGGCACCGTCTATGTCGACGGCCCGAGTAACTCCGGCAACGCTGCGCTTGATTACGACGGCGCCTTTGAAATCACTGGCGGCTCCATTATCGCAACCGGTATGTCCGGTATGGCTATCAACGCTAGCTCCGCTACCCAAGGCTCCGCACTCATCAATCTCAGCCAAACTTATTCTGCCGGCTCGACCGTTACTATCGGTGATGTTAGTTTTACTCCTTCGAAGAGCTTTAACAGCATCATGGTCTCTAGCGCCGGCTTCGAAAAAGGACAGAGTTATGAGCTAAAAATCAATAACCAAGCTGTCCAAACCGTCGAATTTACCGACTACCTCGTCGGCTCCGGCTCCCAAGCCGGTCCCGGCGGACAAGGTGGACAGCCCGGTACTCAGCAAAGTGGACAAACCCCTCAACAAGGCACTCGAAACAGGCAGATGTAGAGGCGCTAGAACTTTAGCTCTTTTGCTAGATCGAACACCTTCGGCCCTTGGACTTACGAGGGCCGAAGCAAAATTGGGCGAAGAATTAACCTAAGGCCTTTTTACCCTATTTTTATTTTTCTTATGTTATAATAGATGCATAAACAAGGTCATACCATGAAAACGAATATCAAAAAACTTGCCATAATTTTACCATTACTTTTTGGCATGCTACTCGCTCCGCTCATGAGTTTAAGCGCTAAGGCTACCAGTTGTGATTACTCACTTAACCTGAGCGATTCAACCTATACTACCAGTAGCAACAGCGTCGCCGCTACTATTACCCAGTACGAAGATTACACTACTTTTCTCAACGCCTATAGCGGTAATACATTGCCGGCAGTTTATCTGACAAATTTTCTCTATGACGGCGTTGGCCGATATACCGCCTATGACCTTGATGATGCTATTGCCGCTGGCAACGATGACTATAGCCCAACCCCGCTAACCATTCAGGTTCTGAACATCAATACTACTGGAAACATTTGCCTCACTGGCGAATTTACTGGCATGCTTGCTCTCAACACTAATGACCTTTCTGCCGATGTTAACCTCGCGCTAAACGGTGTCAATATTAACACTGACAATAAAAAAGTTCCAGCAATCTATATTTACAATCGTGATATCACTTACAGTGCACACCAGGTTTTCATCACGACTGCCGCCAATACTACTAATACCATCGAAGGTGGCAAGTTCAAGAAAGTAAGCTTGATGGATAAAGATAACTTGTCCGGAGACTATGCGACATATTCTAGTTATTACGGTGTTTATACCGCCGCCGAAGTTGCTCAGATCTTGTTTGCTAAAGTCGCAGCTAGCCAAGAAGATCTAGCAGATGGCGACCCAACCTATTTTTATAAGGGTGCTGGCGCAATTTCTTCTGACATCGATCTAACCTTCACGGGTGAAGGCTCGCTTACCGTCACCAGCAAGAACAAGGAGGGCATCGAAACCAAAGGTAATTTAACCTTCTCTGGCGGCACCGGCGATTATACCGTTTACGCTCAGGATGACGCTCTAAATACTACTACTGCCAATTCCGTTGCTGGTGCACATAATACCTTAACTATAGATGTAAAGAGTCTGAAGGCAGTCGTTGTCGCTACTGCCGATGAGGGCGACGCAATTGACTCTAATGGGCAGCTTATCATCAACGGTGGCGCTATTGAAGCCTTAGCACATCCGACTACACCCGATGCCGGGCTTGATGCTGAAACTGGCATTTTAATCAACGGCGGCACCGTGATATCACTTGGTAATATGTCTGATCAAATCTCGCAAAATTCAACCCAGCCTTCGATTATGGCCAATCTTACTGGCTCATCTGGTACTACGGTTACGATTAAAGATGCCAACAATAATGCTATCGTCGAATATACCCCAGATCGCAATTATACTGTTTTCGTCTATAGCTCCCCATCGTTAGTCTCCGGTAATACTTATTCAATTTATCTTAATGATACATTAGCCGCCACCGTCACCGCCACTAGTGGACAGGGCGGCGGTGTTCAGCCTGGTCCTGCTCCAGACGATGGTGCTCGTCCTACCCCTCCAGATGGCGACAACACTCCACCCACTCCGCCGAGCGATAATAATCCGCCCGCCACTGACGGCTCAACCAACGATCAGAGTTCTGACGGCACTACCGTCGATACGGTCGACCAAGAGGTTGTCTATACAGTTGATACTGATGAAGTATCCGTGCCTAGCACTTCTGCCTACACTGCGTCGACCTCTACTACGGCCACAATTGTCACTGCCCCTAATACTGGCCGTAACTCTGCTGGCCTCACCACTTCAAAAACCGCCCCCGCCTTTGCCTGGGCCGTCTCCGGCCTTAGTGCGACCTCTCTAGTCGCTTATACCCTCATCAACCGCAAAAAACACGCTGTTCGTTTTCGTCGTTAAAATTTGCATAAATATCACTCTCATGCTAAAATATAGTATATGAGATTGCGTAAAAACAAGCTCAGGCTAATGATTTAT
>CAZMIW010000033.1:0-6032 GCA_964566585.1 uncultured Candidatus Saccharibacteria bacterium | reverse complement strand
GCAAATTTAAAACCCGGTAAGGTCGTTATCAAAGGCCAAATCGAAAATTTAAATACTCATTACGGCCGAAACCGTCGCCTCGCCATCACCGAGGGAATTGTGAGGGACGAAACCGCCTCTGTCCGCGTCGTCTGGTTTAATCAGTCCTATCGCAAAAACCAGTTCCAGCCCGGAAAAACTTATCTTTTCTCTGGCACTTTTGAATTAAAATACGGTCGCTATCAGCTCACTTCCCCTAGTGCGACCCTTTGTATAGAGGAAAAAGACGATTTAAAAAACGCCCTTCGCCCCGAGAAAGATGAGCAGGGTTTTCAGCCAATCTATAAGGCTCATCTGGGCATCAAGCCGGACCAATTTAAAAAACTGATTCACCGCTCGAAACCTTTATTTGCCAAAATCCCGGATTTATTGCCAGAAATAAAATCAAAGCCATCATTTGTCAAAGAAAGCGCCCGGGCGGAAGCTCTCTATGACGTCCATTTTCCAAGGGACCAAAAAGAGGTTGATAGGGGCCGTCGTTACCTCGCCTATGAAGAGCTTTTTGAGCTCATCCTCGCCGCCAATCTCAATCGTAAGGAAAATGAGCGCTTAAAGAGCCAGTCCCTCCCCTTTAAGGCCGAAAATACCAAGGAACTAATTAGCACTCTCCCTTTCACACTCACTCCCGGGCAGAAGCGTGCCACATGGGATATTCTTCAGGACCTTGAAAAAACTACGCCCATGAACCGTCTGCTTCAGGGGGACGTCGGCTCCGGCAAAACCGTCGTGGCTGCCATCGCCGCCTATCAAGCGATTAAAGCCGGCACTCAGGTCGCACTCCTTGCCCCGACCTCTATCCTCGCCGCCCAGCACGCCGAGACCCTCGCCGAGATCCTAAATCCCCTAAAGGTAAATGTCGCCCTCCTTATCGGCTCGACCAAAAATAAGCCGGAGCTAAAAAAGCATCTCAAGTCCGGCGAAATCAACCTCCTCGTCGGCACTCACGCTATCATTACCGACGACACCGAATTCAACAATCTCGGCCTCTGTATCATCGACGAGCAACATCGCTTTGGCGTCGCCCAGCGCCAAAAGCTCCTCTTAAAATCGCCAAACGGCGAGGCTCCCCATCTCCTTGCCATGACCGCTACTCCTATCCCGCGCTCGTTGCAGCTCACGATTTTCGGCGACCTCTCCGTCTCTACTATTCCGGAGCTCCCCAAGGGCCGCCAAAAAATCGAGACTAAAATCCTCCGCGAAATAGACCAAAGGGCTATGCTTTATCCAAAAATCGCCGAGGAGGTTAAAAAGGGCCGTCAGATTTATTGGATTTGCAAATCCATCGAAGATAGTCCGAAGGAGGAAACAATTTCCGTTAAGAAGCAAGCAGAAAAACTATCAAAAATCTTCCCAAAATTCAAAATCGATTTTCTTCATGGCCGTATGAAGCCGGCCGAAAAAGATGAAAAAATGCAAAAATTCGCAAGCCAAGAAATCGATATTCTCGTCTCTACCACCGTCGTTGAGGTTGGCGTCAACGTCCCGAACGCTACGGTGATGGTTATTATGGATGCCGAGGGCTTTGGTCTCGCCCAGCTCCACCAGCTAAGAGGCCGCGTCGGCCGCGGGGAGCACAAGAGCTTTTGTTTTCTCGTCAAAACCGGCGAAGAGCCGCCGAGCCGTCGCCTAAGAGAGCTCGAAAAATCCACTAGCGGTTTCCATCTCGCCGAGGTAGATTTGAAAATTCGCGGCCCCGGCGAGATTTACGGCGCTCTCCAGTCCGGTGCCCTCGACCTCCGCATCGCCTCCCTTTCCGACACCGAGCTGATCTCGGCTGCCCAAAAACACGTCAAAAGCTTTCTTGAGACCCAAATCCCCCTCGAAAATTACCCCGAGCTAAAAAGCTCCATCCAAAAATATCAGCAGCTCACCACGCTCAACTAAAATATTATAAAATACAGACGATGAAAATTAATGATATAATATAAACTATGGACAATATCGTTGAAGTAAAAAACTTCCAGATTGGCTTTAATAACAAAGTTGTGATTAAAGACCTTTCTTTTGAGGTTAAAAAGGGCGAGATTTTTGGCCTGCTCGGCTCGAACGGCTCCGGTAAGACTACCACCATGCGCACGCTCCTCGGTTTTTACCAGCCGACCAAGGGCGAAATTCTCGTAGATAGTAAAAAATACAATCCTGAGGATGCCGAAGTCACCGTCGGCTATCTCCCGGAGGAGCGCGGACTTTACCGCAAGGAAAACGTCATCGACACCATGGTCTATTTTGGCGAGCTCAAGGGTTTGAAAAATCCGCGTGAGTGGAGTGAAAAATACCTGAGGCGCGTCGGCCTAGAGGACAAATTAAACGAACGCGTCGAAAAGCTTTCCGGCGGCCAGCAACAAAAAATTCAGCTCGGCATTACCATTATGGGAAATCCCAAGCTCCTCATTCTCGACGAGCCGACCAAGGGTTTTGACCCGATTAACCGCCGGCTTCTTATGGACATTATCGAAGAGCACCATAAGAAGGGCGCCGCTATCATCATGATTACTCATTACATGGACGAAGTCGAGCGCCTCTGCGACCGCGCTCTCCTCTTGAAAGATGGCGTCGCAAAGGCCTACGGCACGATTCCCGAGATTAAAAAGAAATTTAACGGCAAGAGTCTAGATCAAATTTTCGTAGACGTCTATGGAGGAAAAGATGAATAATCACACTTTTAAAGTCATGAAATTTGAAATCATGCGCCAGCTCAAAAAGCCGGCCTTCTGGGCGGCCACGCTCCTCATTCCTCTCCTTATCGCCGGCATCTATCTGATTAGCTTTCTCTCTAGCCAGAATGTCGATAAAAGTCCGACTTTGAATGAAGACACTAAAATCGCTATTACCGACGAGGCTGGGGCCTTTTCAAAAAACGCTCCGTTTATCATCGAGGGCGGCAAGGACCGGGGAATTGAGATGGTTAAAAACGGCGAGGTTGAGCTCTATTATTACCTTCCAAAAGACTTCGCCAAAACTAAAAAGGCAGAATTCTATCATATTTCCGAGGGGCTCGACCTCTTTAATCAAGACGCCAATATCTTAAAAAGCCTACTCATGGGCGATGCCGCATCGAGGGTCAGCGAGCTAGACAATCTCGCTCTGACCGGCAAATACGAAATCACCGATCATAAATTGAACAAACAAGGCGAAGACGAAAACGCTCTCGGCAAGGCCATCATCCCCTTCGCGATTGGCATTACCTTCTTCCTCTTTGTCGCCCTTTGCGGCAACCGCTTCCTCTTAAACGTCGTCGAGGAAAAGGAAAACCGCATTAGCGAAATGATTCTGACCTCTATCTCCGCAAAACACCTCATCGTTGGCAAAATTTTTGCCCTCATGGTGCTCGGCGCAATTCAGATTTTAGTCATCGTCATCCCTGTTCTGATTATAGTCTTTCTCAATCGCGAACAGCCGTTTATTAGCGATATTCTGTCTCAAATCGAGTTCGATGGCCTATCAATTACTCTTAGCGTTGTTCTGTTCATCGTCTCCAGCATCTTCTACGCCGGCACTTGCACTTTTGTCGGCTCGCTCGCTTCCACCGCTAAAGATGCTTCATCTTTCATTGGCCCGGCCATTATATTGATGGTTTTTCCGCTCTATTTCATGCAAGCGTTCATAGCGTCAGATCCGAGCGCCGCCGTCCAATTTATGACCTACTTCCCCTTCACTGCCCCTATCGCCCTCATGCTTCGGAGCGGTTTTGGCACCATTACTACCCCCGAATACATTGTCGGTATTGCCGTCGTAACCGTCTCGGCCGTCATCATGATTCGGCTGTCCATTCGGACTTTCCAGAAAAATGCTATCAACTTCGGCTCGCCTAAATTAAGGCTTAGGAGAAAGCGCTAGTATTTTACCCGAAAATATGGTAGAATATGTAAGTTATGTATTCTAACGTTGGCTTACTTCGTTATGCAAAAAAATCTGGCGGCCGGCTCGTCGGCACACACCAGAAACTTGATAAGGCTGCCCGTCGGACTTTGAGTAACTTTTTGAGGCGTGGTGCCTTTTTTCCGAATAGTAAGGAAATCGTCCATTTTGAGGGCAATCGCGGACCGGACGGCTTAAAACGTAAATCCCCCGGTGTAGACGAGCCGATGCATTTTATTCTCCCCGACAATGATGATGGCAAACTCTGGCATTATATCGAAAATCACTCGGCCAACCTCAAAAAAGCCTTACAAGAAATTCAAGATGATGAGATTAAGGCTTTTGAAGATGGCACTGAGATCCGTGCCGCCTTCGAGGCGGCTTGGCTCGCTCACGTCATTACTGACGGCCTCACCCCCGCCCATCATTTCCCCTATGAACAGGCAGTCTCGGAGCTGATGTCCAATCAAGAATATGTTAGAATTTTTGGCCAGCCAATTAAGGGAATCATGAAGGGCGACACCCTTACTGAATCGGCGGTTAAAAATTGGCGCTATTGGGGCCATAATGGCTACATGAGCAAACACATCGCTTTTGAATATGGCGTCGCTCTGATTGTCGCTGCCGAGGGCTGGGACGCAATCAAGCCCGAAATCGCCCCCGAGGATTTGGCGAATTTGGATTTTAAAAAAGAATTTTATCAGTCTCTCCATAAGATTCACTCGCTCGATATGTACACTCGTTTTCGCGAGTCCGGCTGGACGCCGACGCTCGGCAAAGAGTCTAGAAATATCCTCATTCCCGAAATCGTCCGAGCGGTTACGCTCGGCTGGTATGCCTGCTTACCGGAGGAAAGTAAAAGAAAAGTTAAAAAGGTTCATCAGAAGAAATCAAATGTCTAGTCCTCATAAGCCCTCAGAGCTCTCCATCCTATCGGGAAAATATAAAGGCATCAAGCTCAAATCCCCAGACCTCGCCACCACCCACCCCATGGGCTCACGCGAAAAGCTTGCGCTTTTTAATATGCTCGCCCCCTATCTTGAGGGCGCGACGGTCCTCGACTATTTCGCCGGCTCCGGCGCCCTCGGTCTCGAGGCTCTCTCTCGCGGTGCCGCCTCAGTGACTTTTATTGAGAATAATCCCAAGGCTCAGAAGGTAATTAAGGAGAATCTTCGCAGAACTAGCGGAATTACCCCAGCCACCGCCCCTTGGGACGCGGAAGGCCGAAGGCCTACGAGCCAGCTCGCGCGCGGGCAGGACCAGATGTTGAATTTACAATACGATATCATTATTTCTGACCCCCCTTATGACAACTATCAGGTTCCTGACTACGAAAAATTACTTAAAAAAGGCGGCATTCTAGCCCTCTCTCACCCCAAGGACTTCGACTCGAAAGCCATAACCGGCTTGACATTATTAAAAACTCACCACTACGCCGCTTGCCATATCTCGCTTTTCACAAAATAACTATTCCCAAAATAAAAGAAGTATGGTATAATATAAGCATATTTCAATATTAGAGTTATTTGGAGTTTATACCATGCAACCAAATCCGACCCTTTATGGTCAACAGAATAACAACCAGAAGATTCGCTTCATCATCATTACCTCGATTGTTGCGATCGTCGTCCTCGGCATTGCCGTCTGGGCCATCGTCGCCATGGTCAGCGGGAAGAACAAGAACAATACCACTAAGGTAGACACCGTCTCCGTCCAAGACCAAACCGACAAGAAACAGCAAGAAACCGAGAAGAAATCTAGCGATGTAACTTCTACAACGGAAGGTGTCTCCAAAACCGTCACCCCGACCCCAGCTCCAGCCAAGACCGAGGACAAGGACATTCCATCTACCGGCCCAGAGGAGTTTCTCCCGCTCGCCATGACCGCCGGCACCGCTGTTGCTTATCTTGGCTCTCGTAAATTTGCGAAAGCTTAAATAAAATTAGACCGCAAGGTCTAATTTTTTGTGCTATAATAGATGTATATAAAAAGGAGTTATTAATAATGAAATTAAATCTCAAAAAACTCGCCGCTATCCTAGCGTTTTCTGCGAGTTTGTTTTTGCCGGCGGCCGCTTTCGCCGTTGACGAGCCTGGCGACCCGCCCATTGAAAACAATTTTGACGGCAAGGCCTA
>CAZMIW010000032.1:0-6360 GCA_964566585.1 uncultured Candidatus Saccharibacteria bacterium | reverse complement strand
ATACAGTTTATGACTCCACTTAAAAAGTGTAGCCAAGGTCTTGAGTTGAATTAGTGGTATAATAGAAGTATGAAAGCTTTGCTATCGTTTATCAAGCTTAATTGGAGGTTAGCAACGATTTTCGTCGCGTTCCTAGTCATGATCGTCCTAGACCTATTCAATATTCCAAGCGCTATAGGGCTAAATATGGCCAGTATTGAGTGGCTTAGCGATATCCTTACATTGTCCCTCGGCTTACTTACTCTCCACTTTACACTTAGCATTGCAAGAACTCAACGACGCATAGAAGCCGATAAAATAGCTTCGGATAAATTCTTCAAGATCAACTTTATAAAGGGCTACCAAAGGCTTGAGAAAAACACCCTAAAATTAAAAATTAGAGAATATGACAATAATATCCTGCGTGACATAAAAGTAGCAGAAGATGTCGTCATATCTAAAATCAATGCAGATTTCAGACTAGAAGAACTGGCTACAATGAAAATTGAAAAGGAATGCACAGAAATTGAACATACTGACGCCGGTTTGGATAAAGAATGGAAAGAAAACAAGGACGGCTTCTGCTATGTTAGACTACCTTTTACTATTCTGCACGGTAAGACTGATTTTGTAAAAGGAGATACTTATAGATTTGATTTAACTATAATTGCAACCAATATTTTTGGGATCGAAGTTAAATGTAAGCTCCATCCATGGTTGAAAGCGCATGAGATTGAGAAAGATAGAATAACATTTGAGGCAACTCACAACTTCGGCAATTACGAATCCGTTAGATATGTCGGATAATTAACACCGCTCTAGAAGCGCAACCTCAAGAAAACGAGGTAAAATATGGCAAAACGCCACACATTCAGGAAGACAAAACCCGGTAAACCAATACCAGTTACTGCGCGAGAATTAGAAAGCTTTATGCTCGAACATAAGGGCAAGTTTGGTTCGCGTGATTACGATAAATTCGAACGTATGGAACTTACCTACTCCCCTGTTTGCGACGCGATTCACGAATTAAAGACCTATTCTCTAGAAACCCTAGCCCGACGCTTTGATATACGCCTTTTAGGCCGCGGAAAGCGCGTTTTTGCGCGGTTAGATAGCGAAGACGACACTTGGTACCATTTCTCGCTTGCCTACATCCCACGCGCGCTAAATAACCGCGACGTAAACGACGTGATGGTCCAGATGTTCTTTATTGGCAAATGGAAAGTCCATAAGCTTTCGCTTTTGGCAGAGCCGGAAGATATCGCGCATTACGGCCACGATTCTAATAAAACATTCTGGTAGATAATCATAGATGGCATCCACTTGATTACAATCGGGTTTTGAAAGTTATTGTGCAAGAAATAGGGGTGGAATTTTTTCTTGACACGAAACGGCAAAAAATGTTTTAGGATAAGCATTTTCAGATCTGGTATTATTCTAGATTTGGAATATAATAGTAAGTGGAACAAGTGAGGTAAAATGAATTATATTTCAGCAAAAGAAACGGCTACAAAATGGGATATCTCTCAACGAAGAGTAGTAACTTTATGCTCTGAGGGCCGCATCGTCGGAGCAATGCTCGTTGGAAACTCATGGATAATTCCATACGACGCCGCTAAACCAATAGATGCGCGAACGAAAGCCGCATTGTTAACAAACACCGAAGCAAAGCCATTTCTGAAGTGGGCTGGCGGAAAAGGCCAATTACTTAAAGAAATCGAGCAATACTACCCATTCGCTAAAGATACTACAATAACAAAATATGCAGAACCATTCGTTGGCGGTGGCGCTGTCCTTTTCGATATTCTGAATAAGTTTGAACTTCGGGAAGTATACATCAGTGATATTAATGCCGAGTTAATAAACACGTACACGATTATTCGCGATGATATTGACGCATTATTGGATACTTTGAAACAATTTGAGGGCGATTATTTGGCATTAGATAATAACGATCGCAAAGAAGCCTATCTTGCCAAACGCGCACGCTTTAATGAGCTTAAAAGCAGAAATGAAAACGGAGTCGAACTGGCCGCTTTGATGATATTCCTTAATAAAACATGCTTCAATGGTTTATATCGCGTAAATCGTAAAGGCGAATACAACGTACCAATGGGTGCCTACAAAAATCCACTAATTTGCAACGAACACAACCTGAAAGCCGTATCGAAGAAGTTACAAAACGTAAAGATAGTGTGCGGCGACTACAAAGAGTCCGGTGACTTCATAGACGATAGGACATTTGTATATTTCGATCCACCATATCGTCCATTAACGCCAACCGCCAACTTTACTTCTTATACTGAGGGCATGTTCGATGACAAAAACCAACTAGAACTTGCAAAATTCGTTCAGGAACTCGATAAGAAAGGTGCGAAGATAGTTGCGAGCAATTCTGATCCGAAGAATACCAACGAAGACGATAATTTCTTCGACGATGCATACGCAAATCAGAATATCAAGCGCGTGTCCGCAACGCGCATGATAAACCGAAATAGTAACAAACGCGGAAAAATTAACGAATTATTAATATCAAATTTTTAAGAAAGGAGTAAAAAATGAAAAAAGGTGGCATCTACGGTGGAAATACAAAAACAGGTTTAATCTTTGAGGGCAAAACCGATTTGGCAACATTTCTATCAAAACAAGATGGCTATCGCGTGGAAAATGACGAAGAGATTTTCTACAATGACGAGCTAGTTGCAAGAGTTTTTAAGAAACATAAATTCTATAACGTTTTTCTAAAAGAACTCGGCATAGACTGGACGAAGTATATTTCGAAACAATTACTTCCAGACGACAGTATTTATGTAATTTTGAATAACATTCTATTCATTATTGAATGTAAACATCAAGAAGTCGCTGGTTCCGTCGACGAAAAACTCCAAACTTGTGATTTCAAGAAGAAACAATACCAAAAACTCATGTCAAAAGCTAATATAGACGTCGAGTATATTTACTTGCTAGACAATTGGTTTAGGGATCCGAAATATAAAGACGTTCTTGATTATATCCAAAGCGTAGATTGTGATTATTATTTTGAATATATTCCGCTAACGAGACTTGGTTTGCCAGTCCCAGAAAACGAAAAGGAATAATCAACAATGCCCGAAAGCAAAATTACGAAATGGGAGCCAGAAAACTTCGAGCTAGAAATGACTAGTGTTTGGAGTTTCCCTAATCGTGGCAACTGGGCTACCCACGATGCGAAATGGCGCGGAAATTGGTCGCCATATATTCCGCGCAACGTTCTTCTCCGTTATTCAAGCGAGGGCGATATGGTATTAGACCAATTTGCCGGTGGCGGAACTACGCTAGTAGAGGCAAAGTTATTAAATAGAAACATCTTAGGCCTAGACGTTAATGACGAGGCCTTAAACCGATGCCGAGAAAAGGTAAAGTTCAAACATGACGGCGCAAATGGCAAAGTTTATGTTCGTAAGGGAGATGCGCGAAAACTAAAAGGGATACCGGATGAAAGCATAGATTTAATTTGCACGCATCCGCCTTACGCAAATATTATCCATTATAGCGAGGGTCAAGATATACCGGCCGACCTTTCGAATTTCAAAGTAGATGAGTTCCTAGAGCAAATGAAAGCCGTCGCAAGCGAAAGCTACCGAGTGCTAAAGAAAGGTAAGTTCTGCGCGATTCTGATGGGCGATACACGCCAAAAAGGCCACGTCGTTCCATTAAGTTTTAAAACGATGCAAGTATTTGAAGACGCCGGCTTTAAACTAAAAGAAATCATAATGAAAGAACAGCATAATTGCCGAGCAACTGGATACTGGAAAACCAATAGCATTAAATACAACTTTCTCTTATTAGCGCATGAATATTTATTTGTATTTAAAAAGTAATAAAAGGAGTGGAAAATGCCTACATATATTTGGATAATAATCTTAATAACAGCTTGTGTCGGTATATCTTATATCGAAAAGAAAATTGACACAAAAATAGGCGATAGTCAAATTAAAAAATCGCGCTACCGATACTACGCCAAACCTTATATTATGACGGCTCGCGAAAACGAGTGTTTTAAAACCTTAAACGAAATATTCGGCGCAAAATGGTTCGTAATTCCTCAAGTGCATCTTTCTGCCTTGTTAAATCATAAGGTAAAAGGCCAAAATTGGAACGCCGCGTTTCGTCATATTAACGGCAAGTCGGTTGATTTTGTATTGGTCGGAAAAGAAAGCTACAAGATAATCTGCGCTATCGAACTAGACGATTCCTCTCATAGTCGAGCCGACCGAAAAGAACGCGACGAGGAAATCGAGCGCATCTTTTACGAAGCAAAAATACCACTAGCTAGGATTAGTAGATTTGAAAGTATGACAAAACGAGAAATAGCGAAGTCAATTACGGATGTAATTGGGGTAGAGACTACGCAAAGATAACCATATTCAAAGTTTAATTATTGGAATATTCTAAGATGACGCAGATCGACAAAATTCGGAAGAAATCAGGTGGCTACATTTCTTATAAGTTTTACGGCGTCAAAGACCTTTCGGCGGGATTTGATGTAAAATTCGTCATAGATAATCATGACTTCCTAAAAAACAGTTTCGCCACTACTCCTGTAAAACCCACGATAGATTCTTTAGACGAATTCCGACTATTTTTCTTTGCTAAGAAGATTAGTGATATGGAAGAAATTATTCCGTATATCAATACCGACGAAAATAAAACTATCGTCAAAGATTCAGCATTGGCTTGTCGCAAATATTGCGAAGAAATTGGCCAGGGCGCAGTAATAAAGTATATCAATAAAAGCTACAAGTATATTTTCAACAAGAACAAGCTAGACCATGCTCTTCTCGATGTAACGCTAGACTTCATCTATGAACATAATAAGGGCATTAAAAAGCCCGTGTGGATGTTTTTGGCCGACGAATATGGCTATCGTTTGCTTAACGAGTACACTAAAATCAAAAAAGTTCTCCTATCTAATGATTATGGATCCGCAATGCTTGATAAGATGATAAAAATTGAGAATCCAACTAATCTGATCGAATATCACCTTAATGACGTTTTTAACGTGTTATCAGACATCATATTAAATTGCAAAGATGATAAATTAAAACAAGTAGCAGAGCAGAAAACGAACTGCATATACGATATTATTGACAATTTGAACAATGACGACATTACTGAAAGAGATCTATTTGTAAAAGACAGCATATATCGAGAGTCGCTCAATTATTTGAGAAAAATTAAAGATAAAAGAGCCAACACGTTTTCTCAAAAGACTGAAGAATTAAGCAACAAACTAAATGAGTGGCTAAAAACAAATGGCAAGACTGTCAGCTATGAAATTCCTGTTGGCGAGATAGTTAATATGTGGCGAAAAGACGAACATTGGGAATCAAAATTGCTAAGTTTGACTCATAATTTTCGCAAGAGCAACAATGGCAACAATGTCATAGCGCTTAGCAGGCTAGAAGAGTGCGAAAAAACGAACTCTATATTGGACTTTTGTAGTGTAAATATGTCTACGGACGAGTATTTTACATGCAGTCGCCAGTTGGCTCTACAAATACAGTCGAATGTTGGCAGTGGAACGATTTTCGCAATTCTTCTCAACGACGATGACACCAAAGAATACTACAAACTTATCGCGTCGGCTATTTATCACATTCAAGACACCGCTAAATCAAATCGAAAAAAGGCACTATCAACAGACGTAGATATGCTAATCAGTAATATTGAAACCGTCAGAAAGAACAAAGATAAGGCTGACGTAAAAGCGATTTACTATGGTGCCGCTATGTTAACTTGTGCCCTGTCGGAAAAAATATTGAAGATAATATATGAAGATTTAACAATGGATACGCAATATATCTCGACCGACGGTTTAGAGCTTAAAGGCCTTCTAGACTCCGACAACAAAGAAAATCCACTCATTCCAGTATTTGGCGCCAATCACCTCAAGCACCTTGCATTCTTTCTCTGCAAAGTTGGAAACAATAGAGTTGGGTGCGGAACGCGCAATAGCTTAGCTCACTTGTCGGATAATATTGAAGATAAACTAGGCGATCAACTTTTATCGCAGCTTCTATGGGTCTTGACCGATATCTTAAATACCGCCTTCTGGTATTACGCTAATGAAGCAAGAAGCACTCGATAGCTTCACTGACTCCACACCCTGGACAAATCTCGGTCTTATTATCCTCACGCGATAACGCAGGATAACCTACATAGTATTTGCCACATTTCGGGCATTTGTGGCGCTTTTCAGCGACTTTAGCACCAGAGTGCGATAGTTTACCACCTTTCATAAATCCACCAAGCAGACATGCTCTAAACCAAACTTTCGGCCTAAATCTTCCCACATAGCATCTGGCGCATCTTCTTCGAGCACGCGCCAAACTGGATAAT
>CAZMIW010000031.1:5151-6627 GCA_964566585.1 uncultured Candidatus Saccharibacteria bacterium | reverse complement strand
GCGAGCAGAGAAATAATCAAACCAATAATCGCATAGAGAATCGTATTTTTAGCGTCAGTCACCTTTTTATTATCACCACCAGAAATAATATAGCGAAAACCACCATAAATCAGCATCACCACCGAAATCAGCCCGATAACAAGCAGCAGGGTATTAGAAACCTTTGTAAAAACGCCCTCTGGCCCGACGAGCTCACGCGGCATAACATCAGCCCGTGCGGCCTCAGCACCCTCTTGGATAGACATTGCGAAAAGTTTAATCTGATTTAACATTTGCCCTATTATATCACGAAACCCCCTATTTTGTAAAGGTATGATATAATGAAAAAGGTTATGATTATTCAGCCGCAGGTGGGAGATTCAGAAAATCCGTACGAGATAAAGGTACGGATAGAAAAGCCACAAAAAAGATGGCCTTTTGTCGTGGCGATAGTTTTATTGGTGATTTTTACCATAGGCATGACCACAGCCGATATAATCTTGTGGCTTAATAAGGATACTGATGAAAAAACTGAGCCAGCAGTAACCGTCGAAGAAACCACCGAGGCGGAAGATGAGCGACCCGAAACCGGCGTCACTAAAGCGGAGGCCGAGGCAAAGAGCGAGACGGAGCTCACCTTACCACGGCCGATTGAAATTATTGCTATCGCAGCCGCGCCCAACATCGAGGTCGACCCAGAAACTGCCTTTAATAATCTGCGCGATTATATCGTGTCCAAGGGAATCGATGCAAGCTTTGGCTATATTAATCTCGCGACCGGCTACACCTATACTTACCAGCCAGATAAAATATATTATGGTGCATCGCTCGTCAAGACCCTAGACGCCATGTACGCCTACGAAAAGCTCGGCGGCAATCTCGACGCCGGGACGCGCGGCCTGCTTATAAATTCAGTGACTTACAGTAAAAACGAAGCCCATAATGCCTTGGTCGAAAAGTTTGGGCGCGAAAACCTCCAAAGATACGCCGAGGAAATCGGCATGAAATATCATCTCAAGGGCTCTTCGATTTACGACGACACCTATTATTTCTGCGACACGACGGTTCGAGACCAACTCATAGAATGGCAACGGCTCTGGCAACTAGTCAACAATCTCAGCAACGGCCACGAGCTCGAAGAGATGTTTAGGATAGGCTGGTGGGGAGTCCTACAATTCCCGGGCCATCCTAGATTTATGTTTAAGGCCGGCTTTTATGGGCCGTATTATAGCGAAACCGGTCTCTTCCTCTCGCGTAGTCCCTATATTTTCACTTTGCTCACTAAAAATGGCTACCGCGCGGATAAAGATTATATCATGTCCGATTTATCTCGTCGCGTTTACGAAATTACCGAAGCCGCCTTTTAACCGCCTCGTCCATCTAGCAAAAGTCGCCTTATCCGAGTAGCACATCTTCCGTCCCCGCGCCGATTTCTACTACTATCCCATAAATCTTCTCCACCCCAGCCTCGCGGAGCTTTTTTGCCGCCGCCCGCAT
>CAZMIW010000031.1:0-5051 GCA_964566585.1 uncultured Candidatus Saccharibacteria bacterium | reverse complement strand
TTTTTACAACACTATTTTTCACCATTTCTCCCCATAATTGTTGTGGTTTTTTCAATCAAACTCATAATACTCTTGATTTTATCATAAACTCCCATTATAATAAAGCTTAATAATAATTAATTGGAGGTCATAATGGCTCGTAATAACAATGACGATATGCTGATGGAAGACGAACTAGCCGCTGCCTTCTTGGACGACGGTGCGCTCGCAGATACAAATGATCTCGACGTCGCCGCTCCCGAGGAGGAAGCGCCTGTTGCACCATCAGAAGATGATGGGTGGGAAGACAACACCGACGATTTCCCCGGACAGCTCGCTGTAGATGTCTACGAAACCGCCGACAAACTCGTAGTAAAGGCTCGCACCGCTGGTATCTCAAAGTCCGATTTGGATGTTAGCATCTCGGACAACATCCTTACCATCTCCGGTGTCCTCTCCGGCGGGGAAGATGAGCACACTACTCGCTGGCACATTCAGGAATGCTATTGGGGCGAATTCTCTCGCACCATCGCCCTCCCGGTCCAGGTCAAAGAGGACGAAAACAGTGTCAAAGCTGAGCTAAAAGACGGCGTCTTAACCATCTCCTTCGAGAAGGAAAAAGTCGAAGCGCCTAAGCGCATCACTATTTCATAAAACCACCTAGAAAACAAAAAATTACCCGGTTTTAAACCGGGTAATTTTCTTTTCTACAACTTAGTTATTCTGATAATCCCGCCGGTACTGCTCTGGTCGCTCCCCGTCGAATTACCACCAAACACATTTGCAAGCACAAAGTTCACAATCGCAAAGGCAAGCAAGGCAATAATCAAGCCAATCACACCATAGAGGATTGTATCTCGCCCTTTTTTAGTCTTTCCAGGATCACCCTGCGAAGTCAGATAGGTAAACCCGCCGATGATAATCATCACGACCGTCACTAGTCCAAGCACCGCCAAGACCCAGTTGATAATCGCCTGGACCGTCTCCCAAAGCCCTTTCGTCGTCGGTGTCTCGCTATCCTCTGGCAAATTACACTGTGCAATATTATCTGCTTCTTCTCTATGGCTTCCCTCCGGGCACTTCACCGCCATCGCCGGCGCAGAAACTGCAAACATCCCCGCTACTGCTATCGCCACCCCTGCTATCAAAGTCTTTATTCTCATTTTTATTCCTTAATTATTCTCTTAATTATACACTAAAAAAACTTCTCCGTCTAGACGGAGAAGTTTAATCTCTATATCTTATTTGAAGATATTAACAAGGACAAAGTTTACAATCGCGAAGGCGAGCAAAGCCACCACGAGACCAATCACACCATAGAGAATTGTATCTTTTGCCTTCTTGACTTTACCGGCATCACCCTGAGAAGTGGAATAATTAATGCCACCGATGATAATCATCGCCACAGTAACGAACGCAAGCACCGCAAGCACGATATTAATTACGGTCTGAAGCGTGTCCATCAAGCCTCTTTTCTCGTTATCTCCGGCTCCCGAACAGTCCTTAAATGTACCTGTAATTGTCTTTCCATCTGGACAAACCACCTTTGAGCTATCTGCACTTGCTGGTAAAGCAAGCCCAAACACGCTCGCAAGCACCACCGCGAAGGTCGCTAATACTACTTTAATCTTGTTTTTGATTTCCATATCAATTATTCCTTAAATTATCTTGTTAATTAAATAATATCATATCAAACTAAAATTGTAAATATTTAGGCTCCTTTAAATACATTGCCTAAGACAAAGTTCACGATTGTAAAAGCTAGCCCCGCTAAAATCACCCCGAGAATAGCGTATAAAATCGTATCGCGTCCCTTCTTGGTCTTATTCGGGTCGCCCTGCGAAGTGAGATACTGCACCGCTCCAACAATCACAAACGCCACCGCCACAATCCCGAGCACCGCAATCACTACATTTATAACATTCTGCACTGTACTCCCAATCTGCGGGTCTGCACTCTGGAGGTCGCATCCCGCCGCCTGCTTCTCAAGATCATCTAACTTTGAACAATCAATAGTCTGGACTTTATTTTCCATCTGCCTCCTCCGCGCCTGCATCCGACGAACCAGCATCTGATGAACTCGTACTCCCCGACTCCGTATTGCCTCCCGAGTTTGGCGCACCAATTATTAAATTCGTAATAGCCGTCGCCGCGAGAACGATAAATAATCCTATCACCGCATAGATAATCGCATCCCGCCCCTTCTTCACCTTCGTCGGGTCGCCCTGAGAAGTCGTCCAGACAATCGCTCCAAAGACAATGCCAATTACTGCTACTATGCCCATAATCGAATATACCCAGTTGAGCATATTTATAATATCGACACTCGCCGAATAATTTGTCGTGTCCGCCCCAGCCGCCGTCAGGACCGCCGTAATCACCCGCATAATCACGTTTGCAAGTACCGAGATAATCAGCCCGACTAGCGCCGCCGTCAGAGTTTTACGCCCCTTCGTAGCAAAATTCGGGTCTCCACCCGAGCGCAGATATAGATACCCGCCATAAATCAAAAACCCCACCGCCACCACACCGGCGATGACAAACAAGTCAATCAAGACGTTCAAAACAATCTGCCAAACAAATCTCGCTAAACTATCACCGGCGTCGGAACATTCGCTCCCCGCCGTACACCCTGTCGGGGATTTTACATGACAATCGCTCCCCTCGACCAGCCCATAATACCATGGCCGAAGCCCTAGAAACTCTACATTACACTCTGCTGGTAGCGGATCAGCAGCAAACACCTCTCCACTCGGCACCAAAACCCCTAGAGTAGCCGCCACCCCAAAGATTAAAGCCAAGATTTTTTTCTTCATATTTTCATTATATCAAACCTTGTAAAATTCGCCAAGATATGCTATAATTAAGCGGTTAAGAGTTTTACCTATGAAACTGCGAAATATACTATCACAGAAACGGTTTTTAGCGCCTGTGTTTGGCATACTTTTTGCATTTTTCTTATGCTTTGTCAATAGCCATGCGACCGCGGCAAAGCCCCTCGATGTCCCCCTAAACACGACCCCTCTCACCGTCCTCGCCGACCTCGAAGACGGCACGTCCGAAGATGAATCCGAGGGAACTTCCGAAAATACAGAATCCGCCGCCGAGACCAAGGAAGAAGATGCCCCCGAAACTTGCTATGACCAAGTCAAGGGCATCGGCTGGCTCGTCTGCCCTACCTCCGGCGTAATCGCCGAGGCCGTCGACTCGATTTACAAAATCATCGAGGATCTCCTCGTCGTCCAGCCCATGACCTCCGACACCGACTCGCCTATCTATACCGTCTGGCAATACGTCCGCGATTTAACCAACATTGTCTTCATCATCCTCATTCTCATCGTAATTTATTCCCAATTAACCGGCGTCGGTTTCGATAATTACAACATCAAAAAAATCCTCCCCAAATTAATTATCTCCGCCATCCTCATCAACTTGAGTTACATCATCTGTTCCGCCCTCGTCGACACTTCCAACATTATTGGCGCTTCGCTCCGCAGCTTCTTTGAGAATATCGAAACCAACATCAGCGCGGAGGGCGACGCCCTTGTCACTTGGGGCGGCCTTGCCGCCGTCCTAACCGGCGGGACTGCCGTCGCCGGAGTCGCCATCTCCGCCGCCGGCGGCCTTGGTGCCTTCCTCTGGATGCTCCTCCCAACTCTCCTTGCCGCCATTCTCGCTGTCGCCGTCGGCCTTGTCACTATCGCCATGCGCCAAGCCGTCATCGCCCTCCTCGTGATGATTGCCCCGCTCGCCTTTGTCTTTTATATGTTGCCCAACACTAATAAATGGTTCACCAAATGGAAAGACGCTTTTTCCGCTATGCTTGTTTTCTTCCCGATGTTTTCGGCTCTCTTTGGCGCTTCTCATCTCGCCGGCTGGGCGCTCATCGCTAAGGCCCAACAGGACAGTTCCTATTTCACCCTCATCCTTGGCATGGCCGTTCAGGTCCTCCCGCTCTTCCTCTGTGTCCCGATGATGAAAATGTCCGGCTCTGTCCTCGGTCAGGTCAGCAACAAACTCACCGGCCTCACAAACGGCATCAATGGCAAAGTTAAAACTACTGCCGACGATTTTCGTGACACCGCCCGCGCAAGAAAGCTTGCCGAAGCCTCAACTCGGAATTTTAACCCACTTTCCGGTGCTTCTTGGGCTGCCTTTATCCAACGTCAACAAGCTCTCCGTGCCGACTCCCGCGCTACAAACGAGGGGACTATCAAAGACTCCAATAGTATCTATGCCAACGCTCGCAGTACTGGTCGTCGTATCATCGGTTGGCGCGAAGACGGTACCCCGGTCTATGCTACCCGAACCCTAAGAGATGAAAACGGAAAAGTCCTAAAGGATGAATACGGAAACGCCCTTACCGCCGATCAGGTCAAATCCAATAAATACATGATTGACGAATACCGCAATCGCCAAATGTCCCTCCGCGCCTCCGGCGAAAAGGATCGTGCCAATGCCGCCATGGGTGAAATCGGTGCCTATATGAAAGAGGGTGACTTTAGCGATCAAAGGCTTAAAACTATGTCCGAAGGCCAGGCCAAAAATTACGAGTACTCCATGACTCAAAAATCAGCTCTCGCCAGAAACGCCCGTGCTGACCAACGCTACTATACCGAACAAATTCGCCGCGCCTCTGAACGCGACGACCAAGGAAGACTCAAGCATATTCGAGATTACAATCGCCTTATTAAGGCCGGTGCCGGTGCCGATGCCTACGACAGCGATGAAACTATCCAGCAAAACGCTCTCACTACCGTTACTGCCGATGCCTACGATGCCTACGAAAAAGAGCGCGCCGTAACTTCTCAACGCTACTCCACTCTCTTCGACAAACAAGTTACTAAAGATGTTCTGGCCCAATACAAGGCTGCTCTCAAATCTACAAACATTGATGCCATTACTGCCGCTCAAAATACCCTTATGAAACGTGGCGATCTCGATAAAATCAGTGAAAATCTTCGCAACTTTATGGACCAAACCGGAGAATACGCTGATCTTGGAGCAGATAAGCGCCTCCATTTGGGTTCCGACTTTGCCAACGTCCTCGCTTCCAATCTTCTTGGCATGAA
>CAZMIW010000030.1:2637-6664 GCA_964566585.1 uncultured Candidatus Saccharibacteria bacterium | reverse complement strand
CCATATTCAATATGAAATTATCCGGGCACTCGTGAACGAAAAGCGAAATATTTGCGTGGTGGGAGACGACTGGCAGTCGATTTACTCTTGGCGCGGAGCGGATTTTACTAATATTTTAAACTTTGAAAAAGATTTTCCGGGAGCGAAAGTCGTAAAGCTGGAGCAAAATTATCGCTCGACCGGCAACATCTTGAAGGCCTCCCAAAAGATTATTACGCAGAACAAGCAGCGGACGGATAAGGAGCTCTTCACCGAGGCTGGGGACGGGGAGCCGGTGGAGATAGAGTCCCTAGCGGATGAGGCCCAAGAGGCGGAATTTGTGGCGCGAAAAATCAAAAGCCTGAAGCGTGATTTTTCGGACTATGCTGTCCTCTATCGGACCAATGCTCAGTCCTACACCTTTGAAAAAGCCTTTATCAATGCAAAAATCCCTTATAAAATCATCGGCGGGGTACGTTTCTATGACCGAAAAGAGGTCAAAGACGTGATGGCGATTTTACGTCTATTAGTCAATCCGGCGGATAGAGTTTCTCTAGAGCGAGTAATTTCAAATGTTCTACCCGGGATTGGGGCGGCTAGCCTTTCAAAAATCGTCGAGCGGATTTCGGCGATTGAGTTAGCCTCTAAAGAAAACGGTGCGGAGTATAATGCCTTAATCGATCCGGACATCATTGAAGGATTGACCACGAAGGCAAAAAACTCTTTTGCCAGATTGCAAAACTTTATTCGCGATACAAATTTAGAGGTAGCGCCAGTAGAGATAGTCAAAAAGGCAGTTGCTCATTTTAATTTTGAAGAACTCCTAAATGACGGCACTCCAAACGGAGCCGATAGGCTAGAAAACCTTTCGGTGTTGGCCTCCAATGCGGCGCCATACGAAACGCTTGCAGAGTTTTTGAGCGATGCGACCTTGATGTCTGCCGCGGACGAAGAAACCTCTAGAAACTCGGTGACTCTGATGACACTTCATGCGGCGAAGGGCCTAGAGTTCCCGGTAGTGTTCCTAGTCGGGATGGAGGAGGGGCTATTCCCGAGCAGCCGAAGCTCTGAGGACGAGGCGGGACTAGAGGAGGAGCGGCGGCTGGCCTATGTTGGTATGACGCGAGCGGAGGAAAAATTGTTCCTGACCTATGCCCAGTCGCGCTTTTCTTTCGGTTCACGAAATTATGCAGAACCCTCGCGATTTTTAATGGAGCTCGGCTATAATCCCTATGGGATTTCGGATAGCGATTTACCTTGGGAAGACGAGGAATGGGATGACGACCCGTTTCCGGAGGATGTGCCGATTTTTGACTAGTTTGCCATTTCTTCCGAACAAAAGCTCGCCAAAGTTTTGGCACTCTTGCCATCAGTCTGCTAAAGTAGTATAATAAAAGTATGGATTTATCAGAGCGTCAAAAAGATATCCTCTTTGCCATCGTTGAGGAATATTCGGAGATGGCCGCTCCCGTCGGGAGTGTGACTTTAGCAAAGCTTTTTGATGTTTCTAGCGCAACTATTCGTGCTGAAATGGCAAAACTCGAGAGCCTCGGCCTGATTGCCCAGCCGCACACTTCCGCCGGCCGCATTCCGACGGATGCCGGCTACCGTCTTTATGTGAATTCCATGACAGAGGAAGTGGATCGCGAGATTGACAACGAGCCCGAATATTACGCCTCTCCTTTACAGGTTAAAATTATGCCCCCGGCTTCGCTAGATCGTTCCGCTCATGCTCTCGAGATGCGCGTTTCTTCTCAAGCGCGAGCGGACCTTGCGATTCGGAGTGCGGTCGATTCGCTCGTTGAGCTGACCGGAAATCTCGGCCTTGCGACAATCGGCGGCCAGCTTTATCTTTCCGGTATCTCGCGCCTCTTTACTCAGCCGGAGTTCTTAGATAACTCTCGAGTCCAAGCAGTCGCAAAGCTGCTCGATAATCTCGAGCCTTGGCTTCGCGAGGCTGCCCCCGGCGACCCGCTAAACATCTTTATCGGCGAAGAGAATCCGATTGGTCGAGCCTCGGAAGTCTCGCTGATTATTAGCAAATTCCGCTCGCCCTATTCTGACAATAGTTATATCGGCGTGCTCGGGCCCACGCGCCAGAACTACAGCCGAGTGATGTCGCTCGTGCGCCACGCAGGAAATAAATTGGAGGAAATATTATGAAAAAAGAGTCAAAAAACCAAGCCGAGGTAGAGCTCGACCCTCGTGATGTAAAAATCACAGAATTAACTAACGACCTTCAGCGCACTCGCGCCGATTTTGAAAATTACAGGAAGCAGATTGATGCCCAAAAAGCTACTGCGATAAATCTCGCAAGGCTCGATACGGTAGAAAAATTCCTCCCGCTTCTTGATGATATTGACCGCGCGATTTCTAGTACGCCCGAATTAAAGCCTCTGGAAAAATCTCTCGAAAAAACAGTTAAAGACCTCGGCCTTGCTAAAATCGAGGCCGCGCCAGATACAGAGTTTAACCCAGATTTTCATGACGCTATTTCCATGGAAGACGGCGGCGGTGAGAAGGAGCTCATCTCCGAGGTTCTTCGCCCGGGGTATCTCTATAATGGCGAGGTTCTTCGCCCCGCCATGGTCAAGGTCAAGACCGTCTAGATACCGGTCAGAGGATGAACGTCGGCGCCGAGATGACGGAGGCGAGCGGCGAAATCTTGGTAACCGCGATTGATTGGATAAACATTTCTAAGGATGGAAGTGCCGGGAGCGGCAAGCATGGCGATCAAGATAACTACGGACGGACGGAGCGCCGGCGGAGCGACGAGCTCGGCGGGGCGCCAATTGGTCGGACCCTCGACATAAATCCGGTGGGCATCAAGAAGCTCGATTTTAGCATTTAAATTGCTAAGTTCAGTGCTATAGATAGCGCGGTTTTCAAAGACCCAATCGTGTATCAAAGTGCGGCCCTCGGCGGTGGCGGCGATAACGGAGAAAAATGGTAAGTTATCAATATTGAGACCCGGGAACGGGAGCGGGTGAATCTTGTCGACCGGCGCGACGAGGTCAGATTTTTTAATGGTCAAATCAGCAAGGCGAGTGTAGCCATTATGGGAGGTATATTCCGGAGAAACCTCAATTTTGGCGTGCATATCTTTTAAGACTTCTAATTCATATTCGAGAAACTCAATCGGGGCGCGAGTGATTTTAATCTCCGAATGCGTCGCAAGGGCGGCGGCAATAAAGGACATGGCCTCGATCGGGTCCTCGGACGGAGAGTAATCGACATCAACATTGATTTCTTCGCGACCCTCGATTTTAAGAGTGGTCGTACCGATACCACTGATTTTTACACCAAGTTTTTTAAGGTAAAAACAGACATCCTGAACCATGTAGTTTGGCGAGGCACCGACGACGGTAGTTTTACCTGGATAAAGGGCGGCGGCCATCAGGATATTTTCAGTCACGGTATCGCCACGCTCGGTGAGAACGATTTTTCGATCTGGACTACCGGCTGGCTTTTTAACGGTAATTTCATAAAAACCACTGTTTTTCTCGGCGTCGACATTGAGGCCGAAGGCGTCAAGAGCTTTAAGATGGGGCTCGACGGTGCGCGTACCAAGAGAACAGCCGCCGGCATAGGGAAGGCGGAACTTTTCATAGCGATGCAAGAGCGGGCCCATAAACATAATAATTGAGCGGGTCTTTCTAGCAGCCTCGATATCGAGATCCTCTAATTTTAATTCATGGGGTGATATAATTTCGAGGTCGCGTTTGCGATTAATCCAGCGGCATTTAACACCGATGCTTTCCAAAACCTCGACGATACGAAAAACCTCCTCAATACGAGCGAGGTGATGAAAAGTGGTCTTGCCGGAATTAACGAGAGAAGCACAGAGTAGGCCGACCGCGGCGTTTTTGCTAGTGTAGGTAGTGATTTCGCCGGAAAGCTCCTTACCGCCATTGATTTTTAGCGACTGAGTCGTAGAGGTATTAATCGATAAAATCGGCGAGCCGAAAAACTTTGAGAGCTTGCTAACCATCTCGAGAGAGATGTTCTGACCGCCCTTTTCGATGCGGTGGATGGCGGACTGAGAAGT
>CAZMIW010000030.1:0-2537 GCA_964566585.1 uncultured Candidatus Saccharibacteria bacterium | reverse complement strand
CGAGAGAGATGTTCTGACCGCCCTTTTCGATGCGGTGGATGGCGGACTGAGAAGTACCGATGGCCTCCGCGAGCTCGGTTTGAGTAATCCCCTTTTCTAAGCGCATACGCGCGATGACGGAGCCAATGGCTTCCTGATATCTCTGTTGCTGTTTCATGCCTGAATTATATCACGAGGCGAATAATTTTGCAAGAGCGAATTACCCGCAGACGACATTATTTGCGTGGACCCAGCCCTCGAGAGTGCCGCCGTCGAGATATTGACCCCGAGTCTCGGCCGGGCGGAAGATGCCGCCTTTTTCGATGTAGGTATAGAACGGATCGGTAATCATGTATTCTTGGTCGAGCGGACCGAAATCGTTTTGATGGACATATTCGACAATTTCTTTCATTAGCTCTGGAGAAATGATGTACTTACTGACACTGGCGATGCCGGTGACCTGCTCCGGTGTCGGCTTTTCGGTAATCTTAATGATTTTACCGTCCTCGATGGTGAGTGCACCGCCGTTTAGAAGCGCCTCTTTCGGGGAAGTGATGCCAATCAGGGCGGACTCGGACGGGTCTTTAATCGCCTTTCTCAAAGTCTCGGCGCTCGATTCCCCGCCGGGGTTCCAGATAAAGTCGTCGCCCATGAAGACGTAAACCGGCTCATTAATATTATATTCCTCCGCGGCGATAGCGACCGGGATGGCAGTGCCGTATTTTTGAGAAGGGTCTTGCGCGATATAATGAATCCTGACATCGTCGGGAATAGTTTTGGCCTTTTCGAGGCGGTCCTCTTTACCGCGCTCCTTAAGATAAAGATTTAAGGCGAGGTTATCGCTGTAATAGGCGCGAACCTGACAAGGTTCGACATTAGAGACAATCATATAAATGTCTTTTACGCCGGCCTCAACTAGCTCTTGAACCGAATAGTCCACGAGCGGGCGGTTCCCGACGGGTAACATTGATTTTTCAATAATCTTAGTAATTGGCAAACGCCTAGTGCCCCAACCGGCAACAGGGATAATAGCCTTTGTAATCTTTTCCATACCGATATAATATCACCTCCCGGCGATTTTGCATAGTGTAATTTTGACTATTTAGAAGGCCAAGCAGTAATTAGCGGCTCGCGCCAAGATTCGGGATAAGTTTCTTGGCCGAGGAAGAGCGCAATAGTAGCGGCGATATTGGAGAGGCCAGCATTCTCAACATGGGCAAGTTGATACTTGGTGGCATTTTCGGTGTTATCATAAACGATAAACGGAGCTGGGCTGGTGGAATGAGAGGTCTTTGGCGTGCCGGTTTCATCCATAAGCTCCTCGGCATTGCCATGGTCCGCAGTGATGATGAGAACTCCGCCGAGGGCATCGACGATTTTAGCGATACGGGCGAGTTCTATATCAATCGCCTCGAGGGCGACAATCGTCGGCTCTAACTCGGCGAAGTGGCCGACCATATCGCCACCGGGGAAATTGAGGCGGATGAAATCAAATTCACCAGCCTTTTCTAATACCGTGTCGGTGATTTCGGCGGACTTCATCCAGGGGCGAGTATTAAAAGGCATGGTATCGGACGGAATCTCGATATGTTCCTCGCCGGGAGCCTTTTCGTAACTATTGCCGTTAAAATAATAGGTGACATGGCCGAATTTAACCGTCTCGGAGACGGCAAGCTGAGTGATGCCTCTCGAACCCAAGAAGGTATTAAGCGTGTCTTTAATCTCAATCGGCTCAACGAGGCGATGCTCTGGGACGTGCGTGTCGGAATTATACTCGGTCATGCCGACAAAATAGACATCGGGACGAGAGTTATTCTCGGTGCCGCGGTCGAAATAAGGGAAATCGTTGTAAGTAAAAGCCTCGGCAATCTCGATAGCGCGGTCCGCGCGAAAGTCAATATAGATAAAACTGTCGCCATTTTTGACCGGGCCGACCGGACGATTCTCCGCATCAACAATGACGAAGGGCGGAATATACTGGTCCTGAATCTCGGGGTCCTTGTCGCGGAAACTATCGAGCGCCTCCGAAGCGGAGAGAAAACGATTTTCGGCCTTGCCCCAGAAAATAGCGTCCCAACCGCGACGAACAATGTCCCAATCGGACTCATAGCGATCGGCGACAAAGACCATGCGGCCGCCGCCAGAGGCGATTTTATAATCGAGCGACTCGGGCGTGAGCGAGCGCTTTTCGAGAGAGGCAATGAAATTTTCTAGTTCATTTATATATTTTTCGGCGGACTGGGGCGGGACATCACGACCATCAAGGACGAGATGGATGCGGATGTGCTTTACTCCCTCGGTATAGGCGCGGTCCATCAGGCGCTTTAGATGCTCTAGCGAGGAATGGACCTTGCCATCAGAGAAGATGCCAGAGAAATGGAGCGTGGAATCGGGATTCTCGCGGAGGCGCTTTAAGACCCCTTGCCAAGCGCTTGAGCGCCAGATTTCGCCGGTTTCAAAAGCATCTTCGACACGGGCGATACCCTGCTTGATAATCTGGCCAGAGCCAAGAGCGTTATGACCAACCTCGGAATTGCCCATGTCGCCTTTCAAAATCC
>CAZMIW010000029.1:0-6792 GCA_964566585.1 uncultured Candidatus Saccharibacteria bacterium | reverse complement strand
ACTACTACTTTGTAATCATCCACCTCGACAATTTCATTTCTAGAGATCAAAAGTTCCGGGTCTATGAAAGACTTCAGCACCGGTCGCTGCACGACGATTTGCATAATCTTAAAATTACCAGTATCTATTGTATAAGAAACGATTTTCCCGAGTTTCGTCCCCTTTTTCGTGACGCACTTTAGCCCAGTCAACTTAAATTCTAAAGACATGATTTCATCAATTTTCATCACGTCCACTCTCGAAACAAACACATCCTCCGAATCGACGATTATCCCAATGTCCGAATACTCTCGGACCGATTCTACACGCAGAATGTTTCCAATCTCCCCGCCAATCACTCCCCCTCCGACTACAAAGCCAATAATCTTCAGGTCATTCGGGTCGATAATCGGTTCCAGGATTTCCGCAATCGGCTGCCCTACGTGCAAACTTAGTATCGGGCATCTAAAGAGTTGCGTTCTATCGATTAACATATTATAATTATATCACTATGCAAAAACTTTTGGCAATTTCTGGCGGAGTTGATTCTAGCTGTCTGCTTCATATGTACAAAGATGACCCCGAGGTGGTCGTAGCGCATTTTAATCATGGCACTCGCCCATCCAGCGACGCGGACGAAGAATTTGTCAAAAAACTCGCCAAGGAATACGGTAAAAAATTTGTCGTCGGCCGGGCCGAGCTCGGCGAAAATGTTTCGGAAGAAAAGGCCAGAAAGGCACGTTATGATTTTCTGAAAAAGGCCGCCGATGAAAATGGCTTTGCTTTCATTTTTACCGCCCATCATCTTGACGACCTTGTCGAAACTATCGCGATTAATCTCCTCCGCGGGACCGGCTGGCGCGGACTCGCTCCGTTTAGTGCGCCTCGCACGACCCGTCCGTTCTTTGGCGAATATGGTCATGGCGGAGCTGGCATGGCGAATTTTATAAACGAACGCCCTATGAAAGCTATGACCAAAAAGGATATTTTAAAATATGCCGCCGAACATAATCTGACTTTTCGCGAAGACCCGACGAATCACGAAGGCAATTATCTTAGAAATCGCATCCGCGAAAAATTAAGAGATTTTCCTAGAGAGAAGAAAATCAGACTAGCCGAGCTTTACGACTGGCAGGTAGATGATCGTTGGCGGATTGAGCAACTCGCAGAAAATACTCTGACCGATTTTGAAATTGAGGATGGCACCGAATATGGCGTTTACCTCCGGGATTGGTTTGACACTACGGAGGGTGAAGAATGCGAATTGGAATTACTCCGCTGCGCCTTGGATGAGCATGGTATTTCCCTGACGCGTCCCCAGCTAAAAGATTTTTTAAATGCGATTAAAACCTATCCGCCAGAAAAATCGTTTAATCTCCCGGGTGACCGTCTAGTCAAGCTTCATAAAACTTACTTTATATTATAGTCTTCCAATTTTTATTTTCGTTTAAGTTCCGTCCCATATAATAGAGAAGATTAAACGAAAGGCAAACTATGTTTAGGAATATGTTAAAACGGAGCTGGCTCTCAATAAAACGCAAGCTCGGACGAACTATAATATTAACCCTTATCTTTTTCATGATGGCAAATCTGGTCCTCGCGGCTTTTATTATTAAATCTGCTGTTTCCGCCCAAATGGACTATGCGAAATCTACTCTCGGCGGTACTGTCTCGATTCAGGCTAATATGGATGCTATCCGCGAAACTCAAAAAGCCGAGATGGAAAAAGGTGGTGACCCGGGCGAGATGTTTAAGAGTATGAACCGCCCTAGTGTCGATGTCAAAACCGCCAATAAAATCGCTTCGGAAAATACCGACTATATTAAAGACTATTCCTACGAAGTTTCTACTTCCGCTAATGCTAATAATCTCCAAACTGTCGAGACTAAGGGACCGAAGATGCCTAGCGGGATGCCAGGTAATTTCGGGGGGCAGTCTTCGTCGAGCGACGATTCCACTCTCGATGCCGATATCACCATTTCCGGCGTGAATGCCTATGCTTATATTCAAGGCGTCAAAAACGGCACCCTCACGATAAAAGACGGCACCTACTTTGATGAAGATTCTAAAGATTCCGCAATTGTTTCTTATGAATTTGCCAATCTCAATTCATTGAAAGTTGGTGACACCATCAAGCTCAAAAACATCTACACCGAAAAAGAAGTCGCCTTGAAAATTATCGGTGTTTATGATAGCTCCGAGGAGCGCGCAAACGGCAATACAATTTATATGAATACCGACACCGCCGCAAAATTCTTGAGCACCGATGATTATAACAATGGCGATTACGACGTCGATAATGTCAATTTCTATATGGTAAACTCTGATAAAGCCGATGAGTTTGTCAACAAAATCAATCGGGATTTTTCGGAGCTTTCCGAGAATAATCTCAAGGTTGCCGTCGACACCTCTGAATACGATAGTATCGCCGGCTCGATCGAGTCCGTCGGGAGCTTTGCCGACACGATCCTAGTCATTGTAATTATTGCCACCATCATTATTATTACCCTTATCGTCACTATTAACGTTAAAGACCGTCGCTACGAAATTGGCGTTTTGATGTCGCTTGGCGCCAGCAAGAAAAATATTATCGGCCAGATTATTACAGAACTCGTGATTATCGGCACTCTCGGTTTCGCTCTTGCCAGCGCGACCGGCACCGTCTTTGCCGGCACTCTCGGTGACATGATTATCAAAAATCAGACCGCTTCCGCTAGCAAACAATCCGAAAGAAGCTTTGGCCGCCCCGGTAATATGCCTAGTCAAGGCAGCAGTAAAAATAACAGCAACGCACCAGAGCCGCCTAGCGGAGATAATGCGCCAAACATGAAGGAAGTCATGCAAAACGGCCGCAGCAAAAACGAGGTTAAGTTGGACATCAATGCCGAGCCGCTCGATTACCTTCTCCTCTTTGTCACCGGCTACCTCGTCATTATTCTCGCCCTTATCGTCCCCTCTATTAGCATTATGCGCTATCAGCCAAAAGAAATCTTAGCAGGAAAGGAGTAAATATGAAGAAAAACATTTTAGAAATTAAAAATCTTTCGTACAGCTATCAAAATGGCGACCGTACTCAGAAAGTTTTAGACGATATTAGCGTCAAATTCGAAGCCGGAAAAATCTATGCCATTGTCGGCGAATCCGGCTCTGGAAAGACTACGTTTTTAAGCCTCATCTCGGCGCTTGATAAGCTTCAGGATGGCGACATCAAATACAACAATAAAAGTCTCAAGGAAATCACCGGCCAAGAGTTTCGCTTGAGATATGTCAACATTGTCTTCCAAAGTTATAATCTTATTAAGTATATGACCGCCGCCGAAAATGTCGAGGTTGCTTCTGACTTTGATAATCGCAAAGCAGATCCAAATCAATATCTCGAAAAAGTCGGCATCACCGCCGAGGAGGGAAAGCGACTAGTAAATAAACTTTCCGGCGGCCAACAGCAGCGTGTCGCCATCGCCCGTGCCCTCGCTTCAAATTCACCGATTATTATGGCGGACGAACCGACCGGTAATCTCGACGAAGACACCGAAGAAAAGATTATTGACATTTTTCGCGACCTTGCACATAAGGACAACAAAATCGTCGTTATCGTCACACACTCTCGCCGGGTTGCGGACAAGGCCGATCAGGTCCTTACCCTCCGCCGCGGTAAATTAGGCTGATTTAATCAGTTCGTGCTATAATAAATACAATGAAAAAGCTCTTGACCGCTCTACTCATTATTGCCTGTAGTGTTTTTATTACAGAGCTCGTCTTTGCCGGGTCGATTAACCTCGATGACAAAGATGAGCTAAAAATAGAACTCACTTCCGAAAAGATTAATCTCCCCATTCCGGAGGCCATTAAACTTTGGCCGGAACAAACCGCTACCACACCAGAGCAGACCGACGATTGCAACTATCCCGGCTTTAACGAGGGCAACACCGGCACGACTAAAGCTCGAATTGTTAATTGCCGTAAGATAATTTATTATCAGGTCGCAGTTTGGGGAGACGTCGTGACGGATGTGAATGATTTTAGGGCTAAAGCTGCCGAAACTTATAAAGACTCTCGCGGCTGGTCGCAGATTGCTACTTTCAAGGAGGTCGAGAGCAATCCCGATTTTTACCTCATCTTGAGCGATGCCGCCCATCTCGACGCCACCCCCGGCTGCTCCGGCGACCTTTCCTGCACAAACTGGTCCAATCAGGTTATTATCAATGATCTAAGGTGGCGCGAAGGGACCGAGGCGAGCCGCGCCGCCGGGATGTCCACTCGCGATTATCAGCACATGGTGATAAATCACGAGACCGGCCATTGGCTCGGACATTACGCCCACATTGAAAGTTGTGAAGCTGGCGGCCCCGCTCCGATTATGCTACAGCAATCGACCGGCCTTCGCGGCTGTGATAGTTTTAATGCCTGGCCACTAGCATCGGAATTATGGACTCTGAGGTAAACATGAGCGAAATAAATTTTAGCACAAGCATCAATAAAATAAGTATAAACGGAAAGGAAAATTAATGGAAAAACGCGTAAGAAAAATTAAATCTTCAAAAATCATCCTGATTATTTTTGCCATGGCTTTTATTATCGCCGGCGGATTTTTCCTTTATAAAACTGCCTACGAAAAAGGCAAGGCGGACGGCCGCAAAAATTATGAGTCCGAAACTGCTGGCCTCGTTAAAAATCTTGCCACCGCCGTTTCTGAAAAATCGAGCGACTTTAGTGAAATTCAAAAGACTTTAGGCTCTCTCCCGTCCGAGCTGGCCGAAGATACTATCAACAGTTACCTTGAGTCCCTCGAAAAAATTCAGTTAAAAAATGCCGAGGCCAAGGAAATATTAGCCGAATATAAAAATTCTTGGCAGTCTATGAAAACCGTCTACGAAACCAAAGACAACGAAAAAATCCAGACCGAATTTGAGACTCTAAAATCTGAAGCAGCAAAAACCGCCGAAAAACTCCAAACCCTCTATGACGACGATATCTCATCTGCCCTAGAAAAACTCTAGTCGCGCTTTAGCATTACCGTAAAAGCTTCGGACGGGATGTCGACTTTGCCAAAGCGCTTCATCCGAGCCTTGCCACGTTTCTGCTTTTCGAGCAGTTTAGCCTTGCGGTCTCTATCTCCGGTATGGATTTTAACAAGCACGTCTTTTCGATAAGCACCGATAGTCTCGCGGGCGATAATCCGCGCCCCGATTGCGGCCTGAAGCGCAACCTCAAAGCTTTGCCTCGGAATAACTTCTTTTAATTTTTTGGTAATTTCGCGGCCAATCTTATCCGCCTCGGAACGATGGCACATAATCGCGAGCGCATCAATCTTTTGCCCCGCGACGAGAAAATCTACTCTTACTAAATCCTCCGGGCGATAATCAGAAAGTTCGTAATTAAAACTAGCATAACCCGAAGTAGTCGATTTCAGCTGGTCATAAAAATCAGTCAAGAGATTTGCCATCGGGGCTTCAAAATCAATTACCGCGCGATCTTCGATATAACTTAAATTCGTCTGACGACCACGTTTTTCAACAATCAAATTCAGTACGTTGCCAATCATTGATTTTGGGACAATGATTTCACCCTTGACCCATGGCTCGCGAATTTCTAAAACTTCGCTCTGGTCTGGCAAATCGGCGGCAGATTTAATTTCGATATCTTCACCATTTGCTAGAGTTACTTCATAATTTGTGCTTGGGTTAGTCACAACGAGGTCGAGTTTAAACTCTCGTTCCAGTCGCTCTTTAATAATATCCATATGGAGCAACCCGAGGAAACCTATTCGGAGGCCAAAGCCGAGCACCGGAGAGTTCTCCGGCTCGAATTGAAGCGCCGAATCCGAGAGCGAAAGTTTTTCAATCGCTTCTTTCAAATCTTTATAATCCTCATTTGAAACCGGGAAAAAGCCAGCATAGACGAACGGCAAAACATTTTTGTACCCCGGCAAAGGCATATCAGCCGGACTTTTTGCGAGCGTTACCGTATCGCCGACTTTTGCCTCACGCGTAGTTTTTAGGTTCGTGACAATATAACCAATTTCCCCCTCAGATAACGCCTCCACCGGCTTCATATCGGGTTTTAACTTGCCAACCTCGAGCGCGAGACCGTTTGAGCCCGCCGCCATCATTTTAATCGCTGCGTTCTTCTCTAACGCCCCACTCATGATACGGACATAAAGCACGACCCCGCGGTAATCGTCAAAATAACTATCGAAAATTAGCGCTTTTAGATGTTCCGATTTTATCGTTTTTGGCTTGGGCGCTTTTTCAATAATCGCATCGAGAACTTTTTCAACGTTTAGCCCGGTTTTTGCAGAGACGCCAATAATATCTTCTCTCTTACAGCCGAGCAGATTAATAATCTGGCCTGCAACTTTTTCAGCATCGGCGGCAGGAAGATCAATTTTGTTGATGACCGGTATGATATACAAATCTTGCTCAATCGCTAGATAGACATTAGCGAGAGTCTGGGCCTGGATACCTTGCGTAGCATCGACGACGAGGACTGCCGTCTCGACCGCCTGCAAACTCCGCGAAACTTCGTAAGAAAAATCGACGTGGCCCGGAGTATCAATTAAATTTAGCTCATAGCCTTTGTAGTTCATCTGGACAGGTGTGAGTTTAATGGTAATTCCTTTTTCGCGCTCAAGCTCCATACTATCAAGGAGCTGAGCCTTCATCTCTCGCTTCTCGACCGTTCCGGTAATTTCCATCATCCGGTCCGCAAGAGTAGACTTGCCATGATCGATATGAGCAATAATACAAAAATTGCGAATTTTATCTAAGTTCATTAGAGGTAATTATAACAGATTTTTTAGAGTTTTTCTAGGGC
>CAZMIW010000028.1:0-7272 GCA_964566585.1 uncultured Candidatus Saccharibacteria bacterium | reverse complement strand
ACATTTGTTTTGAACGAAGCAGGCGGTGATAAGTAATCGCAAAGCGGTGAGCCTCCTCGTCGATACGGGCGATGAGTTTGGCGATGTGGCTGTCCGGCTTTAGAGGGACAAGACGGTATTTGTCACCTTCGGGAATGATGATATTGACCGCGGCATTTTTAGAATGATCGCCAGATTTATCTCGACCGATGGTGGGGATGTCTTTTAATTCTTTTTTGATACCTGAGAGCTGGGGAATGCCGCCGTCTAAAATGATGAGATCGGGATAGTCCCATTCGGTATGTTTAAGACGGCGAGTGAGGACCTCTTTGATGGAGCCGGGGTCGTCATTTTTCTGGGCGCGGAGCTTAAATTTGCGATACTCCGAGCGGTCCGAGACGCCGTTGACAAAGACTACCATGCTCGCAACGACATTAGTTCCCTGTTCATGTGAAATATCATAGCCCTCGATGCGGCGCGGAGGCGCTTTTAGATTTAAGAGTTTTTGCAAGGAGAGCAGAGCTTGGTCCGAGGAGATATCGAGAAATTCTTTGTCGGAAAAGACGATTTTCTTTTTAAGCTCTAATAGGCCAAAATATTGATTGCGAAGCTCGGCAGCCTTTTCAAACTCTTCGTTTTTTGCGGCCGTTTTCATTTCTTTTTCGAGCTCTTTGATTAATTTATCGCGGCCGCCCTCGAGATAGCGAATGAGCTTTCGTAGATTCTTTTTGTATTCCGCTGGGGTAGATTTACCAATTTCAATGCCCGGAGTGAGGCCGAGGTCGGTATCAAGAGTTTTTTTACCGTCATAGGGCTTGATATAAAATGGAAAAACTTTGCGGAGGATACGGAGGGCATTCTTGACCGGCAACTTGGCATAAAACGGGCCGACATAGGTCGCCTTGTCATCTAAAGGTAAGCGAGTCATAGAGACATAAGGAACTTCAGACTTCATGTCGATGCGGACATAGGAAACGGTCTTGTCGTCCCGGAGCAAGATGTTCCACTTTGGCTTGTAGCGCTTAATCATCTCGGACTCGAGAAAGAGCGCATCCATCTCAGTGTCGACGACAATCCAATCGGTATCATAAATCTCTGCCTTTAAGGCCTCGGTTTTAGGGTCTTTTAAATCTTTATGGAAATATTGGCGGACACGATTTTTTAGAACCGCGGCCTTGCCGACGTAGATGATTTCGCCTTGCTGGTTTTTATGGAAATAGACGCCCGGGGCGCTCGGCAAGGTCTTCAATTTTTCCTCTATAGTCATATTTCATATTATATCATAAAAGAACAGAGTATCGCTGGACTCTAGTTGTTAGATTTTTAAAGTTTATGGTTATTTTTAAGACTCTTATGGTATAATTTTAATATGGAAAAAGTGTTGATTTCGGATATAAAAGCAAGACAAGTTTTAGACAGCCGGGGAAACCCGACGGTGGAGGCGGACGTTTATCTTTCGACCGGGGCGGTCGGGCGAGCGATTGTACCGTCCGGGGCTTCGACTGGGGCGGGTGAAGCACTAGAGCTTCGCGATGGCGATGCTGGATATTATAATGGTAAAAGCGTATTAAAAGCCGTTTGGAACGTCAATCATAAAATTCGAGATGTTTTAGTCGGGAATACGGCAGAGCCACGGGCAGTGGACGAGATGATGCTAGAGCTAGACGGGACGGAGAATAAATCTTCTCTCGGGGCGAATGCGATTCTCGCGGTTTCACTCGCAAATGCGAAGGCAAACGCGAAGGCTATGCGGATGCATTTTTACGAGTATGTAGCGGAGCTCGCTGGGACACGCGATGAAATGTCGATGCCAATGCCGATGATGAACGTGATGAACGGCGGGGCGCACGCGGATTGGAGCACTGATTTTCAGGAGTATATGATTATTCCGCGTGGGGCGGAGAATATTAATGAAGCTGTACGGATGGGCTCGGAGATTTTCCATACCTTAAAGGACGTCCTTCGCGAGCGAGGCTATCCAACTACGGTCGGAGATGAGGGCGGTTATGCGCCGTTAGTCCGCGATGGAGATAATGAGCCGCTCGATTGTATCCGCGAGGCGATTCTTAGGGCCGATTATTCGCTCGGGCAGGATGTTTGTATTGCGATGGACATTGCTTCTTCAGAGTTTTATGATACAGACCACTACGTCTTAAAGACCAATGGCGATTGGAAATCTTCGGAAGATTTAATAAACTGGTATACTTGGATTTTGGATAATTACCCGGTGGTTTCAGTTGAGGACGGTTTATCGGAGAGCGACTGGGAAGGCTGGAAGGTCTTGACCGAGCGGCTCGGAGATAGATGCCAATTAGTCGGGGATGATTTATTCGTGACAAACGTGAAGTTGCTCGAAAAGGGCATCTCGGAGCGGGCTGGGAATGCGATTTTAATCAAGCCGAATCAAATCGGGACACTTTCGGAGACGATTGACGCGGTCCTGCTCGCAAAGAAACATGGTTTCAGGACGATTATGTCGCACCGCTCGGGCGAAACAGAGGATGCCTCGATTGCGCATCTCGCCGTCGGGCTCGGCACCGGACAGATAAAGACCGGTTCCCTCTCGCGGACAGATCGAATTTGTAAATATAACGAGCTAATGAGAATCTATGAGGGCTCAAAGATGGATTTTGATTTGGACCTGCTAAAAAGTTTTAAGAGAGTTTAATGCGATGGGGCTCTCGAGAGCCCCATTTTTTATGCTTCTAAAAGGGCGAAAAAGTCGGCCTCAGAGAGGACGGGGATGCCGAGCTTCTCAGCTTTGTCGAGCTTGGAGCGGCCTGGCTTGTCGCCGGTGATGAGGGCGGTAGTGGTTTTAGTGACGGAACTAGTGACGGTGGCGCCGAGGCTTCGCAGGGCGTCCTCGGCCTCTTCGCGGCCGTAGCCCTCGATAGTGCCAGAAATGATATAGCTCCGGCCGGCGAGCGGGAGGCTAGAAGTATCCTTAAAACTCGGGCTAATGCCAAGAGATTTTAAATCTTCAAGCATTTTTAGATTGTCTTCGTCGGCGAAATAGGCCAGAATAGACTCGGCGACGATTTTACCAATATCGGGGATGGTCAATAATTCCTCTTCGGAGGCACGACTGAGATTTTCAAGCGATTTAAAATGATTTGCGAGGGCGACCGCCGTCTGGGCGCCGACGTGGCGGATGCCAAGGGCGGTGATGAACTTCGCGAGCGGCGCGGTCTTAGAACTTTCAATTGCGACGATGAGGTTGTTCGCCGAAAGCTCAGCAAAGCGCTCAAGGCTTGCGACCTTTTCGACGGTGAGGCGATAGAGATCCGGAATACTTCTAACTAATTTGCTGTCGACGAGGGCGACGACGTTTTTCTCGCCGAGGCCGTCAATATTTAGAGCGGGCTTACTCGCATAATATTCAAGCGAGCGCTTTAAAATCAAATCGGAATCTTCCCCCTTGACGCGGTAAACGACCTCTCCAGCCGGACGGACAAATTCAAGCTCCGGATATTGCTCTTTCAAAGCCTTTTCATAATCAAAGGGCGCGGTATTTTCTGGGCGAAGTTCTTTTAAGACTTTTTTGACCTGAGGGATAATATCGCCGGCTTTATAAATAATTACAGTGTCACCGACGCGGACGTCGAGACGGGCGATTTCATCAGCATTATGAAGCGAGGCGTGGCGGACGGTGCTACCGGCGACCTCGACCGGCTCCAAAATCGCGACCGGCGTGGCAGCACCGGTGCGACCGATGCTAATCACAATGTCTTTGACGACGGTAGTAGACTCCTCGGCTGGAAACTTAAAGGCGACGGCGCCGCGCGGAGTCTTGCCGACAATGCCAAGGGTTTGATAGATTTTGCGGTCGTTGATTTTTATCACCATGCCGTCAGTGTTAAAGCGAAGGGTTTTGCGATAATCTCGGAGTCGCTCAATTTCGTCGAATACTTTTTCGATGGTCTGATAAACCCGGTCTTCGCCTGAAGTTTGGAAACCGAGACTTCTAATCATCTCATAGGCCTCTTTATGGGTGGGCAAATTAGGAGTAACGAGGTCGTAGGCCATAAACTTTAAGGGGCGAGAGGCGGCGATTTTTGGGTCGAGCTGGCGAATGCTGCCGGCGGCGAGGTTGCGAGGATTAGCAAAAGGCTTTTCACCCATTTTCTTTTGCTTTTCGTTCAGCTCGTCAAAATCTTTTTTGAAAATAACTATCTCGCCGCGAACCTCTACTTTTTCTTTATCAGAGATGCTTAGTGGGACGTTTTCAATCGTACGAACATTCATCGTGACGTCCTCGCCAACGAGACCGTCGCCACGAGTGACGGCGCGGACGAGGAGGCCGTTTTCATAGTGGAGCGCACAGGCGAGGCCATCCATCTTGATGTCAGTAAAATACTCAAAACTAGCGCCCGGGACGAGCTTTTTAGTCCTTTCGACCCAATCTCTAATCTCCTCATGCGAGAAGACATCAGCAAGAGAAATCATCCGCTCCTCGTGTGTGACCTTAGTGAACTTGTCGAGTGGCTTACCAGCGACGCGTTGGGTCGGGGAGTCGGGGGTGATTAAGTCGGGGTGCTGCTCCTCTAATTTTGAAAGTTCGTGTTTGAGAGAGTCGGCCGCGGCCTCGGACATAATGGACTCGTCTAAGACGTGATAGTGATAGCGATAATCGTTGATAATTTCGCGAAGTTTTTTAATTCTCGCTTCGACTTCGGTTTTAGTCATTTTTCCTCCTTGATTTTCTAATCGGCTTGGTTTTTGGGGCTTTTTCTTCTGTGATAGTTAGCTCGACTTCCTCGGGGTCTTTGGGATTTTCGATGGTTTCATCGTCGAAGTTCAGCATATGGCGATAAAAGAGATAGAGATAAGCAGTGAGATAAACGCTAGAGAAGACAGTCATAAGCTGGAGCATTAGAGAGATAAACGGAATGCCCTCAGTCCAAGACCAGCTACTCTTAAGCCAGAGGTCGAGGAGAATGAGCGGGAGCATAATGACGACCCAGACCACAGCAAAGATGAAGAAGAGGAAGAGTACTCGGATAATCCAGCGGATACGGCGGCCGGAAACTAAATCGTTGGCGGTGCGAATGGCGACGACAGGGTAGAGCCCTGGGGCAGAAACGGCAATCAGGGCGAGCAGAGAGCTCGAGACGAGGTAGACCGAAAGCAAGATGAGCAGGGCCGCAAAGATGAAATAGACTAGCGCATAAAATGGAGTAGCAAGGAACTCGGTCTGGACGGCGGCGGAATAAGTAATAACAACAATGGCGACCGGGATGAGCTCAATTAGAATAACCAAGGCAATAATTAGAGTGGAGAGGAAGGGAGCAAGGGCGTTATAGAGGGCGTCGCGGAGCTTGAGAGTATGCCCAGCGAGGCGATGACGTAAGATGTAAATCGTGACGAGCCAGAGGATGATAAAGAGCAGCAAGCCAAAAACCTGTTGGACCTCGGAGGCGCCTTGGGTGAGACCACCGGTAGTGACGGTAGAAATAAGAAGAAGCCCGGCGCGAGCGACCTGATTGACCTGGCCGTCTTTGAGACCCTCGAGGGACTCGTCTAGGGTATCCTGAAACTGGGTATAAGTAGCCTCGCTCATCAGACCAACGAGCACGATGTTTAAGACGACGATTAGTAATACAAGCGGGAGAAAAAGTCGCCAATTTTTGAAGATAAAGCGGAAGGTCGTCATGGCATGATGAAGGAGGCCGGGAGCGGAAAAATCTCGAGCGTAATCTTCATGATAGGAGCGGCGGAAGGAACGGTGAGGGTTTTGACGGGTATTTTTGCGCTGTGCTCTGTTAGTCTTGATATTGGCAAGTTTTTTAGAAATTGTTTTTGCCATTTTCAAGTCTCTCAATACGTTTTTCAATCGGCGGATGAGTGCTGAAAAGATTAGAGAAGAAACCTTTTTTCATCGGCTCGTTAATATAAAGTGCCTCAGTCGCAGCATTTTGGCGATGCATCGGGCGAGAATGAGTCTCTAATTTCTTGAGAGCGGCAATCATCCCCTCTGGGTATCTTGTAATATTTACAGCGGAAGCATCGGCAAGATATTCACGCTCGCGCGAGACGGCCATCTGAGCGATTGCCGCGGCGACCGGGGCAAGAATCGCCGTAATCAAGACGACGATGAAGCCGACCGGGCTACGGTCGTCATCTTTATCGCCGAGATAAAAGAGGCGGAGACCAAGATCAGAAAGTAAACCGACGAGACAGACTAGACCAAAGGTAATGCAAGAGACCCGAATGTCATAATTTTTGACATGGGAAATCTCGTGGGCCATCACGGCGGTCAGCTCTTTTTCATCCATAATATCGAGTAGACCAGTGGTGGCAGCGACGACAGCATGAGCCGGGTCGCGGCCGGTAGCAAAAGCATTGGGAGCTTTGTCGTCGATAATATAAACCTTTGGCATCGGAAGGCCGGCGGTCAGGGTCAGATTTTCGACTGTATTATATAGCTTTGGATTGTCTTTTTTCTCAATCTCGCGAGCGCCAGTCATGGCGACGGCGAGAGAGGATGAGGCAAAGTATTGGATGAGCGCATAAACGAGAGCGATGACCAAGGTCCAAATAGCGATAGTCCAGCTATCCATCGCCCAAGCAAGAACCGCCCCGATTAGACCGATAAAAATAACAAAACCGAAGATTAAAAAGACGGTTTTTCTCTTGTTGGCGGCGATTTGCTTATACATGATATTCCTTCTTAAGCTAGGCCCCTGCAGGGGCCAGCTTAGTTAAAATTTGACTTCTGGAGCCTTATTGATTTTCTCTTTTTCGGCTTCGGCAACTTCGTAATATTCACGAGTCTTAAAGCTATGGAAGAGAACGTTGGCCGGGAAACGCTTAATCTTGGCGTTCATCTCTTTAGCGCCGGCATTGTAGAAGCGGCGAGCAGCCTGAATCTTATCCTCGGTATCAGCGAGCTGGCTCATGAGCTGTTTAAAGTTTTCATTGGCCTTTAAATCTGGATAAGCCTCGGAAACCGCCATGAGGCGAGAGAGAGCGCCGGTTAGGCTCTGATCGGCCTCGGCGGTGCTTTTAACACTTTTCGCACCCATCATCTTGGCTCGGGCTTCGGAAACCTCTTTTATGGCCTCGGTTTCATGCTTGGCATAACCCTTGACTGTCTCGACGAGATTCGGAATCAAGTCAGAGCGATATTTGAGCTGTACGGTGATGTCAGACCAAGCCTCATCAACGCGCTCGTTCATCGTGACGAGACTGTTGTATGTGCTCCAAATATAGCCAACAATGATAATGACTAGACCGAGAACGATTAGTAATATAATTAACCATACTGGCATTTTAATTCTCCTTTTTAATACT
>CAZMIW010000027.1:5990-7411 GCA_964566585.1 uncultured Candidatus Saccharibacteria bacterium | reverse complement strand
TTACAGGGGTCATTTCGTGAAATCCGGAGATTTCACGGCCAAATTTCAAAATTTGACTTTTCCCTCTTTTAATTCCCTAATATGTAATTTCCTCTTCCCAGCCGGCCTCCGCTGGAGATTCGTAAACTTCCGAATCTGTAATTCCCTCGCTTAATTCCCCTTCCCGAACAAAAACCGAACTAGAATCATCCCCTGCCTCACCCGCCGGACCGGTTTCTTCCACCTCTGTAATTCCCTCTTTTGGCTCTGCTGGCTGCTCTTCCGCTCTCTTCTCACCCTTATAATACCCTTTTCCAGAGACCCTGAGATCCACATATTCCACCCCTGTTATTCCCTGTCCCTTCAAGAACCTCAAAATCCTGTCCATATCCTCCGCCGAAACCCCCGCTCCCCTGTCGACCGACAGCTTAAAATACCCCTCAAAATCAGTCACATAAACGTCTACCTCTCTCGTCTTGTTCCTCGGCAAAACCGCCCGAGCAAGCGTGATACCATACTCTTTCAAATCTTGTTCGAGATACCCCACAAACTCACGCACTTTTCGAGATACCGCAACCCCGGCCTCGTCAACAATCGGCACCGTCGGCTGGACCTCAGTAGAGCTTTGCTCCGAGGGTAGCACGGCCTTTTTATCCCGAAGCCCCACGATAATCGAAATTATTCCGAGTACAATTATCGCAAGTATAGCGAGATAGATTGCCACTGAAATCATCTTCTTCCGTCTGATTTTCTCGTGATACAGCGTCCTTTCCGATTCGGTCTGTATCTTCTCGCGTTCCGCACCTATCGTCCGCCCTATCCGCATCTTATTCTGCTTTCTCCGTATCTAAATCTTTCTGCGCTATACTAATCAAAATCTCTGCTAGCCTCTTTGCCGCATCTGGCACCGCTGTTTCATGTAGCTGAGCAGCCATCTCCGCCCGTACTTTTGGACTTCGTATTAATTTTCGTACTTTTTCTAGCAACTTCAAAGGGTCTTTTACCATCTCTGTATCTGCGATTACTTCCACCGCCCCGAGCTTTTCTAGCCTCTCCGCATTTTTGACTTGATGCCCACCCGGAAGTGCCGCATACGGCACTAAAATCACCGCCTTTGAGAGTGCCGCCATTTCCGCTATTGTCGTTGCCCCCGCACGCGAAATAATCACGTCCGCCGCCCCGAGCAGCTCGTGCATCGCCGAATTAAACGCCCACATCCGAAAATTCGACTTTAATTTTGCCTTCTCGTAAATCTCGTATTTTTTCAAATCTATCATTTCCTCATAATGCGCCCGCCCCGCCACTAGCCCGACCGAAGTAAATCGGAGCATCTCCGGCAAAATCTCTCGAACTGAAATATCAATGTGCTGCGCTCCCTGCGACCCACCGGTGATTACCACTAGCGGCTCCTCCGGGTCAAAGCCAAATGTCCGCTTTAATTG
>CAZMIW010000027.1:0-5890 GCA_964566585.1 uncultured Candidatus Saccharibacteria bacterium | reverse complement strand
GATAGCAGCGGCAGAGTAATCCCGGTGAGCGGTATCAACCCCGTCATCGCCGCAATATTTACAATCAACTGCGCCACTATCCACCCAAACACCCCCGCAACTATCGCCCCGTCTTCCATCTCGAGTAACGGTACCATCCGAAGCAACCTCGAAAGCAGAAATGCAAATGCTAAGATCAAAACCGAAAGTCCAAAGAACCCAAAAGTCTCCCCTATAATCGCAAACACCGAGTCGTTAATCGACTCCGGAAGATACCCCGTCGCCTGCACCGAGTTCCCTACTCCAACCCCAAACATTCCGCCCGTCCCAATCGCAAGCAAAGCATTGTCAATATGATAAGACGAATCCGAATCCCCGTCTCCCCGAAAGGTCGAAAGCCTCTCCATCCTATGCGGCGAGATTACAATCGACATTACCCCCGCAAACAATATCACGCCCATCGCCGCCGCAAAATATCTCAAACGCACCCCCGATACAAACAAAATCGAAAGGATAATCGCAATCATCGTCACCCCCGTCCCCAAATCTTTTTGTAAAACCACCACGAAAAATAGCGAAAGCCCCGAGACCAAAATAAACGGCCACCAAAAATCCTGGAACGACTCTAGTTTTCCCTCCTCTTTTCTCCGTGCCACCAAATCCGAAAGATATATCACCAGCGCCAACTTCAAAAGCTCTGCCGGCTGAAAACTTACCCCCGCCGTCCCAATCCATCTACACCCCCCTAGCTGACAAATCGCAAGGCTCGAATGCGCCAAAGCCAACACCGCAAGCAGCCCGTTTAGCCCCAAGGCAAGCAGCATAATCCACTTCGCATATTTATGTAAAAACGCAAGCGGCAATTTCGTCGCCACTATAAACGCCAAAATCGACAGCCCAACCGAAATAAGCTGGTGTACAAAGAAATAATTTTCCGAATATTTTTCAACGCCAAGCGCCGAGTTCAAAAAGTTCGCCCTTTGCGGTCCAATCGCAAAAATCACGACCAACCCCACCGCCATCAGCGCGAGAGTCACTAGCGTTATCGAATAATCTGCTTTATGCTTACGCATAACTATATTATATCATCTCGAGATAATTCCGCCAATAGCCGCAAGAAACACCCCGACTATCGCTAGTACGCCCGAAATAACCCAAAACCTCATCACGATTTTCGCTTCCCCCCAGCCTTTTGCCTCAAGATGATGATGTATCGGCGCAGAGATAAAAACTTTTCGATGAAACACCTTTTTCGCTATAATCTGTATCAAAGACGACCCCGCCTCAACGACCAACAGCCCACCGATAATCGGGAGCAGGAACAAAGAATTTGTCATCATCGCCACCGCCCCGAGCCCTGCCCCGAGCGCAAACGACCCTGTGTCCCCCATCATAAACCGCGCCGGCGGCACATTAAACCAGACATAAGAAAGTAGCCATCCACAAACCGTAAAGCAGAAAGCCGCGAGCATCCACTGTCCCTGAAACAGCGCAATCACTCCAAACGCCCCATAGGCTATCATCGTAATCCCCCCAGCGAGCCCATCCAGCCCGTCGGAAATATTTACCGCGTTAGACGTCGCCACCACTGCAAACGCAAATACCACAATCATCAACCATTCCGGCAAAATCCATTCACCAACAAATGGGATATGAATCGCACTCCAGCCGAGCTTTACCGCAAAATACCAGCCCAGCGTCAGCCCCACGACCGTAATCAGGAAAAACTTCATCGGCGCGCGTAGCCCCGCCGCCCCACGACCGCTCCCAAACACGTTAATTACGTCATCAATCAGCCCCACTACCGACCCGGCGATAAAAGCAATTAAAGGTAGCCAAGTCTGCCCCCGCTCCCAGTTGCAAAGCATCGTCACAAACCAGACCGTAATCACCCCGATAATCCCCGCCATCGTTGGAAACGCCCGCCGAAACTTGTGCGCGTGAAGCTTGGACATTACCGGCAAAGCCTCTCCCGTCAAAGTCTCCTTTTTCTGTTTCTTCCACCATTTATATTTATAAGCAAAATAGGTATAAATCGGCGTGAGAAACATCGCAAGCAAAAACGCTCCGAGCGCGAGCACTAATCCGTAAAACATTTCCCCTTTGATACTAGGCATTTGGTTTAATCCTTAAATAATCTAACATCCACATTTTCAAATCTTCAAACACCGGCCGGACATCTTCCTCCGAGGAAACCGTCCGCCCTTTGTCCCACATTTTAGTTATTATAACATACTTTGGCTCGTCCTGTGAAGCCCCGCCATAGCCAATATAGCCCGAAATAAACTCGTCCATCACATACGCCCCGTCACGAATCGCTTGCGCCGTCCCGGTCTTTCCGCCGAAATAATATTCGTCCGGGTCCCCCATCCACCATCTCGTCGCGTGCAGCATCTCCCGCATCGTCGCCGAAGTCTCCGGCGTCACCGTCCCCGTCCTCACCGGCTCGCGCGCAGCCGCCGGGACAAACTTCCCATTCTTATCTATCTCCCCCGCAATTACTGTCGGCTGATAATAATTTCCTCCGTTAATGATCGAGGACCACCCCGCCGCGACTTGTATCATCGTCACGTCAAGTCCTTGCCCAAAAGTCATATTCGCATAAGTCGAATTATAAGCATACTCCGAATCCGGCGGCACGACCGTCCCTATCCCTTCATAAAGTTCAATTCCCGTCGGCTGGCCTAAGCCAAAATGGTTATAGTAATAATTATACAAAAGTTCCTTCCCTCTCTGGGTAATTTCCTCTGCACTCCCGCCGAGTAACCTAAGCGCCTGTACACTCCCGGTGTTGAGCGACCACTGGAGCGCAGTCCGCATCGTAATCGTCCCGAGCTGTTTTTCCTTTTGCGCGTTATCTATCGGCCATCCATCCACCGTCGTCGAGCCGGTATTATAATATTCTGTGTCCGCCGTCATCTTTCCCTCGTTGATTGCCGCCGCCATAGTAAAACCCTTACAAATACTCCCCGGCTCATACGGCGTTTCCAAAACGTCGTTTACGTATACGCTTGCATCAGAAACATTCCCATAGTCCGCCGGGCTATAAGACGGAAATGATACCATCGCAAGCACCTTCCCCGAATTCGGATCATACACCATCGAGGAGCCATGCCCTATTCCGGTGTCTTTCATGTGCTGCGCTAAAACTTCCTCTACCTTTTTCTGGATATTCCGATCAATCGTTAAGACGATATTTTTCCCGTCTTCCGCCGGAATTCGCACGTTGTCCTTCCCTATTGAAAGCGCAACCTTATTCACGTCGGTAATGGTTTTTAGAAGTCCGTTCTTCCCTGCCAAATCTTTATTGAGCGCCCCCTCTACTCCGTATTGCCCCTCTCCGTCCGCATTCACAAAACCGAGCGTTGAGGCCGCGAGGTCCCCCTCCGCATACACTCGCTGATTAGCAGATTTCGTATAAACCCCCGCCGGCGCCACCTCTAAAAACGCTGCATATTCATCTCTCGAAACTCCCTTTGCCGCAATAAAATACCGCGACTCTGGGTTCGCAAAAATCTCTGCAACCTCCGTAACCGTCCATTTGCTTTTGTCGATTTTTTTCATCGCCTCCTCTACCGCCTCCTGTGTGGCCGTCTGCGGGTCTACAATAATCGAAAACACCGTCTGATTTAGCACTACCGGTACTGGCTCTTCCCCATCCATCATATATATCTCCCCCCGCTTCGCCGCAATATCATAAAGCGAAGTATGCTCTGCCGCCGCCTTCGCGACCCACGCCGAATGCTCTAAAATCTGAATCTGAAAAAGCCGCAGCAAAATTACCGCTACTGCTAAATATAAGCATATCCGGAGAAACTTTACACGTTTCATGCATCTATTATAGCATAAGCGGTCATAAAAATCTGTTCGGTTTTTTTGTTCGGTTTTCTAACTCCTTGTTCGGGGGAAAACTACCCTAAAATGTGGAAAAGAAAAGGTTAAAAATCTCGCAAAAAACCCTTGCAAAAGTTTTTCAAATCGTTTATACTTAAGTCAGTGGATAATTAAAAACAAAAATCCATAAAACAAAACTAAAAAGCACATTAAAATCGTTTGAGGTTAGCCAAATGGGAGTTTTGGTGCGGGTTTAGGATACTCGAAATCAAAACCGTTCGCACCTCCATTAACACCTCCCAATTAACTCTAATGAATCAAAATGCACAATAACCTCTCAACTGCCAAGATATGAGATAGACTTCGGTTTATCAGATCGTGGTAATCGTTATTGTAATTAAACAAAAACCAAACAAACACAAAAACACCAAAATTCTCATTTGGGTAATCTCAAACAAAGGTGTATAATATATACACAAATGAAGACATTTCATAATCCTGTATTATTATCGGAAGTTTTAAGCTGTTTGGCTCCAAAGCTTGGTGAGTCATATTTAGATCTCACAGCTGGGTATGCCGGACACGCTGAGCGGATTTTGGCGATAACGCAGAATTATAAGGATTCGTGTCTAGTGGATAGAGATGAAAATTCCATCAAATATCTAAAGGCCAAGTACCAGAAAGATGAAGCCCCGGATATTATTCACGACGATTTTTATAGCGCTACGTTTTCTCTTACCGAGTGTGGAAAGACTTTTGACATGATACTAGCGGATTTTGGGGTGTCCTCTCCGCAGCTAGATGAGGAGATTCGTGGTTTTTCCTTTAGAATGGCAGGACCTCTCGATATGCGTATGGACAATCGTCAAGAAAAGACGGCCGAAACAATCGTGAACCATGCTAGTTTGAAAGAACTCACAGAGATTTTAACTGATTTCGGTGAGCTGAGCCCAAATCTCGCTCGGAAAGTCAGTCTCGAGATTGTTCAGTCTCGTCCGTTTGAAACTACCTCGGCTCTCGCCGATACAGTCTCAAATGTCTTACCGCGTCGCGGCCGTATCCATCCGGCAACCCGGGTTTTCCAGGCTATCCGCATCGCAGTCAACGACGAACTAGGACAGATTAAAAAGACTTTGCCGCTCCTGCCAAAATTATTAAATCCCGGCGGGCGTGTCGCTATTATCACTTTCCACAGTCTAGAAGACCGTCTAGTAAAGAATTATTTCAAAGAAGAGACCTCGCATGGCGAAGAATCTCCTTTGAAAATCCTGACCAAAAAGCCTATCACTGCGGGGAGTCTGGAGCTCGGTATCAACCCTCGTGCTCGCTCCGCGAAACTTCGTGTAGCCAAACGAGTTTAGATACAAACAAAAATAATAAAAATAAAAAAGGAGATGAGTTATGCCTCGTCAAATCATCGTCGCGAATAAGTCTCGCGCTCAAAAAATTAAAGTTAACTTTCGCTAAATAGGCGTCTAAGTTCTAGCAGATTCAAACTGCTCGCACCTTATACATGGGACTATAGTCTATACATGACTAAAGTCCCGCCTCCAAAAGTTTTTAGAGTTATACTGGAGTGTGGAAAATATGACCTTCCCGGAAAGGGAGATAACAGCGCCGGTGGTGACGCTCCCTCTTTCCGGTCTATGTCGGACCAACTGCCCTAAAGGCAGGCGGGCCGAGCCAAAAACAAAAAATAAAAAGTGGAGAAAAAATAAAAAATGCGATCAGGGGAATATACAACTCGACGGAGCATGAACTATGTAAGTAGTAGTTCGTGGACTCGCAATCAAAATATCGTCCGTCACGAAAGAAAAAATCTCGGACCAATCAGTCTTATCGGTATGTTCCTCATGTTGATTACAGTTATGGGTATGATTTATCTCACTCAAGGCACAAAAGCCACTTCTTATGATTATGCCCTTGATGAACTAGATACCGAAATCGCCGAGCTAACCGCCGAAAAAGAAGACTTAAACTCCGAAAAGGCGCGCCTTACTTCTATCGCTGCTTCTGAAAACTCCACCGTCGCCGCCAATATGCCCGTCCTTCCCTCTTCCGCCTACGTCGCCGAATA
>CAZMIW010000026.1:4022-7643 GCA_964566585.1 uncultured Candidatus Saccharibacteria bacterium | reverse complement strand
AATATAAAAATAATCATTCAAAGTAGAGATTCTCATATGTTCGTTAATCCTACAAGTCTTCCTATTTATGGACGGTGAGGATGTCATAAAGGTTTTCGCCAACCTTGGAATGGCCGATTTTATTGGCAGCATTGGCGATGTCCCGGATGTTATCGGTCATTTTATAGATATTGAGGTCGTTGTACTGAATCATTTTATCCTTATAGAGACGGGTGCGGAAAAACTTATCAAGGCTACGCCAATAGGACTTGCCAAAGAGGAAAACCGGCATCTTTGGCATCTTTCCCTCCTGCATCAGGACGAGAATCTCGGAAAGCTCATCGAGCGTGCCGAAACCGCCCGGGAAAAAGACATAGACCTTTCCGCTCATGGCAAGCATGACCTTGCGGGCGAAAAAGTATTTAAACTCTAGTTGGTCTGTTACATAGGGATTAATGTGTTGCTCATGGGGAAGCTCGATATTGAGGCCGATAGTGCGGCCGCCATATTCAAAGGCGCCATGATGGGCCGCCTCCATAATGCCGGGGCCACCGCCGGTGATGACGGCATGGCCATTCCTAGCGAGCAAACCGCCCAGCTCGCGGGCCTTGACTGCGTATTTTTCATTCGGCTTAGTGCGGGCAGAACCATAAATCACCACGCCCTGAGGGTAAGTCCGAAAAGTCTTGAGACCATGAAGGAGGTCGTCCGCATAGTCCATCGCCCGTTCGACATCGGCGGAGGGTAGCTCGCTCTCGAGCTGTTTTAAAACCCAGTCTTTAAATTTATCTTCCATGATTATATTATACCATAAGCGAAAAAAATGGGCGCTTATAAGCGCCCAGAGGGTAGTCGGAACTATTTATTATGGATAGCTTTGACCATGATGTAATACTTGAAATTTTCAAGAAGTTTTTCTCCTTCTTGAAGTTTTAAAGCTACTGAGTCTCCAGAATCAAACTTCATGTTGGTTATTTCATCAACATAAGCCATGAAGCTGATTCTAAATTCAATACTGCTAATTTGTATATCTTTGCAGCATTCGGAGGCGGTCTTCATCAGATCAATATATTTTACGACATCTTCACACTGGTACGAAAACGTCTTAGATATAAATCTGGCCCGATTTTTGTCAAAAAAATGGTACGCTTTTATCTTAAACAGATGATCTGCGTGTGCCAGACTTTGCCCCATATCTTTTTCCAAGGGAATTTCTTTTGGACGCCGAAACGTGTCTAAAAGTTCCGCAAGTATTTTTGGCAGCCTCATTAGTCCTTTCCTCCTTTCAGTATGGCCATGTCATCTAGATACTGTTCAAAACTTTTAAGGATTTTTTGACCCTTTAAAAGCTCGTCCACCACGGCCTTTTCTGTCGTAATCTCCATGTTCGCTATACCCTCGGCATAGGCAAGGAACTCCTTATAGAACTTTTCCGAGCCGTTGCGCGAGGAAAGCCATAAGCTGTCACTCCCGGCAATAAGGTCGTTAAAATGACGAATCTCGCCCCTAGCGGCGCGACATTGCCAACGAAAGGCCTTTATGAGGTCTTTTGAGATTTTTTTGTCAAAAGACTTTTTGATTTTACACCCAAAAGCCTTTGACAGCTCGGACAGCTCGTCCTTCTCACAATCAGACATAGCCTTCATGGTGATTAGACCTATAGCTATGACTGCCATCATGACAAAAAACTCCAAAAAATTCATATGATACCCTCCTTGTTATTGTTAAAGAACAATAGTGTTATGCTTGTATTTTAACACATTTTGTCTATTTTTTCAAGAGTGTGATATAATATTTTAGATATGCCAAAGTTTAAGCTATTCTCAAAATATCGCCCGACGGGCGACCAGCCGGAGGCGATTCGTCAGCTCTCTAGAGGGCTAGATAATGATGTCCGCGAGCAGACCCTCCTCGGGGTGACCGGCTCTGGGAAAACCTTTACGATGGCGAATATTATCGAGCATGCGCAGCGACCGACGCTGATTCTTGCGCATAATAAAACCTTGGCGGCGCAGCTTTTTTCGGAATTTCGGGAGTTTTTCCCAGAGAACGAGGTGCATTATTTCGTATCCTACTTTGATTATTATCAGCCGGAGGCCTATATCGCCTCTTCTGATACTTATATTGAGAAAGACTCGGCGATTAATGATGAGATTGACCGGTTACGGCATGCGGCGACGGTTTCGCTCCTCACCCGGCCGGATACCATTATCGTCGCCTCGGTTTCCTGTATTTATGGCATTGGCTCGCCAGATCATTATATAGAGATGTCGCTCGCGCTAGAGAAAAGAGATGAGAAATGGGTTGCGGTGGATTATTGGAATAATCGTGATTTTAATGATTGTAATTGTGATTTTGACGACGGGTCCTGCCACGAGTCATCCCCCAACGTGCTCGCGCCTTCGGCGCTGCGCGCGCCGGGGGTCCCCCTACTCGTGTCACCCATGTCAAAATCACAACACCCTCTAAAGCAATCTGATTTCATCATTTATCTCGTGGCGATGCAATACCACCGGAACGATATCGCCTTTGAACGGGGGAATTTCCGGGTGATGGGCGATACGATAGATTTGTTCCCGGCGAGCGGGGAGATTGCCTATCGGTTTGAATTTGGCTTTGACGAGCTGGAGGAGGTAAAAGTAATTGACCCTCTGACTGCGGAGATTTTAGAAAAACCGGAGAAGATTTTTATCTTCCCAAATACCCATTATGCCACGCCGAAAGATGAACTAGAGCGGGCGCTTAGTACCATCAGAGCGGAGTTTGACGAGAGATTAAAATATTTTGAAGATAATCACAAATATCTGGAGGCGCAGAGACTGTCACAGAGGACGAAATATGACCTAGAGATGCTGGAAGAAACGGGCTTTGTGAAGGGGATTGAAAATTATTCGAGGCACCTAGATGGACGAAAGGCCGGGGAGCCGCCGGCGACGCTCCTTGACTTTTTCCCGAAAGATTTTTTGCTATTGGTGGACGAGTCGCACATGACTCTTCCTCAAGTCCGAGGGATGTATAATGGCGACCATGCAAGGAAGCAGACTCTGGTTGATTATGGGTTTCGGCTTCCCTCTGCGCTCGACAACCGCCCCTTAACTTTTGAGGAGTTTCAGAGCCATATTAAAAATGCGATTTATGTTTCGGCGACACCGGGCGAATACGAGCTAGAACATTCGCCGGAGCCGGCTCAGCAGGTCATTCGCCCGACCGGCCTGCTCGACCCGGAGATAGAGGTGCGGAGCTCGGCGGGCCAGATTGATGATCTGATGGAGGAAATCGACGAGCGAATCGCGAAGAATCAGCGAGTCCTTGTCACTACTCTGACAAAGCGGATGGCGGAAGATTTGTCCGACCATCTAAAGGAGCGGAATGTGAAGACCGCCTATATCCACTCTGATATCGATACGCTGGAGCGCGGAGATATTCTGAAAGATCTGCGCGAGGGGGTTTATGATGTGCTCGTCGGGATTAATCTCCTGCGCGAGGGGCTAGATTTGCCAGAGGTGTCCTTGGTCGCAATTTTAGATGCGGATAAGGAAGGGTTTTTAAGATCCGAATCTGCGCTGATTCAGACGATTGGGCGGGCAGCGCGGCATGTCGAGGGGAAGGTGATTATGTATGCAGACAACATTACCGAGAGTA
>CAZMIW010000026.1:0-3922 GCA_964566585.1 uncultured Candidatus Saccharibacteria bacterium | reverse complement strand
GCGCGGCATGTCGAGGGGAAGGTGATTATGTATGCAGACAACATTACCGAGAGTATGGAGAAGGCGATTACAGAGACGAACCGCCGGCGAGAGATTCAGGAAAAATATAATCATGAGCATCATATTACGCCGCGAGGAATCTCAAAGGAGATTTCTAAGGGCCTCCGGGCGATTATCCCGGAGAAGGAGCAGAAAAATACGCTGGATCTCCGGAAGGTGCCGGAGGAGGAATATCCAAAGCTGATTCGTCAGTTAGAGAGCGAGATGAAACTAGCCGCGGCGAACCTTGAATTTGAGCGGGCGGCCAGCCTCCGAGATTTAATTGATGATATTAAATCTGGGAAAGCGGCGAAAAAATAGACTAGATTTTTATTTACTTTTTATGCTTTTTGTGATACAATATTAGGATATAGTACATTAAAAGAGGGAGGTATTATTAAATGTCAAAAATCATCAGAATTGGATTTGCCGCGATTATAGCAATCGCTGTGGTTTCCTTTTTCGCTTTTAGGTATGGCATAGTCGGTTTCGTCGGCGGAGTATTAATGTCGATTGGCGCGATTGGGCTGTGCTCTGAGATATGGTCTGCATTTCGTAATGTAAAGGAGGATGAGAAAGACTCTGAACCTATTGTTGGGTTTGAGAGAGATGATTTTTAACAAATTGGGCGCAAGTTTGCGCCCTTTTTTATATGCGTTCAATTGGCATCTGATGTAATTTTTCTTTGCCGGAGAGAATACCGGCTTTAGCGCCGAGATGATTGACGACGGAGGTGGAATTGGCCGAGGCGAAGACAAGCGCATCCTCGAACTTTTTACCGGCGGCGTAGGCAGCGAGAAAGCCAGAGCCGAAAGAATCGCCGGCACCGGTCGTGTCTTTGACCGGCAAATCTTCGTAAAGTCCGGCGCGAATGATTTCGGCGCCGTCGGTCGCGATAGCGCCCATACCGCCATCTGTAATAATTACAACAGGACAGTAACCCTTGAGCTTTTCGAGTAATTCTCTTAGATTGGTCCCGCCGACGAGCTCGCCAGCCTCTTTTTTATTGACGAGGAGAATTTCGACGTATTTTAAGAGACCTAGGAGCTTTTTTTGCTCGGCGATTTCAAGTTTGCCGGGGTTTAACATTACTTTGGCTTTTAGCTCGACTGCTTTTTTTAGGAACTTCTCGAGAGTTTTCATATCTCCCCGGAGAGTCGTAATGTAGAGCCAATCCGGCTTAATCTCATCGAGATCCTTTGGATCTAAATTGTCAAACTTTGCCGAGGCGCCGCGGTGAGTTAAAATCGTGCGCTCGCCAGATTTAGTGTCGAGCAAGATGACGGAGCAGCCGGTCTTTTTACGCGGGGCATAATAGACATAAGAACTATCAATCCCCTCCTCGTCCAGACAGGCGAGAATGGCCTCGCCGGCGGAATCCCGGCCGATATTACCGATGAAGACCGGCTCGTGGCCATAGCGAGCGAAAGTAGTGGCGGAATTAGTCCCGCCACCGCCGACCTCGAAAGAGACGCGGTCAATATCGGCCTTAGTGCCGATTTGGAGGTCTTTAAAAATCTCTTTTCGTTCTTTGGTCTCGCCGGGGACGACCGGACGAGCGCCTTGGCTGTCTATTGCGTCTTCAGAGATGAAACCGCCGGCGAAATCGTCGTGGTCAATTAGATAAATATCCTGAAGGGCAGAGCCGAGACTAACAATTTTAGCCATTATAATACTACTCCTTTCTTATCAAGATCGGCTTGGAGATTTTGGTACATCTCCCCGGGGTTAGGTGCGCCGGCAATGGCGGAGCCGACATTAATCACGTCAATCCCGGCGTGAGCAAGGGCGCGGACATTCTTTAGATTTGCGCCGCCGTCCCAGCCGATTTCGGCGTTAGGGTTGATAGCCTTAATTAAATCGACCTTCTCGGTCTGGAGCATATCGGCCTGACCGCCCTGACGGCCGAGCTCGCCGGCGAAAATCAAGACATGATCCGCCGCCTCGATAGCGCCACGATAGACGGCCGGGAAAGTCTGTTTCATCAGCGCGACACCGGCCTTGATACCGGCACCTTTTAGCTGAGTGAAAATCGGGAGCAAATCTTCGGCGCACTCGGCATGGAAGACGCAGAGATGCGGCTTTAAGGCAATGATATTCTGGAGATGCTCCGAGGGGCGGGCGACCATCATATGAAAGTCGGCTTGAATCCCCTCCGGCAAGACAGCCTCAGACTCCGGGAGAGTGAGCGTCGGGGCGAGCTGGCCGTCCGTAATATCAATCTGGACACGCTTTGCGAAGCCCTGATAGGCGGCAACGAAAGCATTAAACTGGTCCTTGTTGGCGGCGAGGATAGTCGGGACGATAACAGTGTTAATAAGAGCCATATTAATTTTCTCCGTACTTATCTAATTTGACATTTCTACGGGCGTATTTTTCATCGGTCTTCGTCTTGGTATCTAGGAAGGTCTTGATAATCTCTGGGATGTCTTTTTCGGGGGTAAAATCTGCCGAGAGACAGAGGACATTGGCATTATTATGCTCTCGCCCGATTTTGGCGAGCTCTGGAGTCAGCCCGACGATGGCGCGGATGCCTTTGAAACGATTTGCTTCGATGGCGACGCCATGAGCCGAGCCGCAAATGATGATGCCGAAGCTCGGCGGGTCTGCAGTCTGAGTCGCATTGGAAGCATCGCGGACGTTAATCGCGAGATTGGCCGCATATTCATTATAATCATCTTCTGGATCTAAGGTATGGGGGCCAAGGTCTAGATAGTCTGGATGGTCCTTTAAGATTTTTTTCTTAAGCTCAAAGCCGCGATGGTCGGAGGCGATATAAATCATTTTACTCCTTTCCGAAATCAGCGGTTAACTCGACGAGGCGATTGCTATAGCCCCATTCGTTGTCATACCAAGCGACGACTTTCACGAGGTTTCCACCGACGACATCAGTAAGTTTAAGATCGATAATTGAAGAATAAGCCGAGCCCTTGAAATCGCTCGAAACGAGTTCTTCCTCGGTCACGCCGAGGATGCCTTCATAATAAGGCTCGTTTGCGGCCTTCTTAAAGGCCTCGTTAATCTCCTCGACGGTCACATCCTTTTTAAGAAGAGCGGTAATATCGCTTAACGAAACCACCGGATTTGGCACGCGGACAGAGAGGCCGTTAAACTTGTCCTTTAGAGACGGGATAGTGAGGGCCGTAGCCTTGGAAGCGCCGGTGGTAGTCGGGACGATATTTTCGGCAGCGGCGCGAGCCTCGCGAATATCCTTGGCCGGGGCGTCCTGAAGCTTTTGCGAGGCGGTGTAGCTATGGACCGTAGTCATCATGGCCTTTTCGACACCGAAATTATCCTCTAAAATCTTCATCACCGGGGCGATGCAGTTTGTGGTACAAGAAGCGTTTGACAAGATTTTATCGTCTTCCGTCACAGTATCTTCGTTTACGCCGAGGACGATAGTCTTCGCGCCCTCGCCCTTCGCTGGGGCAGAGATGACGACCTTCTTTGCGCCAGCCTCGAGATGAGCCTTGGCCTTTTCGGGATCGGTAAAGAAGCCGGTGGACTCAATCACGACATCGACACCGAGGTCTCCCCAAGGGAGATTGTGTGGGTCGGTCTCGCTGTAAACCCGAATCTTTTTACCATCGACGATGATGTTTTCATCATCGGCCGAGACATCGCGGTCGTAAGTGCCGTAAGATGAATCATGCTTTAAGAGATGAGCTAATGTTTTTGCATCTGTGAGATCGTTTAAGGCGACAATCTCGAGGTCAGAACGGTCAAACGCAATCTTAAAAGCGTTCCGCCCAATCCGACCAAAACCGTTTATAGCAATTTTTACCATTGTTTCCTCCTAGTTTGTATCTATTATACCATAAGCACAAAAAATCGCCTAGAGAGTTCAGGCGATTTTTTACGCGAATTAAGCTCTTGCGAAGTG
>CAZMIW010000025.1:0-7733 GCA_964566585.1 uncultured Candidatus Saccharibacteria bacterium | reverse complement strand
CGAAGGCGATGACAATAATCTTGGGCAAAACAACAATGCGACCGTAATAACCATACCTCTTGTTATAGTCGCCGCAGTTTCGCTCGTCTATTGTGTAAAGGGGGCTTATAGCCAGCGAGCACAAAAAAACGACTAGATGGCGCCTTTCAAATCTAATGGCTGGGGATGAGGGATGTGGATGTCGCTTCGCTCCATTCGAACGCCCCGCGGGGGTTCTCATCCATCACCTAGAGCCAAAAAAATTATAAGCCCTACGGGCTTATTATTTTTTGGCTGGGGATGAGGGATTCGAACCCCCGAATGCTGGGACCAGAACCCAGTGCCTTACCACTTGGCGAATCCCCATTGAACTCGGGGCGGGCAACCCGCCCCCAGAACAACAACAATCTCATTCTAGCACGAGTCAAACTTTTTTTCAAGTCCCTTCAAATTTCATCCCGCTTATGCTATAATAAATATATTATGGACGAGAAAAAATTACTTGAGAAGCAACCAACAAAGATAGCGGTCCAGCCGGCGAAAGAGCCGGAGCTCTTACATCCGCTTGATAACATCGAGGATACCGATGATTTTTACGCCGCCGTCGGCCGCGAACATCTTCAGAAGGCCCTCTCTCCGGAGCGCCCCTATACTTATTGGACGATCGAGCTTTACGATAAAAAGAACGGCATCAGAGGTGGTGGCGGCCTCGGCGTGCTTGCCGCCGATACGAGGCGGGTTGCCGAGCAGATGAATGTCCCGCTGACTTTAATCACCCCATTTTACCCGTCCGAACAACATCAAAAGTGCCAAATTTATAATCAAAACGGCTTTTCTTTTGAAAATCTCACTGAGTCCATCCCAGTTGACTATAAAGATTTCGGCTTTACTTTTCTCGACACCGTCAACATCAAGGCTAATAACGGCCTAGTAAAGCTAGATGTGATAGAAAAGGTCCTCGGCTCTACTCGTCTACTTTGTATTACCGAGCCCGGCTTTGGTGAGCTCTACTCCGGCGATTCTGGCGGCGACCACCGTCTTTATCAGGAGGTTGCCCTCGGCTTCGGCGGCTACCAAGCCCTTAAGCTCGCCGGGCTGAAGCCCGCAATTATGCAGCTAAACGAAGTCGCAACCTTCTTTGCCGCCCTCGCCCGTCTCGACGAGCTTGCGAGTAATGGCATGGACTTCTATGAAGCCGTCGTCTACACGAGAAAGCATACACTTTATACAAATCACACTCTCGTTCAGGCCGCCGAGGCCACCTTCAACTATGCTCAGTTTGAGCGCTATGTCTTCCCGAATCTAAAATCCTCTGCTGTAAAGAAATGGCTCTCCGATAAATTTGATAATGGTTATATCCGCCTAAGCACCGTCACGATTGAAATTGCCGAGCTCCGCTCTGGCGTCTCAAAGCTCCATGCTCGCGTCGCCAATTATCGCGAAATCTCTGGCAAGAAAGTTAAATTTAAGGCCGTCACAAACGGCATTGACATCCCGACTTGGACCGCAAAGCCGGCCGTCGACTACCTAAAAGAACATGATATTCTCGATAAATTTTATCTCCCGACCGCAGATTATCAAGCAAATGTCGAAAACGTCAATGCAAAGGATATCAAGGAAATTAAATTACAGGGTCGCCGCGAGTTAAACGGCGTGCTTGAGCACCGTGTCGATCAATATGGCAATCAAATCCATATTCCGGAAGAGTCGCTTCTCTTTGAGTTCAAACGTCGTTTTGTCGACTACAAACGCCCATGGCTACCCTTTGAAAACCCCGTCCGTCTCAAAAACATTCTTGAAAAGTATGACGCTCATTACATCCTCTCCGGCCGCGTCCATGAGGGCGATGTCACGATGACCGGCCGCCTCGCCGCTGTGCTTGGGACGATTGATAAAGACCCGGTCTTAAAGTCTCGTGTCCATTATCTCCCGGATTATGACGAGGAGCTCGGCCGCGCACTTTCTGTCGGCGCAAACATCTCGATTAATACTCCGATTGTCGGCCTCGAGGCCTGCGGTACTTCTTGGATGAAGGACATTGTAAACTTTGGTATTCTAATCTCGACTCATGATGGTGGCGTCGCCGATTGCCCGCCCGAGTCCTATCTCAACATCTCCGGCGAAAACGAAGTTGAAGAATTAGAAAGTCTCTACGCCCGCATGGAAGAGGCTGCTGCTGCATGGTCCAATGATTTCGATCTCGAATACATCTTAAAAACCGAGCTTAAAAACTTCCTCCCCGTCATCTCCGGCTCTAGAATGCTAAAGGACTACCTGGAATATCTATTTTAAGTTTTCTTTAAGCTTCTGGCGATATTATGGTATCATAGAATTAACGAAAGGAAATTTATGAGAATATTATACGTAGAAGACGAAAAATACCTAGCGGACGCAGTCATTCATGTTTTGGATAAATCCGGCATCTCTGCCGAATGGGCCGAGGATGGCGAAAAGGGCTTCGAGCTCGCGATGAAGCCGATTTATGACTGTATCGTGCTCGATGTGATGTTGCCGAAAATGTCCGGCTTCGATATTCTAAGAACTATCCGTGAGCATGATGTCAAAACTCCTGTGATTATGCTCTCTGCCATGAGCCAGGCTGAGGATAAAATCAAAGGCCTAAATTATGGCGCCGATGATTATCTGGCAAAGCCCTTTAAGACGGCCGAGCTAGTCGCCCGTCTCCGCGCACTCAATCGTCGTCCAGCGCTTCAGGACGACCGCCTAATTAACTTTGCCGACCTCTCCTATAATATGGAGGAGCGGACCTTAAACGGGGAAGAATTAACCGAAAAGGAAGGGGAATTAATCGAGACTCTAATGAAAAATCCAGACCGCACCCAGTCTAAAGAATATCTTTTGAACCATATCTGGGGTAGCGATAATTATGGGGGTGATAATTATGTCGAGGTCTACATTTCTCATCTTCGTGATAAGCTGAAGAAACTCGGGTCGAAATGCCAAATCAAGACTCTCCGCGGCCTTGGCTATAAAATCGTGGCAAAGGATTTAGAATGAAAACCAAAGAAAACGAACCACTAATGTTCAAGAAGCTAAAGCGCAAATTTATCGGTAGCACGATTGTTGCCTCCACCGCAATTCTGCTAATCGCTTTTACGACGGTCTATCTCGTAGCCTACAACGCCACCATGAAGCCCGGCCGCCCGAAGGAACAGTTCCGAGTCAACGTTTCGGATGATGTTTCGATAATGTTTGAGGAACGGCTCGAGACTGAGCGCGAGAATCATCTCCGGACTCTATTAATTTCGCTTATCGTGACCGGCGTTAGCCTCGAAATCATCGTAGCAATTTTCGCGGTGCTTCATGCCGAGGCCTCGATTAAGCCGGTGCGTGATGCTTATACGGCCCAGAAAAACTTTATCGCTAATGCTTCGCACGAAATCAAGACTCCGCTTGCTATCATTCAGGCTAATCTCGAGGCGGCTGACATCCATGATAATCCTTGGCTCGATAATGTCGCGCGGAAAGCGGAGGACCTCGCTATGCTTAATAACCAGCTCTTGTCTCTCGCCCGCATGGAGTCCGGCACTGACGAAATTAAGCTTGAAAAAATTAACTTAAAAGAAACCATAGAAGAAATTGCGAGTTGCTATACTCCGAAATTAAACGAAAAATCCGCCAAGCTTAAAATCAATGTTGTAAAAGACACAAATCTCGAGAAAACCCTTAATCGCGCTGAGTTTAACCAACTCCTAAACATCCTCATCGACAACGCAACCAAATATTGCGACAAGAAAATCACCGTCACTATCTCCGACAAAGAAGTTTCCGTTAAAAACGACGGCGCTACCATCCCAGATGAAAATCTCCCCCATATTTTCGACCGCTTTTACCAAACCGACAAGACCAAATCCGGCGTCGGCCTCGGCCTCGCCATCGGCAAGTCCATCGCTAACCATAATAAATGGGACTTAAAAGCCGCTTCGGACAAAAAGAGCACTACCTTCACGCTACAGTTTTAGGCAAGCGCGAGAGGGGTCCCTCAAACAATGCGAGTAGCGTTCGTATAACCCCTTCCGCTCTTGCTAAAAAAGTGGTATAATATACAAATGTTCAAGCTACTAAAATATCTAAAACCCTATTGGTTGCAGGCTATAATTTTAGTAGCTTCAATCGCCCTCCAAACTTGGGGCACCCTCCAGCTCCCATCTCTCATGTCAGACATCGTCAACGACGGTATCGTTAATAACGATACGGCTAAAATCTGGAGTTCCGGCGGACTGATGCTTCTTTGGGCGCTGTTAGCCGGCCTCGGCGCGGTCGTGTCTTCGTTCTTTTCTGCTCGTCTCGGCACTGCATTGGCTCGCGATATGCGCCGAGATTTATTCAAAAAAATCCTTAGCTTCAGCGTTTCCGAAATCGATCGCTTCTCGACCGCCTCACTAATTACGCGCACTACTAACGACGTCATCCAAGTCCAACAGACTATGGTAATGGCGCTTTCGATGTTGCTTCGTGCCCCGTTGATGGCGATTACGGCGATTTTTCAAGCCATCGCCACCGCGCCGAATATGACTTGGATTATCGCCCTAGCCGTCGCCGTCGTGATTGCTCTCGTAGTTCTAATTATGGCGCTCGTGATGCCAAAATTCAAGATTTTTCAAGAGCTCCTCGATAAAATCACCCTCCTCACCCGCGAAAATCTTACCGGCCTAAGGGTCATTCGGGCCTTCAACAACGAGAAATCTGAAAAGCGCAAGTTTGAAAGAACCAACTCGGAGATCACAGATGTTTATCTGTTCATCAACAAGGTCATGGCTTGGACTTCTCCGCTGATGATGTTCGTCTTTAATGGCGTCTCCCTCCTCTGTATCTGGATTGGCATTTCCTTAATGCAAGAGAACATCAGCTACCTTGGTGATATGATGGCCTTTATGCAATATGCGATTCAGGTCGTGATGTCCTTCCTGTTCTTGACCGTCCTCCTCGTAATTCTCCCACGCGCCAACGTTTCTGCAAAGCGTATTAACGAAGTCTTAAGGACCAAGCCAAAAGTCGCCTGGCGAGAAAAAACTAACGGCACTCCGGAAGAAACTCCCTCGGTCGAGTTTAAGAATGTTTCTTTCGCCTATGCTAGCGCCGATGCTGAGGCTATTTCCAACATTTCCTTCAAATCCGTCGCCGGCGAGACCACTGCCTTTATTGGCTCCACCGGCTCCGGAAAATCTACTCTGATTAATCTTGTCCCGCGCCTCTACGATGTTTCTCGGGGCGAAGTTTTAGTCGATGGTCTTAGCGTTAAGGAATACGCTGAAAATGACTTGATGAAGCGCCTCGGCCTCGTGCCTCAGCGTGCGGCGCTCTTTTCTGGGACGATGAAAAGCAATATTGCTTTTGGAAATCAAGATGCCAGCCCGCGCGAAGTCGAAGCGGCCGCAAAAGTTTCCCAGAGCCAAGAATTTATCGAAAAGCTAGAAGAAAAATACGATTCTTTCGTCGCTCAAGGCGGCTCGAACGTCTCCGGCGGCCAGAAACAGCGGCTTTCTATCGCCCGCGCGATTGCTAAAAATCCGGAGATTTACATTTTTGACGATTCTTTCTCCGCGCTTGATTTGAAGACCGATTTAAAGCTCCGAAAAGAGTTAAAAAAGATTACTAAAAACGCGGTTGTGTTAATCGTTGCCCAGCGAGTGTCCACGATTAAAGATGCTGATCAGATTATCGTACTCGACAACGGCAAGATGGTGGGGAAGGGCAAGCATCTAGAATTGCTAAAAGATTGTAAAGTTTATCAGCAGATTGTTGAGTCTCAGTTTTCCGAGAAAGAGTATGCCGCCGAGCTTAAAAAAGCCAAAGGAGGAAAAGATGCCTAAGCCCCGAATGAAGGCCGACAAGCCTAAAAATATCAAAACCGCCACGCTCCAGCTCATCCGCGCTCTAAAGCCTTGGCGCCTCTCGGTGATTTTCGCCTGCGTTTTTGCCGCTGGCTCTACTGCGCTTGCGATTTTCGGGCCGAATATACTAGGCAATATGACCACCGATGCGGTCAATAGCCTGACCAGCAGCCCAGACCATCAGATTAATTGGGGGCCTATCATCGGCTCGGCCATCACCTTGATTATCCTCTATGTCGTTTCTGGAATTTTTGGCTATCTCGAAAGCTACCTCATCGGCCGCGCCACCGCCAAGCTCGGCCAAGATTTAAGGAGCAAAATCCTCGACAAAATTAGCCGCCTCCCAATTTCCTATTTCGATAAGACCCAATTTGGCGACACTTTGTCAAGAATGTCGAACGATGTTGATATTATGACTGAGTCACTCCAAAATTCGCTCTCTGATACCATCTCAAACATCGTGATGATTGTTGGGACATTGATTATGATGTTCACAATTTCTCCTTGGCTGTCCCTGATTGCCATTATTACCGTTCCGCTTTCGCTGATCTTCGTCGGCAAGTCCGCTAAATTTGCACAAAGACATTTCCATGCCCAGCAAAACATTCTCGGCAAATTAAATAGTAAAATCGAAGAGAGCTATGCCGGCGGTATCGTCATTAAGGTCAATTCGCATCAGCCCGCCTCCATAGCAGATTTTTCCCGGACTAACGACCAGCTTTACGAGGCTGGCTGGAAGGCCCAGTTCTTTGGCTCGCTCGCCTTCCCGATTGCTCATTTCTTCACCAACCTCGGCTATGCGGCGATTTGCGTTCTCGGCGGCTTTCAGGTTATCTCAAAGACGATTGCCATCGGCAGTCTTCAGGCCTTTATTCAGTATGTCAACCAGTTTAACCGCCCGATTACCTCGCTCGCCCAGATTATCGGCACTCTCCAGCTCTCCCTTGCCGCTTCGGAACGAGTCTTTACCTTCCTCGAGGAGCCAGAGGAGACTCCGGACTACGAGCCCGCTCGCACGATTGAGAAGGTAAAGGGCAAGGTCGATTTTCACCACATGGATTTTTCCTATACTCCCGAAAAGCCGGTGATTAAAAATTTCTCCGCTACGATTTGGCCAGGGCAAAAAGTCGCTCTCGTCGGTCCGACCGGCGCCGGTAAGACTACGGTCGTTAATCTCTTGATGCGTTTTTATGATCCGGTTTCTGGCTATATTACCATCGACGGGACTCCTACCGCCGAGATGAAGCGTGCCGACGTCCGGAAACTTTTTGGCATGGTTCTTCAAGACACTTGGCTTTTCTCTGGCACAATTGAGGAAAATCTAAAATACGGCAACGAAAAGGCTACGCATAGCGAGGTCGAAAAGGCCTGTAAGGAATGCTACGTCGACCATATTATCAGTGGCCTACCAAAGGGTTACCAAACTAAAATCTCTGAAGACAGCGATAATATTTCCGCCGGCGAGAAACAGCTCCTCACTATCGCCCGAGCCATGATTGCCGACCCGCCGATGCTAATTCTCGACGAAGCCACCTCCAATGTCGACACCCGGACGGAGCAACTCATTCAGGACGCCATGAATAAATTGACTAAGGGCCGCACCTCTTTTGTGATTGCCCATCGCCTCTCGACTATTCGCGATGCCGATTTAATCCTCGTCCTCCGAGACGGCAACATTGTCGAACAGGGAAATCATGAGGAGCTACTAAAACAAAACGGCTTCTACGCCGAGCTTTACAATTCTCAATTCGCCGAGTAATGTGCTATAATTAAACAAATGGAGAAAACTATGAACAACTTACCTTCTTGGGACGAATATTTTATGGGGATTGCGGACGAAGCCGCGAAGCGAAGCAAGGATCCGTCGACGCAGCTCGGCTGCGTGATTGTCGATCCGAA
>CAZMIW010000024.1:0-9133 GCA_964566585.1 uncultured Candidatus Saccharibacteria bacterium | reverse complement strand
TCACAATCTTAGTTTGACAACACCCTCGACAATTTCGCTCTAATCCCACCCTCTTCCGGCGCACCGGCGAGGGTATCAAGCGCAACTCTAAGCAGCCCGACAGCGGTCACAAACGAATGGTCTAGCTCCGCCGGCGAGCGATTAACTACCCCCGGCAAATCTGAAGAATCGACTAAATGCACTACCGGCCGCCGCGAAAACGGCAAATCTATATACCAATCCGCCGTCGCAAGGAGTTCCTGAAGGGGAACTAACCCCGCTCCACCGCCACAGAGCAAAATCTTATTTGGTAAAACTTCCATCAGATCAAACTCCTCGAGCGCAAGCTGTACCCCGGAAATCCAAACCTCAAGATTATTCAAAATCGCCCCCTCCATTTTCTCGAGCCCGCCTTCGTTTAAATCGCCAGAGCTCGGGTCAATCTTTATGGCTTCCGCTGTATCAAAATCAACTCCCAAGGCCTCGGCAATCTGATGCGTAAAGCTCCGCCCGCCGATGCCAAACATCTTCGTCCCCTCAACTCCCCCGTCATCCACGATTGCGATGTCAGTCGTCCCGCCTCCAATATCCATCACCACGCTCGAGAGTGTGCTATCTAAATCATCTCCGAGGCACGCCCGGCAGACCGCAAACGGCTCCACCGCAACGGCGAGCAACTCCAAATTCAGTTCTGCGCAAACCTTTTCAATCGCCGAAATATGCACCAGCGGCGCAAAAGCTGTGTAAAACTGTATTGCCACGTCTGAGCCCTTAAAGCCGATCGGATTGGAAATCTTATACCCATCTATTGACAGGGAAACAATCGCCGAGTTTATCAGCCGGACCTCTATCTCTGGATTATTAGTCTCAAGCGCTACTTCCTTTCTCGCTTGTTCGCCAAACTGATCCTGCACTCGCTGAATAATCAAATCCATCTCCTGTTCAGATAATGGCTTATTCCCATTCTTCCGACGGTAGTGTACATTAGAAGTATTACCCTTTACGAGCTCGCCCGCAATCCCTACGGTCACGCGCTTACAAGTCACTCCGGCCATCTCCTCGGCCTGCGCAAGCGCCTTTTCGCAAACTCTCGTCACCGCCGGAATATCCGCAATCGCCCCAGAATACATATTATTCGGAGCCTGATGCGCTCGGCCCACTCCAATAATCTCGAGCCCCGTCTTAGACTGACGTGCAATTACAGCTTTAACATATTCTGTACCAATGTCAAGTCCAAGTAAAACATCATCCTCTTTTTGAGGCACCGGCTCTGGAGCAGATTTTTTGAGCAAGCTCACTACACGCCTCCCACGATACCAGCCGAAACCTCCGAGGTATTAGGCATCGTCGGGGTAGCCGCAACAGGCGTAGTCGGCGCAGCCCTATCGCCCATTACCTCATGGACTGCGTTTATCACATCCTCAATTCCTACCTGAGACTTTACTAAATATTTATCGGCTCCAAGATTTTCGCCCCTTTGTCGCTGGTCCTCCGACGAAAGTGCCGTCATCATAATTACCTTGATATTTTTTGTTTCCGGTGTAGAGCGCAAAATATCAAGCATATCAAATCCCGAAATCTTTGGCATCATCACATCAGAAAGCACTAAATCAGGACGCTCTTGCACTGCCATCGCCAAGGCCTCCTCGCCATCACCGGCCGAAACCACCTCATACCCCTCTGCTACTAAACGGATACTGTAAATCTCCCGCAAACTTTTGTCGTCCTCGACTAGCATTATCTTTGCCATAAAATTCCTCCTAACATATACTTATTATAACGCACTTGTTTATTTTTGTGTAGTCCCATTTTGCCCCGAATTAACCGCCCCGACCGTACCAGCCCCCATGGCTGCCGACAACGTCACTTCTCCGACTTTCCCCTGAACTCCCCGGGGCTTCTCTATTTTCATCGCTTCCAAATTACTCGCAATCTGGCGCTGCTTATTGTACTCCCCTTGAGACATCCGCGGGAACAGTACATAAAAATTCGAACCTTTAGATAATACGCTTGTCGCCGAAACTTTCCCGCCCATCTGTTCCGTCCGCTTCTTCACGATATAAAGTCCAAGTCCCGTACCGCCAATCGTCCGCGTATCGGAATTATCTGCCCGGTAAAATTTCTGAAAAATATGTGTAAGGTCCTCCGGCGCTATCCCTATCCCAGTGTCGGAAACCGCAATCATCGCTTGCCCCTGATAATCTTGCACGTCCACCCAGACCGTCCCGCCCTCCGGGGTATATTTAATCGCATTTTCTACCAAATTATTCACAATCTCGCGTAGGAAATCCAAATCCACCATCACATAGAGCGGCATCACTACTTTTCTCCCTGCCGCACCAGACAGATTCCGCGTTCCAAAGAGCAGCCGGATATTCTTTTCCGCCGCCATTTGTTTGAAGTCACTCAAAAACTTTGAAACCTCCGCCGCTAGTTCCACCGGCACTAGATGCGCCCGCGCCCGGTTATCGTCCAACTTTGTAATATCTAACAAATCTCTAAACAGCCGCCCGAGATGCTGCGAAGCCTCGTGCGCTTCGGTCAGATATTTTCGCGCCCGCTCGTCAATCGTCGCTGTGGCTGGGTTTAGAGCCAGACCTAAATAACCCTCTATTGAGGCGACCGGCGTTCGCATCTCGTGCGAAGCGGTGGAGATAAACTCGGTCTGCTCGCTCTCCTTTTCGAGTTCTTGTGCGATGTTTCGGAAAGTGATAATCTTCTCCGCTCCGCCCGACAAAAACAGGGAGAGCGCAATCGGGAACTTTTTGCCCGAGCGTGTAACTAAAACAAAATCGCGCGAAGAAAACGCCTCACCCCGGACGATTGCCCCCTTCATTGGGTTCATATCCTCCGGTATCGGCTGGCCGCTCACATCTTCTAAGTTTAGTACGCTAAAAATATACAGTCCCGCCACTTCGTATAAATCCGTCGCCCCCACCATCCGTATCGCCGCCGGGTTTGCAAATTTGACCACTCCTGTCGCATCAATAATCAAGACCCCCTCTGCAATCGAATTCAGGGCCATCTCTGCCATCAAACTCCCACCGGTCGGGCGCACCTCTGCTGGTTCCTCTGGCTTGTTTCTGCGAAATATACTCATTTATATTTATTTTAGCACAAGTGCAATAAAATGTGCTAAAATAAATGTATGAACAAAGACGTGATTTATATTGAGCCAGAGGATGATATTACCGATATCATCTCTAAACTGCGAGCTAGTCGCTCTAAAGTCGTCGCGCTTGTCCCCCCGAAAAAGATTGGGGTTCTCCGTAGCGCTGTTAATACCAAGCTAATTTATAAAGCGGCTAAGTCCGCCGAGAAGGCCGTTGTAATTGTCACGACGGATAGCGCCTTAATTAAACTTTCCGCCTCCGCCGGGATCCCAGTCGCCAAAAATCTTTCTTCTCGCCCCAAGATGCCGTCTGAAATCGCCGAGGAAGACGAACCGCCCGCCAAGGTCATAGAAGAAAAGGTTCCCGAGGAACAGCCTGCTAAAGAAAAACCGGCCGACAAGAAAACTACCGAAATAAAGTCTGATGAAATTGAGAAAAAATCTAACGACAGAAAGAAGGATAAGCAAAAGCAGAAAGAGGACAAGAAAAATCTCCCGTTCTTTAAGCGTAACAAGAAATGGATTATCATTGGCTCTGTCGGCGCAGTCTTTCTAATTTTGCTCGGCATCTGGGCTTTTGCGATTGCTCCGTCCGCGACTATCTCTGTTCAGATTCGCACCACGTCTAATAACTTCTCTGAGGCGGTTTCCTTCACCACTAGCGCCGGCGCCGCCAGCGTCAAAGACGGTAAATTCTATCTAGAAACCAAGGAATATAAACAGGAAAACGCCGTCAACTTCGAGGCGACCGGCAAAAAGGACGTCGGCGAAAAGGCCACCGGCGAAGTATCTATTGGGGTCTATGTCTCGGAGCCAAGTGCTTCGGTCTCCGTCCCGGAGGGCACGATTTTCTCAAATAACGGCTTATCCTTCACTACGACTAGGGGTGCTACGGTGACTTGGAAAGAGTATGATTCCAATGCCGAGACCGTTGGAGAATGTGAAAATGAGCTAGAACCGAGTATCTTGACTAAGACTATTAAGCCGGACGGCTATCAGGGTTGTCTACTCACCGCTAAAGTCGGAGTTACTGCGACAGAGAGCGGAGATAAATATAATGTCTCTAGCACCGAATCTGGCTGGACCACTAATTTTGCCGGTGCGCACGGCGCTATTTATAATAAAGTTAGCTTCACCGGTGGAACATCCAAATTGTTAACGGTGGTTCAACAATCTGATGTTATCTCTGCTCAGGCCGCCCTTGCCGCTAAGATTACCGGCGACGGCAAAAACCGCCTCATGGCTTCTATCTCTGGTGACGTGATGCCATTAGAAAGCACCTACAAAGAAAACACTAGCGACGCCGTGGCTACTCCTGCTGTCGGCGAAGAGGTGGGGAGCGGTGTCACTCCGAAATTGACTAGCACTACCACTTACACGATTTTAACTCTCGACAAAAAGGATCTTAAGACCTACGTCGACGATAAAACCAAGGTTACTCTCGCTGCGGACCAAAAGATTTATGAGACCACCGACCCGTTTCTTGAGCGCTTTATGGATGACGGCAATGGCGGTTACACCGCAAGATTAAAGGCCACGACTAAGGTCGGCCCAACGGTCACCGAGGCGGAGATTCTCGAAAAAGCTAAGGGTAAAAAGATTGGCGAGCTTCAAAGCCAGCTAAAGAGCATCAACGGCGTCAGCTCTTGCAAAGTCGAGCCGAGCTTCTTCTGGGTTACCACTATTCCAAATGATGCCAATAAAATTACCGTTAATCTAGAAGTGGAGAAATAGCCCCTATGAAATTAATCGGGCTGGATGTTGGAGAAAAGCGTATTGGCGTTGCGCGTGCGGATTCTACTACGCGGATTGCTGTCCCTGTTGGTACGCTCGCTGCAGACGGTAAGGAATTTGAAGTCCTAGCCAAATTGGCCGAAAAGTTAAATACCAAATATTTCATCGTCGGCTTGCCGCGCAGCAACGCCGGTGAAGAAACCGCCCAGTCTAAATATGCGAGAGATTTCGCCAAAAAACTCGAGAGCAAAATACAGGGTGCAAAAATCCGTTTTCAGGACGAGAGTCTGACTAGCGTAGAAGCCGAGGAGCGCCTGATGAAAAAAGTTAACAAGACCGGCAAAATGTATCAAAAAGGCGAAGTCGATAAAGAGGCCGCAACTATCATCCTCCAGGATTTTCTTGAGAGCTTACCCTCGACCTTTGCCGCTAGTGCCTCTCGCCCTACCGTCGAACTAAAAAAGAAGAAGAAACCCACCATGAAGAAAAAGACCAAAAAACTTGCTCTGAAGATAACTGTGGGCGTTCTCGCCGGGCTCATCCTCCTCGGCTCCCTGCTTTTTATTTGGTATAACTCCAGTCTGTCCCCAGTCTACGATTCAAAACTCTGTAAGACCTCCACTGCCGATGAGCAGTGTAAGCCGGTGGACTTCACTGTTAAAAATGGCGAGCCGCTAGTTGATATCGCCAATAATCTCGAGTCTGCCGGAATCATCAAGAGCTCCCTCGCCTTCCAGATTTACGCCAGATTAAACAGTAACCCAGACCAGCTCCCAAAGCCTGGCGACTATCAAATTTCGCGTGCTTCCTCTGTCGAGGAAATCTATAAGCAACTCATCGATGGCAGTAAATCCGCCAATGTCTTTAAGCTCACCATTCTTCCGGGCGAGACCGTTAAACAAGTCAAAGAAAAACTCAAAAATCTTGGCTATAGTGACGAAGAGATTAACACTGCCTTTAGTAAAAATTACAATCATAAAGTCCTAGAAGGCCGTAAAGACACCTCGGAATGGGGCGCTGAGCCGCTAGAGGGCTATTTATTCGGTGACACCTACGAATTCTACATCGGCGAAAGCGTCGAAAACATCATCTTGACCTGCCTAGACAATCTTGAGGCGGCCATCGAAGGGAACAATCTCGTCTCGCGCTTCGGTGAAAAGGGCCTCTCGCTCTATGAAGGGATTACTCTCGCTTCGATTACCCAAAGGGAAGCAAACACCTTAGACCAACCTTATATTTCAAAGATTTTCCTAAATCGTATCGAGGTCGGTATGCCCCTCGGCGCAGACAGCACCACGACCTACGCTCTCAACCTCGTCGATCCGGACCGCAAAACTTATCAGACCAATGCCGACGGCCTCACTCTTGACCACCCCTACAATACTAGAAATGCGGTTTACACCGGCCTCACCCCCGGTCCGATTAGTAATCCCGGCGTCTCCGCTCTCCTGTCGGTCGCCGACGCAAAGGAGCCGTCCGGCTTTGACGATGAGCATAAGGCTTATTATTTCTTGACAGATTGTAGTGGAAAGATGTATTATGGTAGTACAGAGGAGGAACACCTAAAGAACATTGAAGCTAGCGGTCTTTCCTCCTGTGAAACAAAATTATGAGCAGAAAAAAGCACAACATTTTTGAATTTTTGAAAAAGTATTGGCTCTATCTCACCGCCTTTGCTGTCATTTTGGGTGTGGCTTATTTTGGCTCTATCGAAAATAGCGGTAATAGTGACGATTCTACTAGTCTCCGGGCCATCTATAATAATAATTATGATGTTTCCACCGATCAGGTTTCTGAGTTCTATGTCGTGGCAGAGCTCGCGAACTCCATGCAATTTGCGAGTAGCAACGAAATTACTAACAACTATATCTCCGTCGCGCTTCTTCAACAGGCCAATCAGACCTTAGATGACACCTCTGGCAAAATCTCCAAGCCGACCATCGTCGACGTCTCGCATCTCTCGCGCGGAGTCCAGAGTTACACCGTCAAGGCCGGCGAGACTCTCGACCAGATTGCGGCCCGCTTTGGCATCTCTACTGATCAGATTCGCTGGTCCAATGGCCTCGCCTCAAAGACTATTTCCGAGGGCCAGAGCCTCTACATCCCGACCGTCCCCGGTATCGCCTATACTATCAAAGACAGCGATACTGTTGAATCGCTCGCCGAGCATTATAGTGCAAAGGCGGCCGATATTATTTCTTATAACGATCTCGAGACCAATAAAGATTTGAAAGCCGGCTCAGTCATTCTCATTCCGAATGCCACCGTCCCGGAGACCGAGCGTCCCGAATATGAGGCGCCCATCACCCCGACGCCCAGCTCCTCGTCCAGCAGTAGTTCTTCCTATACATTCACTTACCAGAATTATTCCTACCTCGGCTCTACCGGCGCCCGCGAGAATATCCGCATCGTCCAGCGCTTCTCCTATGCTGAGTCTCTGGTTGACTCCGGAAACCGTAACACGCCGGGCCAATGTACTTGGTATGCTTGGTATTATCGCAAGCACTACACTTCTAATCCGCTCCCCTCGACGGTTCTCGGCAATGCCAACGCTTGGGCCTACACCCTTTCCCGCATGGGCTACGTCGTAAATAATACTCCGTCCGTCGGCGCCGTCTTCCAGACCACCTCCGGCTACTATGGCCACGTCGGCGTCGTCACCGCCGTCAACAGCAACGGCTCCATCGTCATTCGCGATATGAACTACAACGGTATGGCCTTCACCGTCACCGAAGCGACAATTCCCGCGCAATACGTCGGGATGTACAATTACATACATTGATGTTATAATATATTTATGTTTGTAGACGTAGCAAAAGTTGAGCTTCATGCCGGCAAGGGCGGCGACGGTGCCGTATCTTTCCGCCATGAGATTTATATTCCAAAGGGCGGCCCGGACGGTGGGGACGGCGGTCGTGGCGGCTCGATTATTTTTCGCGCCGACAAGGACACTAATACCTTGCTCGACTTTCGCTATAATCCGATTTTAAGAGCTGAAGACGGTAAAAACGGCTCTGGCCAACGTAGCGCCGGCCGCTCCGGCAAAGATTTAATCGTCGAGGTGCCGATCGGGACGATGGTTCGTCGCGACGGCGAGGTGATTGCTGATTTAGTCGAAGACCAAGAAGAGGCGGTCATCGCAAGAGGTGGCGAAGGCGGTTTTGGTAATGCTCATTTCAAGTCTAGCACTCGCCAGACTCCCAGAATTGCCGAGGTCGGCGAGCCGGGCGAGGAGTTTATTGCGGAACTCGAGCTAAAGCTTCTCGCGGACGTCGGTCTCGTCGGTCTGCCAAATGCCGGGAAGTCCACTTTTCTCTCGGTCGTCTCTAATGCCAAGCCCGAAATCGCCGACTATCCCTTTACCACTATCACCCCCAATCTCGGTGTCGCAACTATCGACGGCAAAGATTTACTGATTGCCGACATCCCCGGCCTGATCGAGGGCGCCTCCGAGGGCAAGGGCCTCGGCCATGCCTTCCTTCGCCACATCGACCGCACCGCAGTTTTGCTACATTTGATTGACGTCTATAATGATGATGCCGGCGTTGCTTATAAAACTATCCGCACCGAGCTCGAAAAATATTCTGACTTGAGAGACCGCCCCGAAATTGTCGCCTTGACCAAGTGCGAGGGGCTAGATCAGGAAATCATCGACCTTCAAATCGGCAATGTTCTCCGCGAGAACCCTGACGCCAAGATCTTCGCCATCTCCTCCTCCGCCCATCAGGGAATTGATGAGGTTTTGCGAGAGCTGGTGCTGATAAAAGAACAAAACATGGGTCATCCTCAGACGCAAGTAGAACATCAGAAAGAGAGTCTATCTGATATGCCAGTCATCAAATTATCCGACAAAGCACTAAAAGACACTTGGACTATCGAAAAAGAGGGCGACAAGTTCATCGTGCGAGGCGAAAAAATCGAAAAATTCGCCCGCAAAACCGATCTTAACAATTATGCCTCTCTAAACCGTCTCCGTGACGTCATGAAAAAGATGGGTATCCGTGCCGAGCTCACCACCATCGGCGCCGGCCCGGACAGTATCATCAAAATCGCCGATAAAGAATTCACTCTCGTCGAAGATTATTAAAATATAAGCTCAAATAGCTGTGTAAACTGCGACGGAGGCGGTTGCAACGGTGGTGGTGGCGGCGGATGCCACAACAAGTTCCGGTGGAGCTTAGACAATTAAACAAAAGCCCTCTAGTTTGCTATAATAGATATATGAACATGGAGGCAGATGTAGAAACCTTAAACGGTATCGGCGAAAAAACCGCCGAGGCCCTGAGGAAAGGCGGGATCAAGACCGTC
>CAZMIW010000023.1:0-9539 GCA_964566585.1 uncultured Candidatus Saccharibacteria bacterium | reverse complement strand
AAGGAGTCCAGCGATGGAAAATAAGAAGAAACGAACACTCAAGCCTCAGACCTTACTGGAAACTGGTCGCTGGAAAATCTCTGCCGAAGCCAAAGCTTTACTTGAGAAAATGAAGGGGGTGAAGAAATGATCAGTGTCATCATCCCAGTCTATAACGAGGAACCCTTCCTCGAACGATGCCTAGATAGCTTGGCCAAGCAGACGGACAAGTCGGCGCAAGTCATTATCGTGGATGATGGCTCAACTGATGGCTCGCCTAAAATCTGCGACCACTACGGCAAGGAATATGGCTTTGAAGTTTATCACCTGGAAAACAATGGTGTCTCGGTCGCACGCAACTTTGGGATGGAAAAGGTCAAGGGTGAATACCTCACTTTCTTAGATGCTGATGATGCCTACTCTTTGAACGCTATCGAAGTGATGAATGACTTGGCGAAGCGTGGCGACAATGTGATACAGTTCGGCCAATACCGCCACACCAAAACGCAAGAAGAGCCTATTCTGCGCGCCTGGCCACAGGGCAACTATGACCTAGACCACTTACGGCGCTACTGGCAGATGGTATGGAACAAAATCTACAAGACGGAGTTCATCAAGAAAAACGACTTCAAGTTTATTCACGGGATGCAGTTCGGCGAAGATGAGATGTTCAATGTGAATGTCCTACTGAAAAGCGGCGGACTTTACCACGCATCAGACCTACTCATCCATCACTACTTTGACAACACCAACTCTTTATGTCGTGGTGGGTTATGCTTGGCGCGACTCGAACGGATGGACGATGAAGAGAACAGACTACTCAGACGGCTCAAACTAGGCGATGCGCCTATTGCTCAACGGCGCTGGCTGAAGCGTGTCATCACTCGGCATCGCCACAGCAAGGTGTTCCAGGACTATGGTTTCACGCGCGGAACTACTGCGCACAATGACATCGTTTACTTTGTGAAGAATGAGCCTGAAAACGAAGAGCTCCGCTACTCTCTGCGCTCTGTCGAAAAGTTCTTCCCACATCGGAATGTGTGGTTCTACGGTGGCAAGCCTGATGGCCTACTGCCTGATCGCTATGTGGAAATCAACCAAACCGAAGACACCAAGTGGGAGCGTGTCCGCTCGATGCTGCGGCAAGCCTGCCTGAACGATGAAATCTCGGAAGACTTCTGGCTATTCAATGACGACTTCTTCATTATGAAACCCTATGCGGAGAATACTCCACCGACCTACAATGGCGACCTATACCGCCATATTGTCCGTGTGGAAGAGCGCCACAACCAGCAAGCAACGACTTGGACGGCACGCCTCCGACACCTCGTGAATACGCTTGAAACCGCTAATAAAGGCACTTTGAACTATGCAGTGCATAAACCTATACTTATCAACCGCAAAAAGGCTCTGGAAGTCCTGGACAAGTTCCCAGACGAGCCGATGTTCCGTGCGCTCTACGGCAACTACTGGGCCATCGGCGGCATAAACCAGGGCGACCGCAAGTGCCAGGTGATGGACTTCCCAGTCGAGAAGCTGGCGAAATGGGCGACTATATCGTCCGATGACAAGAGCTTCGCAGGAGGCACGGTTGGCGAATACATCCGTAGCCAGTTCCCACAGAGAAGTAGGTTTGAGGAGTAGCTATGGACGAGCACGATAGAAACATTATGCAGCGCTTCAATGAGCAGTTTACAGACCGCGACATTGACCTTGCGATGGCGCATAACAACCTTTGGCACTTCTGCAACATTCTCTTCCCCAACTTCTTCAAGGACGACCGTGAATATCTGACCGATATGTGCGACCGCATCGAAACCTTCGTAGAAGTCTCAGACAAGCACTTCCTAGTCATCAACGCACCACCGCGCCACGGCAAATCACTCACGGCGCAGTGCCTCACGGCTTGGCTCTTTGGCCGCAACCCTGCCTGCCGTGTGATGACCGCTTCATATAACGAGGATGTAGCTGGCATCTTCTCTCGGAATGTGCGGAACACTATTCAGACCGAGAAGCTGGGTGATGCTATCGTCTTCTCGGACATCTTCCCACGCACCGCCGTCAAGTTCGGCGAAGCGGCAGCGAAACGCTGGACTTTGAAAGGACAAACGCAAGTGTCCTACCTTGCCACATCTCCCAACGCTACCGCCACTGGTTTCGGCTGCGACTTTATGATCTGCGATGACCTCATCAAGAACGCTGAAGAAGCCTACAACGAGGCGGAACTGGACAAGACTTGGAGCTGGTTCACAAATACGATGCTCTCTCGCTTAGAGGGCAAGCGCAAAGCCATCATCATTATGACTCGCTGGGCTGAGAACGACCTTGCTGGCCACATCATAGAAGCTTTTGGCGATGATGTAGAAATCATCACCTACAAAGCCCAGGATGAGAACGGCAAGATGCTCTGCGATGAGATACTCGATGCTAAGTCTTTCGAGATGATAAAGCAAGAGATGAATGTCGATATTGCCGAAGCGAACTACAACCAGCAACCGATAGATGTCAAAGGTCGGCTCTATTCAGAGTTCAAGACCTGGGAGCAGAGACCGAACATACCAGTTATCTACGACTACACCGATACCGCCGACACAGGCGAGGACTTTCTCGCTTCAGTGGTATATGGGGTGTATGAAAATGAGGCTTATGTCCTTGATCTCGTCTTCACAGACGAGCCGATGGAAACCACCGAGCCAGCAGTTGCAGACCTGCTGACGAGAAACGAAGTCAACAAGGCGACCATTGAGTCAAACAACGGTGGCCGTGGCTTCGCAAGAAATGTGGATCGCTTACTCCGAGAGATGGGCAACCACAGAACACAGGTGGCAGACCAGGCTCAGACGAAGAACAAGGAGAGCCGTATTCTGGCTAGCTCAGCCTGGGTGCAGAACCACATCTATATGCCGCTCAACTGGCGGACTAGATACCCAGAGTTCTACAAGCAGGTTATGAGTTACCAGAGGAAGGGCAAGAATGCCCACGATGATGCCGTAGATGTCTTGGCTGCTATCTATGAGGCAGTAGCCAACACACCTAAAGCTAAAATCTACACCGATGCTGATCTCGGCCGCGCCGCAGCACATCGGCGAGCGCCGTTTATGAGATAAGGAGGAAAAATATATGGCCATCAATAAACGAATGTATGTTTTGCCGAAAGGCACTGAACCGACTGGTGAGGTAGTCCAAACCCTCATCAGCAGCGTGAAGCGCGCGGATGAACTTCGCCGCTACAACGAACTTGACCAATACTACAACGCGGAGAAGGTTGTGGGCGAAGAAGGCTCGGAGCCTCTAGTAGCCGTTACTGCCTTTGCGCGTTATATCACAGGGCTCAACACTGGCTACCTACTAGGCAACCCAGTAACTTACACCGTGAGCAAAGGTGTGAAGTTCGACAAGATCCAGGGTGAGTTCGATGACCAAATCATCAGCAACACCGACATCCGCTTGGCAAACGATGCTTCCAAGTTCGGCCACGGCTTTGAACGCATCTATGTAAACGAAGACTCTAAGTGCCGTAGCGCAGTGGTAGATCCTCGCAACATCATCCTCGTCCGCGACAATACCGTTGAGCACAAAAAGATGTTTGCTATCATCTATGTGAACGCGGTGAACGAGAAAGGCGAAGAAATCAAAGATGAATATGAACTCACTATCATCACTCCTACTATGGTGATGGAACGGCACCTGAAGAGTGGCAACCTTAGCGGTGATGAAACCACTGACCAGCTCCACTTCTTCGGCGAAGTGCCAGTCGTTGAGTATATGAACGATGACGACATTATCGGCGACTACGAGCCAGTCATTCCGAATATCGATGCCTACAACAAGCTCCAGACCGCTCGTGTGAATGACCGTATGAAGAACGCGAACTCCATCCTGCTAGTTTCTGGCGGTGGCCTTGAAGAGAAACAGGTCGAAGAGATTATGAACGGCCGCATCGCTGACCTTCCAGAAGGTGCCGAGATGAAATACATCACTAAGAGCACGAACGAAGAAGAAAGCGAGAAACTCCGCGACTCCATCAAGGATGACATCCATATGATCTCAATGACTCCTGATGTTTCGGACAAGAACTTTGCAGGTAGCGCCTCTGGTGTTTCGCTACAATACAAACTCTTCACCTTTGAAAAACACGCGAAAGACAAAGAGCGCTGCTTTGAAGCTTCACTTATGGAGCGTGTCCACCTCTACAATGTTTACTTGATGAAGACCGCCAATATGCCAGCCATTGAGATAGGCGATATTGATGCAGTGTTCAAGCGCGCTTTGCCGCAGAACGATGTCGAAACTGCAAATATGATCAATGCTCTCGATGGCATCGTTGACCGTGAAACCCTCGTCTCCCAGCTCTCCTTCGTGGTAGATGCTAAAGAGACCGTTGAACTGGCCGCCGAAGAACAAGGTGCAAAGGCGACCAAGACCGAAGACAATTATGGCACCGACAAACCTTCTGAGCGCGAACTTGACGAGAGTGAAGCCTTAGAAGATATGTAGGAGGCTAAATGGCAAGCTCAAAAGACTACTGGGAAAAGCGAGCGATAGAAAAGCTCACTGAAGCAGAAATCAAGTCTGAGCCGTATCTCAAGCAAATCTACGGTATCTATACCAGTGCTCAGCGCCAAACAGTGAGCGAGATACAACACCTTTATCGCATCTACTATTCCGAGAACAAGTGGGACACCACCGCCCTCAACGCTATCGCTCCGAGTGGCGACTTGGTGAAGTTCTACAACCAACTCCGAGTTGCTGGCTTAGAAAAGCGCCTTCCTGAGCGCTTCAACGGCCGTCTGAGCCGACTTGAGCTTTTGAACGCTCAACTATGGCTCGAAGCCAAAAAAGTCGGTCTGAAGCAGAATGAAGTGGAAACAACGGCACATACAAACACCATCAAGGATGCCTACTACCGCTCCATCTACGACTCGGCCAAGAAGCTCGGTGCAACGGAAGCTTTCTCTACCTTAGACGACAAGACAGTCAACAAGATACTCCGCACCAAGTTCGCTGGCGCTAACTACTCCGAACGCATCTGGGGTAACACTGACAAGCTAGCGGACAGCCTACAAGCAGTCATCGGCAAGGCGGTTGCTCTCGGCCAAAGCCCTGAAGTAACGGCTCGGATGATACGCGAGCGCTATGGAGTGAGCCAGCACGCAGCGATGCGCCTGGTCAGGACTGAAACCAGCTACTTTGAAAACCTCTCCACCGTTGAAGCCTACAAAGAGATGGGCCTGGAGAAGTTCCAGTTTATCGCTACGCTAGATATGCGCACATCGGACATCTGCCGCTCAATGGACAAGCGCATCTTCTCATTGAAGAGCGCAAAGGTCGGCGAGAATGTTCCGCCGCTCCATCCGTGGTGCCGTTCAACTATCACACCATATCTGGGCAAAGACTACAAGATAAACGAGCGTGTGGCGCGCGATCCGTCCAACGACAAGAACTACTATGTCCAGGGCGATATGAACTACGGCTCCTGGCACAAGTCGCTCGTGGATCGCTTTGCCGACAAGCTCAACCATAGGGTTACTATCACTGGCGTAAGCGATGCAGGAATGGTTGCCACAGACTTCGGTGTCAGCTTTGATGCTTTCTCGATGCTTGATATAGATGATGTGCTGGTAGATGAAATCGCCAAGAACGCAGAAACGCTGATGAACGCTCACCCAGAGCTTCAAGCGTGGGCGAAGAGTCAAGGCAAAGACGGCCTCATCATCAGTGGCACGAAGCCAAGCAAGATGGGCTATGGCACTATCGCCAGAACTCGCCAATGGCTCTCTAACCGCAAATCGCCAGAAATCAACCTCAACAAGCTCTACTATAAGAGCGCAAAGAAGCTCAGCTCCACGGTGTTCAAAGGTGTCCGCTCTAAACACTTTATGCCAGCCACGGACTACAAGAACTACACTTTCTATCACGAGTTCGGCCACTTCATCGAGAACTACCTGCTCCGTAAGAACAATACTGACTCTGCCGCAAGGCGCATAATGAATGATATAATTGACATAGCGGTGCGGCAAACAAAAACTGACCGAAACACGGTGCTGGCCCAGGCTTCCAAATACGCTCGCTCAAAGGCAAGCGGTCGCGAGTTCTTCGCGGAAGCCTTCGCTAACCTACAAAGCGGTCGGCCGAATGCCATAGGCAAGGCGATGAAAACTTATCTTGAAAAGGAGTTGAAATGAAGACTGAGCCATACTTTCTAACAAACGAAGCCTGGTATCGCCTCAAAGAAGGTGGCTTTGGCTACGAGCTCACTCCAGCAGGTCGGAAGATACCTGAAGTGGTGGCGAGTTATGAAGAGTTCTACTCCACCGAACGCGATGATGACGATGAACTGGTAGATGCTTGAGATATTTTGCTTGACAAGTATTTCTGTGTTATAATGTAAGTAGATCGACTGCGACTCATTGAGTTTCAGTCGTCTTCTTTTTAAGAAACGGCCCTCAAAGGTCGCTTTTTTGTCGAAAGTATTACCAACATCGCTGCGAAGCGTAAAATCGGAGGAATTATGGCAGAAGATGTCAAAAACCAACCATCTGATGGTGGCAACCCTGACACCAACCAAGACGATGTAAAAGACAAGGGTAGCAAGACTTTCACTCAAGAAGAGCTTGGCAAAAAGCTTTCAGAAGAGCGCAAAAAGGCGCGCGAGCAATACGAGAAAGATCTCGATGACCGCATCGCCAAAGAGCGTGAACGCTGGGAGAAGGAAGCCAAGATGACCGAAGAGCAGAAGGCTGCGGAAGCTCAGAAGGAGCAGAAAGAAGCTCTGGACAAGCGTGAACGAGAAATCACTCTCCGCGAACGCAAAGCCGAAGCCCTTGAAGCTTTAGCTGAGAAACACATTCCAGCCAGTTTCGCTGACTACATTATTGATGCCGATGCCGACAAAATGTCTGCTAACATCGAGAAGTTGGAAAAGACTTGGGGAGATGAACTCCAGAAGGCAGTCAAAGAGGCCGCCGCAGGAACCACTCCTGAAGACAAAGCGAAAAACCCTGGCGCTGGAAAATCATCCGCTACATCTTCCAATGTATTCAGAGGAAATGGTGTAGCCGCATTCTAAAAACTTGGAGAAATAAGTTATGGCAAAAACTGATGCTTTATCAATTCTTCAGGCGCAGAGCACCAAAGATAAGTTGGCCGAGAAAGACGGTGCTCTTATCGACAGCATCCAAAAAGATGCGCTCTCTAGCCGCCTAAAAAACACGGAATACTCTGGTGATCCAACCACTGGTTCCGTAGTTATCAACCGTTTCAAGAACTCTGCTTCTAACGCTTACGGCACCGCTCGTGCTGCTGGCAAAGGTGGAAACCTCTTGAACAACGGCAAAGTTACCATCAATATCGATACCGATAAGGAAATTATCGAAGAAATTGAAGGTAAAGACATCACTATGCACGCAGTGCAAGGTCTCATCGACCGCCGAACTGCTAACCATAGCAAGAGAATGGCTGCTGAACTCGACCGCGCTTTCTTCGCTTGCGCTGAAGATGCTGCGACCGAAATCACGACTACCGCGACTACCATCGAGGACATCGTTGAAGCTGCTATTCAGAAGATCGAAACTACCAACAACGACTGGGTCGATGGTGTTGACCGTGCTGACATCGAAATCTCGCTCACTCCAAAAGCTTACGGCAAGCTCCGCAAGTATGTTGATGTGATCGATGGTGGTGTCGGTGTTGAAAGCGCTCCGTTATTCCACGGTTCTCGCGTTTACAGCAACACTCGCCAAACTGCTGACCTCGTGATTATGTATCACGGCGCAGTAGCACAGCCAGTGTCTATCACCCCATACGATACAGAACGCATCGGCCTATCGAACGCTTATGCCATCGAGCTCTTCTACTCCTTTGGGACTAAGGCAGTGATGCCTGACCTCATCGGCAAGATCGAAGACATCGAAGGCGGTGAGTCCGAATAGAAAGGCGACCTATGGCAGAGACACAACTTTTAGACCGCGAAATCTTCATCAACGAAGTAGCTGAGGCAGCGAAGACCATCAACAAGACCATTGAAGATGATGAGCTCCTACAATATGTAGCCGAGGAAATCACCGACAGGGTTTCGATGTATCTCCGCTTCGACCTGGACACCCAGTTCGATCCGCGCCTAGTGAAAATCGTAGCTAAGGTTGTGTCTTCTGCTTTCAAGGAAACCTCTCACAACCTCGCTAGCGATGATGTGGAGACCAGCATCAAAGCCATCAGCGACAACGGTCAGTCCATCTCCTACGGCGATGCGGCTAGGAACTACCTAGCAACAGTCGAGGATGGTGAACTATTCGGCGGCTTCGCCAAACTTTTACAACCATATCGGAGGATCCGTGCTATTTCCAGATAAAGCCAAAACAGCTATCGCCAATGCCTTCTACGACAAAGAGGTAGCCATTTTGAGTAAGTCTGAAACACTGGATGACGAAGGTGGGGTTGTAAAGAACGCAGAAACCGTCAAGAGCACTTTCAAAGGAAATGTCCGTTTCACCGTGTTAGGTGAAGAGCAAAGTGAAATCGGTCTAGTTGAGAATATCGACATCCAAATCACTTGCGCCACCGATGTTGATGTGAAGGTCGATGACCTCCTGAAATATCAGGGTGTAAAGTATGTGGCCGTAGATGTTCTGCCCTTTGACTCTCATAAGACAATTATGGGACGAAAATGGGAAAAGCAGTAGTCGAAATCACTGGAGTTACCGAGCTTGTAGCTAAGTTTGAGTTACTCAAAGCAGGGCTTGAACCTGCCATCATCCGAGGAGTGAACCGCGGTCTATCTCTGATAGAGAGTAGAGCCAAGAACAGATGCCCAGTAGATACTGGCCAACTGCGAGGCTCCATCAGAACCAGAGGCGCGGCACCTGAAGGAGCTGGCATAGTGAAAGGCCTGGTCTTCACCCCAACGGAATATGCGATCTATGTTGAGTGCGGAACTGGCGCGCGCGGCAGTGGCTCATTCCCATATAGGCTAGAACACTTCGTTCCAGCTTATAAGGTTGGATGGCCTGGCCAAATAGCGCAGCCGTATATGATCCCATCAATGCTAGAAAGCAAATCGGAAGTTTCCAGACTAATTGCTCAAGCCGTGAAGGCAGACATCAAGAAAGGTAAATCGTAATGTATCAGCCGAAAGAAGAGTTGTATCAAACACTGAAAGCACTGGGGTATTATTGCCGCCAGGGCGCTCAGGCGACTTTTGGAGATGGTGAACTACCAGCGATCACTTTTCGTATCGAAAACAATAGCGTGAACTTGCTGCTCGATAACCAAATCAGCCACCAAGACATCACCGCTACTGTTGACATCTGGGCAGATGACAGCAAGACCGCATCGTTCGTTCATACGCGAGTAGAAAAAGCGCTGCGAAAAATCGGCTATCAAATGTCCTATTCGGCAGATGTGCCAGCTCCTACTGGAGCGTTGTTCCACATAAACTGCCGTTTTGAAACACTGCATACCGCAGGAAAGGATGAATAACTATGGCAGGAACTAGGTCTATGGGCGCAAGCCTTACCCTAAAGAAAAAAGGTAGCGAGTCCGCGAATATCGTTTTCAAGAGC
>CAZMIW010000022.1:0-9564 GCA_964566585.1 uncultured Candidatus Saccharibacteria bacterium | reverse complement strand
ATCTAAAGTGTGTAGCGGCAAACCAGCTGTGGAAAACTCGTAGATATAATGCAAAAATAATTCGAAAAATCCCTTGACTTCATACTTCAGTTGGCGTATAATTAAAGTAGTGGCGGGGGCAAGAAAATTAAAAAGCCGGCGGAGAAAGAGAAAACTGTTTAAATGAACGAAACAAATATCAAAATCCCAAAAATATTAAAAGCAAAGAAAATAACAATTAAAATCGAGCTCGTGGAGGAAGCTCAAACACAAAAAGAGGTCGATAACTAGAAACTAGAAAATAGAAAATAAATAATCGCCGGCTCCTCGCCACAGAAAGGATAGAATAATGGTAGAAATATCGAGAAAAAAATACGATGAGCTCCTGGAAAAAGCAAAAAAGTATGATGAAATTATCGAGAAGAGGAAGGACGCCGCAAAGAGGTCAGCTGCAAGTCGCTCGCCTGAAGTCCGGAAAGCAGCCGCTAAAAAAGCTATCGAAGCTCGTTGGCACAAGCAATGATGGTATGATAAAATAGAGTTGTTTGGTTCGTTCACCAAACAGTTTTCCCCACCGCCTTATTATGGGCGGTGGTTTTATTGATATTACCAATTTCTAGAGGTGGGGGTGGGGTTTAAATCTTCCGGAATTTCATCCCCCGCCATCTTGGCACCTTTGCGTTCATTACATATTCTGTGGGTAAGTTGAAGATTGTCTATATCGTAAGGAGAGCCACCGCGTGCTACCGGGATTATTTCGTCGAGCTCCGGCGACAACGGCGTGCCAGCAGGCAAGGTCTTATCTACTAGTCGACCACAAATGCCGCAGACTTCTTGAGTGGCAAATACTTTTTTCCGCAAATCATTACGAAGACGAGAATAACGCTTACGCGGATCTTTTTTTGATTTTTTTCTTGAAGGCGCATCGTCCATACCCATATAATACCACTTGATAAAGCATAAGCGATTAGCCTACAATCGGGGGGCTATGGGTATCCCCACCCCTCTCCCTGCCGGCCGCGGGGTAGTGGGCCAATTTACACACGAGAAAAAAATCGGGAGGTGCGGACTGCGCGGTTTCGTGTTATAATGTAGTAAATAACACGCCACGCTTGCGGTCAATATGCGGCTAACAGCAGGAGCATTTATGACCGAAGCACAGCGTGACTACTTAGCGGATTTAGCCGCACGGAAAGGAGTAAAACTTACCGATACTGACGATAAGTCGGTGGCTTGGGCTAGTGCTAAAATCGAGGAATTAAAGGCACTACCAGATGTTACCTTTGAAGATGTGACCGAGGACGAAGAAACGAAAATAGGCCGCGGAATCGAGAAAGCGAGAAAGGAGCTAAAGCGATGGACTTTCATCCAGTAGCCCTTGACACCACTAATAATATCTTGCCAACGATTCGATACATCCTAAGCCTTGATATTTCTCCGGCTGACAAAAAAGAGAAGCTCGCAAAGGTGTTCAACTTACTTGGATCGGATTTTTACTACCAAATGTTCGAGGCTAACAGTGAAGTATTCGATAGTACCGCTATTGGTGCGTCAGATTTTGGCGAGATGCTTGACCAAATAGAACGGTTAGCCACTAAACTTGTCCGTAATGACGCTCTAGGTAGACCGATAGACGGGTTGGTCGATGAATTCTTTAATTCTGTACTCGGAAATGCTCAATCGGAAGCTTATCAGAACGCAATTTCGCTAGACAAACACCCCACGGTTAGACGCTCGATGGTTGGGGAGACTTGTACATGGTGTGCTGGGCTAGCTGGCACCCATATTTACCCAGACAGCGAGGTGTTCACGAGGCATGACAATTGCGATTGCTTAATTGAAGTCTCCGGCTTTAACAGCCGGAATGGCGTACTTAATAACTACAGGAAGAAATAGCATATGAAAACAACAACGGTAACTTTCAAAAATCATCCTACGGGCGACGGCGGATTCGAAACCTTTAGTATCAAGGGTTGTCTAGTCTCAAATAATGGCACGCCAAATAATACCCGTCCACAGATTTTGATACACCTCCCCAAGTCTGATAGCCACTCGGTAGATGGAGCATTCGTCAATTACGATGGACACGAGTGGCATGTCATCGGAACTACGACTCCACAGATGAATGATAACACCCCGACCTCCTGGAATCGCTACGCGATAGCGGAGAGGTTCAGGATGTTATGAATAACAATAATAAGAAAGGAAATTAAAATGCCTACATATCAACATAAAGTCACTGGGAAAATGGTAACCGTCATGGCAGGAACGCTAATGTCCAGTGCTTATAAATTAGTCAAAGACGAGCCTAAAGAGGCTACAAAGCCAACGGCCGGAAAGAAATAGGAGGACGCTATGGCAAGTTCAGAACTACCAGATTACGCGACCGTGGAGAAGCTCGAAGCTTATTGGAAAAATTTATCAGATAACGAGAGGTCTCGTGCTGAGGTAATTATCCACTATGCAAGCAGTTACCTACGGCAGATCGCAACGAATAATGGCGTAAACCTCGACGCTAAAATTGCTGATGACGAGAATGGCATCTTGGCAGAAAATGTCGAGATGGTAGTTCTGAACGCTGTCCAGCGTGAAATGTCAGCCCCGACGGATATGGTGCCAGATGCGACCAATTGGAGCCAAAGCGCATCGCCTTATTCGGAATCAATGAGTTTTAGTGCGGGAATTTCCAACAATTTATATTTCAAGGCAAAAGAACTTCAGCTACTCGGGTTAAATTCAGTATCCGGCAAATCGCAAATCTCAATATTAGAAGGAGTAAGATAATGGATTGGAGCAAGGTTAGAAGCAAACTAAACCGTTCTGCAGATAAATATCGGTATTACTTTGGAACATATGCCTATACCGATCCTACGCAGAGCAAAGTCAGCAACAAAATCCCCCGTACGCGTGTAGGGTGGGGAAAACGAGCCGTTGATGTCCGCGCTAACAAAACCCATTTTGACTGCTTCGAAAATGATACTTTAAAGCTGAATGACATCCTAGCTAAATATCACGTCATCGATGCTCTCGACAAGCTTAAAGGCGACATTCTCGTTTGTGGTCTAGGATTTCTAGCGCTCGCAGGCGATCGTGTAATGCCATTTACTGCAGAGGAAGCTACTGGCACCTATGATTGGTATGAGCAAAACCTTAAGGACGGCGTAGCTGTATTCCGCGAGAGAACCGACGAAGCCATTCGCGAACGAGAACCGGATAGCTACATCAAATATAGTAACAATGAGACGGATATTTACCAAGATGGTGCTCACAAACACGTAATCAACATTACTGGCCGTCCTCTAATTGGACTATTTACGTATAATTCCTCGACCTCACGTCCATTTGGACAGTCGGTTTTATCCAAGCCAGCTCGAGATGCCATGATTGATGCGAGTCGGACGATTCGGCAAGCCAATGTGGCGGCCGTCCACTACAATATTAAAGTTGATGTCATTCTTGGCGCCGATAGCACCTCTACCGTAGATACGGTGGAGGCTCGTACCGGCAGCGTTCTTAAGGTTGGACCGAACGAAAATGGTCAAATTCCCCAAATTGGCGAATTTGCTCAACACGCTATGGCACCATTTACCGATACGGTAATGATAGCCGCGCGTAACTTCTGCGCTGATACAAAATTAAGTCTCGCGAATCTTGGTATCGATACCAACGCGCCACAATCTACCGAAGCATTAGATATTGTAAACGATGATTTAAAGGATGATATTCTTGATTGGCAACAGGAGCTTGGCGAGCAGTTAAAATATTTCGCAGTAACGCTCTATATGTACGAGAATGGTATTCATGTAATCGATGACAATCTTCAGGCTAAGATTAAAGCTACCAAACCAATTTGGCTTCCGGTGTATAAAGCTGACGTTAGTAAATTTGGCGACGGCTTGACCAAGATTGCCCAGCAGGCCCCTAACATCATCAAAGCGCGCTCGGTATGGCGGAATCTTGGGCTGTCTTCGACAGAAATTGATGAGATTATCAACTCCGCGAATAACTTAAATAATTAACTGCTTATGTTTATTTCTATGTTTTAATAATGGTAACGGTTAACTTTACGGAGAAAAGGAATATGTTTTACGTTAAAAATGAAGCAGGCGAATTCGTTGAAGCTAGTGAGCACGATATTGATGAACTGTTCCGCGAAAAATCGGACAAAATCATATCAAGCAAGTTAGCCAAGGCCAAAGAAAAGCAATCTGATGAAATTCGCGCCGAAATCACGGCTAAAGTTCAAAGCGAGGAAAGAGAGAAAATCAAAACCGAGCTTCGTGACGAGATTGAGAGTGAATGGCAGAAGAAACTTGATGTGGCCAATACGAAAAATGAGGAGCTCGATGTCGCATTGCGCCGCAAAACCATTGCCGCCGAGTATGGTTTTAAGCCTGAATTAGAAAAATATTTGGGCACCGGTACCGATGAGGACATGCGTAAGGAAGCTGATACTCTCAAGAGTAGCTTCGACACTGGCTCAAAGTTTCGGGCACCAGAAAAAACTCCTGAAAAAGCCGGCGGCAGTTTTGTAAAACTTACTAAAGAATAATTTTACAAGGAGAATAAAATCATGGCTTTTGCTATTGTTGATGTTGCTAAGCAACTTTCTAATGAAGCGTATGTCAAGAAAATGCGTCCCGGTGTAATCTCACGGCTTACCAACCGTTTGCCAGAGGTTCAAATTGGCGACACTGAATTCTTTGACCTTAGCGCTCGTACCAAAGGAGAAATTGTTGGCGAAGGCGCCGAAAAGAGTCCTACCCCAACTACACACCCACTCCGCCACGTTCGTACTGTTAAGCTTCAATACACAGAACGTTTTTCCGATGAGTTCTTAACGTACTCCGACGAAAAACAACTTAAAGTAGTTGAAACCTTGGCGCAGAAGTGGATGGGTTCTGACTTCCTTCGTGACCTCGATACAGTGGTTATCCACGGTATTAACCCATTGACGGGTACCGTATCTACGGAAATCCAAGATTACCTTACCAAGACCGGTTCGTCTATCCTCGTGCCAAGTACTGGTACTACGGCCTCCGCAATCGATACTGACCTTGCCGATGCTATCGCGAGCGTGTCAGATGACGGCAATGTTGATGGTATCGCCTTCTCGAATGCTGCGGCTACCAAGCTCGCTGGCATTACCGAAAATGGCGTAGTCAAATATCCGTCTCTCGGGCGTTTTGGGCTCAACGTTCAGACCTTCGAGGGTATCGGTGCTGCTAGCTCAAAGGAAGTTGGCGAATACGGTGGCACCCAGCTCGTCGTTGGCGACTTTAGCGCACTCAAATGGGGTGTGGCCGCTGAGATGCCGGTTAAGCTCATCGAATACGGCGATCCTGATGGTCAGGGCGACCTCCAGAGACATAATCAGGTAGCCCTCCGCTACGAGGTCGTATTTGGCTTCGGTATTGCTAATCCGTATGCCTTTGCTGTCGTTAAATCCGAAGATGAAAGTGAATCTTAATCACTGGGGGATTTATCCCCCTTCAATACTAACTTAAACAGGGTTTCACAAAATGAATGATAAGAGTAATGTGACAATTGGGCTACCCAAGGAAAACGGCGCCGTTTTCTGGGCCCCAGCTGGAACCACCTTGCCTACCGACGCAAGCACTTCGTTGTCTGCAGCCTTTGTTAATCTTGGATACATTTCCGAAGACGGTGTCACTATTAGCACTTCCGAGGAAACTACCGAGATTAAATCTTGGGGTAAGGAGACGGTAATGGTCAGTCAAGATAGTTTCTCTGAGACAGTTCAGTATAATTTGCTTGAGACTATCCGCCCGGCTGCTCTGCAGGCTATCAGAGGAACTGGCAACGTGGTTGTCAATGACGACGGCTCAATCAAATCTGGAGTTACGGGCGAGCCACTCCCTCGTGGGGTTTTGGTCGTTGAAACAATTCAGAACAACGGCTCAACGACTCCTCGATACCATCGTATTGTCTATGGGGATTGCCAAGTCACTGACCGTTCCGGGGATAATACCTATAATAATTCTGACCCGCTGACCTATCCGATTACGGTTACTGCCTACAAGTTCAATTCTCAAGCCCTCCAAGGTAAAAAAGTCTATCATGACGACTTTTGGACTGCGGGGTCTGAGGAAGAGAGCTAGGGGTAGTAACTAGCACCTCTAAATCTAAATATCCCAAAATCTAAACACTCTAGCCGGCTTGAAAAATAGCCGGCTTCTTGATATCATATTACTAACAATTACGCCACGCTTGCGGTTAATATGCGGCTATATAATCTTAAGCCAAAAGGAGAAAAGTATGGCGAACACTCTTGAAAATCCTAAAATAACCTTATGGGATGGGTACGATGTTGAAGTTGATCTTAAACTATTTGATGACTTCGACTTCGCAATGGACATGGAAAAGGCACAACGCGAAGGTAACCATGCCGAGGTCATCACCATGTACTTCGCCGCCATCGGAGGAGAAAGCGCCTACAGCCAAGTTCGTCAGCACATTGTGGAGGAAAAGGGTTATTTCTCTGTCGACGAGCTTACGAAAGTTATTGATAAAATCAATGCCGTACTCCCAAAAGCTGGGAATCGTGCAGAGCGGCGTTCATGGAGGACTTCGAGATAATCGAAGCGGACTTTCAACAGTTTTACAACCTTAACCTGCAAAATGAGCTTGCACGAGGCTTGTTCAGATGTTGTAGATTATTGCTTAATTTACCAATGGAATCGAGATTTATTCGAAAGTATAGTCCTACCAAAGATTGGAGTTGGGCGGATGAAACCAGATCTCGCATTCTTGCCTACCTTGATAGTATAGATTGTAGGTTACATAATATGACTAAGAAAAAATCTGCTAAAATAGCAAAGCCGGGTGAACAGTTCCAACCGGATTATGTCAAAGAAGCAAAAGAAAAATACTCCGAAGAAAGAAGACGAAGAGTTTCCAAAGAGAGCTTACAACGAATTCAAGATTTTTGGCATCAGCGCAATCCAAATGCTAAGTTTATTGGAGAAAACGGTCGTGGCGATTAAAATATGGCTCGATGATAATGGCGTAGCAGATATCTTGCGGCGGAATCCAAATCTCCAAAAGATGGAGCAAGAAACGATGCAGCAACGTTTAGATGAAATTAGGGCGGATTTCTTGACTGAATTTGGAGCAGAGGGCAATTTCGAACTCCATGCGATACAGACCAGAGAGGGCAAAACGCATGGTAGGCTAACTTACCGGATAGTGGCCGCCGACGCGAAAACGACTGCTGTTCTCAAAAAACACCCCGGCTGGCTAGGGAGATATATGTGAGTCAATTACCGACCCATCCCTTATGACCATAGCAAACATTCGCTCGGCCAACGGCATGAGGATTTCCGCGGACAGGTGTACCATCTTTGCAATATCCATCCTGAATAGCGTCGGAGTAACCAGCGTCTTGCGTTTCTTGTGACGGTAGCTCTTGGCTAGGACTTTGAGTAGGTTCTTGGTCTAATTCATATACAATTGGCTCGGCATTTTGAGTGGCAGTCGGCTGAATATCAGGTGTGACGTCTTGAGCCTCCACTTCTAAAGTACCTACCGAGGTAATCTCGGCAACTGCCTCTCGTAAAGACCTTGTTGATTTTACCTCTCGAGATATTTCTTTTCCTCTACGGGTTTTAACCTCATATACGATTTCCTCAACGCCATCCACGCAACTCTGTATGACAGAAGTTTCCCCTTTAGGGAGTTCGGGATCGTCTTGAGTCTTGCGTTCGCATGGGACGATTCTCTCCGTAGTTTCCGTACTGACAACAGTTTGATTTGCTCCAATTCCAGCTACGGCTAAAACTCCAACGGCGGCTCCAATAATAGCCCTTCTTACATTTTTTGGCCGCTTTGCAGGTTTTCTTTCGGCGGTGTTCTCGTCCTCCAACAGACGAGAATTGCCAAACAAGCTTCCCTCAACACTCATATTAGTTTTTATTATACATCAATTTTGTGATATAATGAATACAAGAAAATTACGCCACGCTTGCGGCAAATGCGGTTAATAGCATTGAAAGGCAACAGCGTGGCATCTTCTTTAGGAACAGCGTGGATACAAATCAAACCTTCACTTACTGGGGTATCTAATAGTATCAAGCGCGAATTAGTCTCAGCATCCGAGTCTGGCGGTACAGAAGGAGGGAAGTCTTTCCTCTCCGGTTTTTCGGCTGTCTCCGCCGGTGCAATTGGTGGTGTAGTTGCCAGCATAACTAGTAAAATCACTTCGGCAATCACGTCGAACATCTCGGGTGCTATAGCACGAGTAGATACGCTTGCTAATTTTCCGAAGGTAATGTCTTCGCTCGGTTTTTCAGTCGATGAGGCTTCTAGCTCTGTATCCACAATGTCCGACAGGTTAGACGGTCTACCAACCACTTTGAATGGGATAGTTGGCGACGTGCAAAAACTGACTGCTACGCTAGGAAATCTGAATACCGGGACAGTGAACGCGACAAGCCTTGGCCTTGCTCTTAATGATATGTTCCTCGCAGGGGGGAAGGGCACACAGGCTGCATCAAATGCTATGGAGCAATACAACCAAATGCTTGCCGCCGGTAAACCGGATATGCAATCATGGCGAAGCATTCTCGACGCTGCTCCTGGACAACTAAACCAACTTGCTAAAACACTTCTTGGGGCGACGGCAAATCAGAACGATCTTTACGAGGCTTTAAAAAATGGTACAGTCAGGTTTGACGACCTCAACGCTGCAATAGTACGATTGGACTCTGAAGGCGGGGAAGGTTTTGAATCATTCGAAGCTCAAGCACGCGCCGCTACTGGAGGGCTGGGCACAGCGCTTGAGAATGTCCAAAATCGTATTGGCAAGGCTATTGCTAAAGTCATCGACCACATCGGTTCAGAGAAAATCGCCGAAGCCATAAATGGCATCTCCGCTGGGTTTTCCGGTGTAGCTGACGTAGTCATCGGTATCGTAGATTTCCTGAGCCAAAATACATGGATACTCGATCTTATCACCGGATTCTTTGTCGGCTTATTTGCTATGGGAATTGCAAGTAAGGTAATGGGATTTTTCACTATGCTAACCACCTTCGCCGCAACTAATCCGGTCGTACTAGCAATCGGGGCTATCTCTGCTGTTTTATTCTTGATAATGACTCATCTAGATGAGGTAGGGGCATTCTTTGAGACGGTTTTTGGCGCTATCGGAGAATTCGTTGGTGGGGTAGCTACCGTCATCGGCGATTTCTTCGGGGGAGTCTTTGACGGAATTATGGCTGGGGTTCAAGCCGTTGGCGATTTCTTCAATGGCGTATTCACAACGATCGGTGCCATTGTCGGTGGAGCTTTTGAAACTGTGAAAAACGCTGCTCAAGGTGCATGGAACTTTATTACGGGAATATTCTCCGGCCTAGCCAACTTCTTTGGTAGTATATTTTCTGGAGCATGGGAAGCCGTCAAAGCTGTATTTTCGACAGGTGGCCAAATCTTCATGGGTATTGTTGATGGAATCGCAAATGCTTTTCGTACAATTGTCAACGCTATTATTCGTGGAATTAACTTCGTAGTGGCAATCCCATTTAATGCGATTAACGGCTTCTTAAATATTTTAAGAGGAATCAACAT
>CAZMIW010000021.1:1908-10891 GCA_964566585.1 uncultured Candidatus Saccharibacteria bacterium | reverse complement strand
CACTTGCAGCAATCATCATTATATTCTCGCTCAAGAATAATTATGAGGCTCAGAGTACTGGGCAGGCGCTGGAGAACCATGGGGATGGCTTCTTTATAACGCTAGCCGGTATCGCCGCAATGTTCCATGCTGTAGATTTAATCTGGGCATGGTCAATTGGCGAGCTCATAATAATTACACCGGCCGTTACCAATAGTACGCTGGCCAACGTACTTTGCGCCATGCTATTTGGCGCTTTTGCTGGCCTTGTCCTTCTGACAATTTCTCAGTTTATTCGAAGGGTTAAAATTGAGAGAATTGAAAGAAGGGCCTTCTACCGACATATGCATCAAATCGGTAGAAAAAATTAAAAAACTCTGCCCCCGCTTTTCAGCGGGGGCTTTTCCTGTGTTATAATATCTCCATGGACACTACAAAATCTTTTTTCTTTTATGACCTCGAGACCTCCGGCCTGAGTAGCAGAGAGGACCGCATCATGCAGTTCGCCGGTCAGCGCACGGATATGAACCTAAATCCTATCGGCGACGAGGTAAACATCCTCGTTAAACTTCCTGACGACACTCTCCCCTCTCCGGGCGCTATTGCCGTCACAAAGATTACTCCCCAAAAGACCCAAGAGGACGGTCTGACCGAGGCGGAGCTCTGCCGCTATCTCATGGACGAGATTTTTATCCCGAATACTTGCATTTTAGGCTATAATTCCGTCCGTTTTGACGATGAGTTTATGCGCCATCTTTTCTGGCGTAATTTTTACGAGCCCTATGAATGGCAATGGAAGGACGGCCGCAGCCGTTGGGATATGTTAGACGTCGTCCGCCTTACTCGGGCTCTCCGGCCAGAGGGCATCAATTGGCCGACTCAAGAAAAGGAAATTGATGGCAAAAAAGTTACGGTAAAGACAAATCGTCTTGAGCTCATCACTAAATTGAACGGTATCGAGCACGAACACGCTCATGATGCGCTCTCTGATGTTTATGCTACCATCGCCGTCGCGAAGCTCATTAAGGAAAAACAGCCTGATCTCTTTAACTATCTTTTCAAGATGCGCAAGAAAGGGCTCGTCCAAAAGCTCGTCAATCTCGAAAATCCCGTTCCTTTTGTCTATGCTTCTGGCCGCTATAAAAGTGAGTTTGATAAAACCACCGTCGCCTTTCCTATCGCTCCTAGCCGCAAGGGCAATGTCTTAGTTTGGGATCTAAGATATGACGTTGATGAGATTAAAGACGACAAAATCTATCCAAAATTAAAAGAACTTTGTTATAATAAATGCCCTGCCGTTGCACCGCTAGGGGTGTTAGATAAAGACGACGGCTGGAACAAAATCAGTTTAAGCAGGGATCAAATTGAGAAAAATCTCAAATCGCTATTAAATCATCCCGATTTCGTCGAAAAAGCTCGGGAAATAGACGAGGACCTTCCGGACTTCCCGGCTCCGCCGGATTCCGAGTCTGCCCTTTACGATGGTTTCCTAGATGACAGAGACAGAAACCTCTGTGGCCTCGTCCGCGGTGCGGATAAAAATCAGCTCGCCGATTTACATCCAGAGTTTACCGACCCTCGCCTCGACCCGCTTTTGATTCACTACAAGGCCAGAAATTTCCCCGATACTCTCTCCGAGGGCGAGCAAGAGGTCTGGGAGACATACCGCCTCGCCCGTCTTAATCGCCAGTCTGCCGCCTTCAACGCGGGCCTTGAGGAGCTCAGCCGTCGCCCGGACGTAGACCAGTTCTTGATTGACGAACTCGTCCTTTGGGCGCAGTCCCTCGCCACTACTGATTTTTAAAGTACTCCATAAGAGCGACGTTCTTAGGGTCCGTACCGCTTATGCTATAAAACACTCTTGCGGAAAAATCAAATCTATGATATAATGATAACCATTAAAGAGGATTCAAGAGCATGAGTACTAAAAAAGCCGTTAAAAGAGTCAAACAGCCCAGTCGCGCCCTCGCGCTGCTTTCTTTTGGTTTCGTCATCATCGCCCTCCCGGCCTTCATCCTCCTCTCTTTCTATGCCTACACTTTAATCTTCATCGGCAACGATACTACCTCTATCGCTAGAGGCGTGACCATCCTCGTTCTCATGGTCGCCTCTCTCGGCTTTGTTATTTTCAATCGCCGCTAGACCTAAAAAACGCTGTCCAAAAATCCGAAGGCCAGAAAACCTCGCATCCTGCTGCCAGAAACCTAAAAATCTATGTTATAATTATATAGATGAATAGTCGTAAAGTTGAGCAGGAACTCCCCAAAAACGCCCCTAAAAAGCGCCGAAGTTCAAAATTCAAATCGGTCGTGGCACTGGCGAATTCCAAACTTTCGATTAAGGTCGCCGCGGTCATCTTGAGCTCGTCGACTCTCGTCTCCGCTCTCCTCGGTATCTTCCGCGACCGCCTCTTAAACTCATACTACCTCGACACTTACCCGACCGGCATTGACGCTTACACCGCCGCTTTCACTATTCCTGATTTTATGTTCTTCATCTTGACATCCGGCGCCCTTGCCGTTTCTTTTATTCCAGTTTTCAACGAGCGCTTAGTAAAGGGTAACAAAAAATCCGCTTGGGAGCTCTCGTCTAGCCTGATTAATCTCTTTGCGCTCATCACTCTTGTTGCTAGTATTCTCATGATGGTCTTTGCTGAGCCGCTTGTCCGCTATGTCGTCGGCCCCGGCCTCGACGAGCCGGGCACCATCCTCGCCATCAACATGATGCGCGTCATCGCCATCAATCCTTTCCTGATGTCCATCGCCACCGTCCTCGCCTCTATCCAACAGGCCGTCGGCCGCTTCGTTTTCTTTGCCCTCGCCCCGGCGGTTTATAACATTGGCATTCTCATCGGCATCACATGGTTCACCGGCGGCATCAACATCTTCGGCATCCAGCTCTTTGACGGTGGCATCATGGGCGTCGCTCTCGGCGTGGTCTTCGGTGCAGTGCTTCAGGTCATCATCTCTCTCATCGGCTTAATCGGTCTCGGTTTCGACTATAAGTTCAAAATCTATTGGAAAAATCATGGTTTTAAGACCGTCTTAAAACTCCTCCCCGCCCGTTCTCTCGATCAGGGAATCGACTATGTCAACGGCATTGTTAATACCAATCTCTCCTCTCGTATGGGCGCCGGTGCACTCCGTTGCTACCAGCAGGCTTCCTCGCTTCATCAGATGCCAGTCAGCCTTATCGGTGTTGCCATCTCTACCGCCTATTTTCCTCAGCTTACTGAGGACGTCGTAGCAGGCAAGGAAGACAAATTTTACAACACTTTCCGAAAGGGCCTCCGGATGATCGTCTGGATTTCGCTCCCGGTCGCAGTCATTGCCTTCTTTGCAAGAGGCTATGTCGTCTCCTTCATCAAAAACGGTGGCGACGCCCTCATCGCCAACATTCTCGGTACACTCATCTTGGCAATTTTTGCTCGCTCTGTCTTTCATATCGCCTCGCGTGGCTTCTACGCCCAACAAGACACTCGGACGCCTTTCATCATCTCTATCGTCGCCGTCGGTCTCTCTACCTTGCTCGCCGTTCTCTTCTCGGTCTGGGGTTTCGGTCCGGAGGGCCTCGGCTGGGCTCAGTCTATCGGGGCCATGTTAGAGATTATCCTTCTCCTCGCTCTGCTCGACCGCCGCTCAAACCACAAACTCTTTGCAGACGGCTTCTGGCGCGCCTTCGCTAAAATGCTCTTTGCCACGGTCATCACCGGCTGTGTCGCTTATAGCTTCACCAAGTTCTTCCCGCTTCGCTCTACCGATAACTCTGTCTTCATCACCATCCCAAAATTCGCCCTTATCTGTCTTGTCTCAATCGCCGCTTATATTATCTCTTGCGCCTTCCTCAACCTCCCAGAGGTAAAGCCGATTCTTGCCAAATTAAAAAAGATTTTATTCAAAAATATTTAATTTAGGGCTTGCATTTTTTAAGCGCATGCTTTATAATATAAACATTCGAAGGTCATATTAAAAACAAAAAGGTCATTTAAAATGAAAAAAAATATCACGCAAAAAATTAGGGTGATCAAAAAGTTGCCGTTAGGCTTGTCTCTCGCCTTTCTGGCATTCTTGTCATATCAGGCTCTCTTTCCGTCTGTCCCTAGCAACGCCGCTACCGCCGAGGTCGAGCTGGAGCTAGAGGTCGCACCAACTCTCGAGATGGCACTCGACAAAACCAGCCTTACTCTGACAAATAACGGCGAGACCGAGATTCTCCCCACTAGCGAAGGTGTTCAAGTGACAGGAGACATCAATGTCTACGTCACCACCAATAACCCTGAGGGCTATTCGCTCGAGCTTTACACGCAGGACGCCACTACCGATATGAAGCATATCAATTCCAGCGTCTCCGCCAGCATCGCCGCCACCAGCGGAGGCTCAACTTTAGCCGCCAATACTTGGGGCTTTCGTTCCAATGAAACTAGCGGTAGCTGGGTCGCCGTCGCCGCAAGTGCGAGCGCTACCCCCGCCTACGTCACCGAGCACGGTGAGGCCTCCTCTAGTATCTGTACTGACATTGCTACTAACTACGAATCTTGCTACGAATCTGGCGCTGCCAAAAAGAACACCGTCACTTTCGGCGCAAACATCACCGACGCTCTTCCTTCTGGACGCTATACTAACGATGTTGTCTTTTCCGTCGTAGCCCCGCCGAGCTCTGTCGCCGGCAACTAAGCCTAGATAAAAATGCTCCTCGTAGCGAATATGAGGAGTATTTTTTATAGTCAAGAAAACGCCACAGACCCATCGCTGGCGTGTCAAAGTGAGTCCTAGACCTTAAATCACTCTTGCGACTTCGTCTAGCGTGGTCTCACCTCGGAGTGCTGCGAGCACCCCCTTCTGCTCGAGGGTCAAAAGCCCATTTGCCTTTGCCGTATCTTCGATTGTCTTAGTATTAATATCGCTAACATCTCCGCGGACAAACGAGGCAATCTCGTCCGAAACAATCAGCTGCTCCATAATCACCGTCCGCCCCTTGTAGCCAAACGGATATTCATCCGAAATCACCGGCCGCGCCAAAGTAATGTCAGACAAATCAATTCCATGGTCACGCATCACATTTTCCGGCACATTTTCAAACACCTTTTCAATATACCTTCGCACCGCCTCGTCCGGACGATAGACCTCCTTATTATCTGCTAATTTCCGCACTAGTCTCTGCGCCATCACAAGGCGAATCGAGCTTGAGAAAATTGGGTTCTGGCCAATCATATCTATCATTCTTGAAAACGCCGCCGCCGTTGAATTTGCATGGAAAGAAGAAAGCACGAGATGTCCCGTAATCGAGGCCTGTATCGCGGTTCGTGCCGTATCAGTATCACGAATCTCACCCACCATCACCACGTCCGGGTCGAGACGCAAGACGCTCCGGAGGCCTTCGGCAAAAGATTGCCCGCCGGTCGTGTCAATCGGAATCTGCGAAATCCCAGTAATGCCATATTCTATAGGGTCTTCTAGGGTAATAATCTTCCTGTCGGTCGAATTTAAGGCGTTCAAAATCGAATAAAGCGTCGTCGACTTTCCTGAGCCCGTCGGCCCGACCATCAGGACTAATCCTCGCGGATGCGAAATTACTTCGTCTATTTCTGCTCGCTCCTCCTGGGACAGCCCTAGCAAATCTAGATTTAGCAAGGTTTCGTCAAAATTGAACAGACGCAGCACTGCATCTTGTCCATACATTGTCGGCACTGTCTCCACGCGGATATTTAGAAGATGCGTCTTTCCGTCCCGCTCTACGTCTTTTTGCATATGTCCCGATTGCGCAGTCTTTGCCGCTGTCGAAATCCCAGCTCTAGACGAAAGTTCTCCCATGAAAATTCGATAGCGGTCTTTATTGATGTCTGCCACCGGATGCAAAATCCCATCCACGCGCATCCGAATCCGAATCTTATCTCGCATATTTTCAATATGAATATCAGATGCCCCCAATTTATCCGCTTGGTCGAGCAGGAAATCAAATACCTTGTCCGTCCCGACTTCATTCAAAGTCTTTGAAACGGATTCTAGCGTCTCCGAATCTCCCTCCTTAGCAATCTCAATGTCGTCGTAGACCACCTCTACCGGTGGGTCATAGCGCAGCATAAAAACCTTATAAGCCGAATTTGAAATCAAGAAGAAATCTGTCCGCTCTCCCTGCTCCTCGTAACTATTCCGAATTTCCTGAATGACCGAACGTGGAGTCTGTGCGGTGATCATAAACTGATAATGTTCCGCCCCGCCACCTTTTTGCAGAGGCAGAATAAAATCCTTGTGCATCTGCTCGACGTCGAGCATCTCAGAGACTAGCGGAATGTTATTCTCAAAGCTCCGCGTATCAAGATACGGAAACCCGAGCACCCTCGCCCGCGTCCTCGTCGCCTCCTCCTCATTGTTTCTACGATTCTGTTGTATTTGCACTTCATCCATACATACATTATATCATATAAACAAAAACGAAATCAGGACATGTGCCTGATTTCGTTTTAGAACTAGTTCTTTTGGCGCTCAAGACCTTTTCTTTCAAGAAAAGGGCCCATTTTTAGACCTTATTTATAACAGGAATCACAATCGGCGTATGTCCGGTCGCATCAAACAGAATATGCGTGACATCTTCCTTAATCTCGTCCTTAAGCGTCTTAAGCTCCGGATCTACCTGCGCCGACTTATCAACCTTAATGCGAAGATAATGCCGGATTTTCCCGATTAGCTCCTCCGAATTGTCAAGATAAATAAAGGCGCGAGAGATAATATCCGGCGTTTTCGCGAGGCGACCGCTCTTTTTACTCATGGTTAGAACTATTACAAAAATTCCTTCGCGCGAAATATGAATCCGGTCTTTTACTACCGCCTCATGGACCTGTTGGTCTGCATCATCATAGAGCAGGTTCCCAGCAAACACCCGGCCATTTTTGCGGATGGTTTTATTCTGCATCAGCTCTACCACGTCCCCGTCGTCCATCACAATAATTCGCTTTCTGTCGAGGCCAATCACGTTTTCCGCCATCTCGGCATTATGCTCTAGCATATAAAACTCGCCGTGATAGGGGATGTAATTTAACGGCCGAATTCGCTCCACTAATTCTACATGGTCCTCATAATAAGCGTGACCCGAAAGGTGTAGAGGCCCAATCGAATTAAGGTGTGTCTTGCCGTTTTGAATGACCTGCGAACCCTCGCGGAGCAGCCCATCTACCGTCGAAACGACGTGCGGCTCGTTCCCCGGAATCGGATTTGAAGAAAACACCACCACGTCCGTCGGCTTAATCTTGATGTATTTATGCGCCCCCGTTACCATCCGGTTTAAGACTGCATTTAATTCGCCCTGCGAACCAGTACAGATGATAGTAATTTTATCATCCGGCAGTTTTACGATGTCCTCCATCTTTACGATGGTATCTTTCGGTACCTTAATACACTTCGAGCGGAGCGCCACCTCGACGTTGTTAATCATCGAAAATCCCGAGAATGCCACCTTCCGTCCTCGCTTCGCCGCCTCTTGAAGAGCCAGCTCGATACGCGAAATCTGAGACGAAAAGCAAGAGATAATCACCCGCCCCTGTCCGTAATAATCCATTACTTTGCCAAAGTTCTCGCCGATATCAAATTCGGTATGCGGATGTCGCCCCGGCGAATCGATGTTAGTCGACTCGTTAATCATTAAATCTATGCCCTCGTTCTTCACAATCTCGTCAATTCGCTCGTAATCCGCCTGTCGGCCTAGGGGCTTAGACTCATGCCGCCAGTCGCCAGAAACATAAATCACTCCGTTTGGTGTTCGGACCACAATCGCGGTATTTCCCGGGATAGAGTGCAGCATATGAATAAACTCTACCGAGAGATGTTCGGAGACTTTGATAATCTCGTGCTTAAACGGGTCTACTGGGCAATAATTCATCTCCGGCACATCCTCTAGCTCGGACATCTGCTTCTTTACCATCCCAAGGGTAAAGTCAGTCCCATAAATCGGGGTCGTCGGGTTAAACTGCGGGAGCAGATGCCGGCAGGCGCCGATGTGGTCAAGGTGTGCGTGAGTGAAGCAAATTGCCTTCACTTTATCTCTATTGTCCTTGAGGTACTTAATATCCGGAATCAGATAGTTTACGCCTGGATAATCATCCCCAGCGAATAAAACGCCCATATCAATCACGATCATCTCGGATTTATATTCAATGATTGTCATATTTTTACCGATGCCAAACTCGCCCACACCCCCCATCGGGATAATCCGCACCGCTTCCGGGTCCGGCCGGGCCTTCTTTATCATCGCATTTGTAACCTGCTGCCCACCATAGCCGTTGTATTTCGACTTGTTTACTGGTATGCCAACAATGTGCTGGGTCGCTTGAGCATTTACATCTTGCGACAGCATCCGCTGATGGCGCACCATCTCGCCCTTCCGGGTCGAAACGGAGAGGTTCACCTTTAGCTTCGCCGCCTCCTCAGCCTTTTGGTTTGCGGCCTGTTGCTTTGCCTTATTCTGTTTTTTCTTCTTGCCAGATTTTTTGTCCTTCTTCGGCGCGACCGCCGCCGCATCCTTACCTCCGGGCTCAAAATTACTATTAAAGTTACGCTTTTGCGCCTCTTCAAAACGCTTCCGAATATCCGGCAAGCGCTCCGCACTCATCTTAAGCAATTTTTCACGTCTTTCTTTTTCTTGTTCGTTATTCATAAACTCCTTTTACCTAGGAACCACACAAGAATAGCGGCCCCGGTTAGATTAATATTCAAGTTTAATTTAGTACCTCTATTATAACAAATCTTAAGCAAATTGTAAAGCCTTTAAAATTAAGGTGTTGTATGGTATAATTCTGCCATATCCCCGAGTGGCGGAATTGGTAGACGCGCTAGCTTCAGGTGCTAGTATCCGCAAGGATGTGCTGGTTCAAATCCAGTCCCGGGGACCAACGGATTTTATTTTAAAAGGTCTTAATTAGCTTTTTTGAATGTTATAATGGTATTATGATTAAGTTTAACGCCACCGCCCCGGACGGGCAAGATGATACTAAAAACCTAGATTTAAACCCAGC
>CAZMIW010000021.1:0-1808 GCA_964566585.1 uncultured Candidatus Saccharibacteria bacterium | reverse complement strand
ACGCCACCGCCCCGGACGGGCAAGATGATACTAAAAACCTAGATTTAAACCCAGCCAAAGCCGCTATCGAGGAGCTAAAGACCGACCCTATGGCCGGCTGGCTCAATGTCCCGGTCTATCCGAGTGAGTTAGAAAAGATTAAGCAGGCTGCAAAAATCATCAACGAAACTTCCGATTACCTCGTCTGCATCGGTATTGGCGGCTCTTATCTCGGCCATAAGGCGATTATTGATGCTTTAGGTCCCGAGTCAAAGACTAAAGTCCTCTATGCTGGTAATAATCTGAGCGAAAAATCCTTGAACCGCGTCTTAAAAGAAATCGAGGGTAAAGATTTTTCAATCAATGTCATCTCTAAATCTGGCACGACCCTAGAGCCCTCACTCGCCTTTGAAACTTTTAAGCAGAAGTTAAAAGAGCGTTATAAATATGACGATCGCGTAAAAAGCCGGATATATGCCACTACCGATGCGAAGACCGGCGCGCTCCATGACGAGGCCGAAGAAAATGGTTATACCACTTTTGTCGTCCCGGATAATATCGGCGGCCGCTATTCCGTCCTCACTGCCGTCGGGTTGCTTCCGCTCGCCGTCGCCGGGGTGAATATCGACAGCCTCCTTGCTGGCGCTAAAAAAGAAAAAACCGAAGTTCATGAAAATCTCGCAATTAATTCCAACGTCCCCGAGGAGCTTGCCCCCCTAGCCTATGCCACTCTCCGCCAAAAATACCATGGGCGGTATCATGACGTCGAGGTCCTCGCCGTCTTTGATCCAGATTTACAGACTTTCGAGGAATGGTGGAAACAACTCTTTGGCGAATCAGAAGGGAAAAACGGCAAAGGCATTTTCCCAGCCAGCGTAGTTTATACAACAGATCTCCATTCCCTCGGCCAATATCTTCAAGATGGCCGGAGAAATATTATGGAAACTTTTCTAAAGTTCCCGATAACAGGCTATAACAAAATCGCCGAAACCGCGACCATCGCCGCCCACAAGGAGGGGAAAATCCCAGTTTTTGAAATTGAAGCAGAGAATCTCGACGCCGAAAATCTCGGTCGGCTAATTTATTTCTTTGAGCTCGCTTGCGCCGTCTCCGCCAAATTACAGGGCGCAAACCCCTTCGATCAGCCCGGAGTAGAAACTTACAAAAAGAATATCAAAAGTATGCTATAATAAGTATAAGCAAAAAGGAGTGGGACATGAAATTACATTATAAAGGACCGGTTATACTTGCTGTCTTAGACGGAGTAGGTTTAAGGCGCGAGCTCGCCGGTAATGCTGTCAAACTAGCACATACCGAATTTTTAAATCAGGCCGTCAAAAAATATCCTTCTATGAGCTTGCTCGCCTCTGGCGAAGCCGTCGGGATTTTGAAAGGCGACATGGGCAATTCCGAGGTTGGTCATAACGCTCTTGGCTCCGGCCAAATTATCAAACAGGGCATCGCCCGCGTCGAGGAGGCTTTTGAGACCGGCGAAATCTGGCGGTCTAGTGCTTGGCAGGGGGTCTTAAAGCGCCTACGCGAAAATCCGGAGTCCACTCTTCATTTCTCTGGCATCTTCTCGGACGGCAAGGTCCATTCCTCGATTGAACATTTAAAGCGTCTGATGGACCGCGCCTATACCGAGGGCGTTAAACATATCCGTATTCATCTCGTCCTCGATGGCCGGGATGTCCCGCCCCAGTCCGCCGAAAAATATATAAATGAATTAGAGAATTTCATTGCCTCTCTTGAAAAACGCTCGCTTACTCCGGAATCGCTCGATTATAAAATCGCCTCTGGCGGCGGCCGCATGGTCTTTGTCGCCGATC
>CAZMIW010000020.1:3806-11987 GCA_964566585.1 uncultured Candidatus Saccharibacteria bacterium | reverse complement strand
ATTATAGCAGATTTGTTATAATATATCTAGTTACCAAAGACAGCGACGGGAGATTCCTTACCGCCCGAGGAAACGAGTGTAACATAAGGCTTGCCTTATGTTACCGAGTGACGAGAGGCGGAAAGAAGCGAAGCTTCTTAATAATGTCGCCTAGGCTATTCTCTTATAATTAGGGTTGGTAACGGAGTTTAACAATTTGCCAGCCAAAATGTCTCGCCGGTTTGGCGGGGCTAAAATTAGAATTTAAGCAATTAAAGGAAGTAAAATGGCTATTTCTAAGGATAAAAAACAGACTTTAGTTGCAGATTTGACGGAGCTACTCTCTAGCTCGAAGATGACAGTCTTTGCGAAATATCAGGGACTAACCGTTGCGGAGCTACAGGAGCTAAGAAAGGCGGCTCGCGAGAACGGCGTAAAAATCAAGGTGGTGAAAAACCGCTTGGTGCGCGTCGCGATGGGTGAGATTGCCGTCTATAAAGACACCGATACCTCTGGGCTTTCAGGGCAGTTGCTTTATGCGGTTTCTGATAGCGATGAGGTGATGCCGGCGAAAATCCTCGCAGAGTTTGCAAAGACTCACGAGGCGCTAGAGATTTCGGGCGCATTTAACGATGCGGGCCAGAATCTAGAGGTCGCCGAGGTCAAGGCGCTTGCGGCTTTGCCGTCCAAGAACGAATTGATTGCTCAGGTGGTCGCACAGCTTCTCTCACCAGTTACAGACTCGATTTCGGGTCTTTCGGGCGGACTTTCCGGGATTATTTCCGGACTCGAGGCAAAAGCTACGGCTTAAATCTGCATTTTATTTGCGAGTTTCGGCTCGCTTATCTAACTATTAAAGAAAGGATAAATTATTATGGCTACTGATATTAAAAAGTTGGCCGAGGAATTGGTAAAACTTACCGTTCTCGAGGTTAACGAACTTAAAAACACTCTTAAAGATGAATATGGCATCGAGCCGGCTGCGGCCGCCGTTGCTATGGCTGCTCCGGCTGCTGGTGGCGAGGCTGCTGCTGCCGACGAAGGCAAGACTGAGTTTGACGTCGTCTTGAAAGACGCTGGCGCTCAGAAAATCGCTGTGATTAAGGCAGTGAAAGAGGCTACCGGTCTCGGTCTTGGCGAAGCCAAGGCGATCGTTGATGGTGCTCCTGCTACCGTCAAGGAGAAAGTTGCTAAGGCGGATGCTGAGGCGATGAAGAAGGCCCTCGAAGAGGCCGGCGCAACGGTAGAACTTGCCTAGAGCATCCATCTTGACATTTTTCGCTCCTCGCTGGCCGAGTAGGCCCGCTTCGGAGCGAGAAAATGCCAATCTGAACGCTCTAAACAAGTTCTATTAATATATGTATATTGGTTGGTGAATTGTGTTATCAAAAATCCCCCGAGCTTGGGGGATTTTTGAGGTTTTGTGATTTAGCCGAGGAAGTTCTCGACCGGGACAGAGGGGCCTTGAGAAGTCGTGATAAAGATAGACTTTGCATAGGCGCCTTTGACGGAAGCCGGTTTTTGAGACTTGAGGGAGTCGAAGAAAGCGTTGGCGTTCTCGAGGAGCTTATCGGCTCCGAAGGAGACTTTGCCGAGGCCGATGTGGACGATGGCCTGTTTGTCGACGCGATATTCGACTTTACCGGCTTTGGCTTCTTTTACTGCTTTTTCGATATCGGTGGTGACGGTGCCGGCCTTCGGGTTTGGCATGAGGCCTTTCGGGCCAAGGAGGCGAGCGAACTTACCGAGCTTCGGCATATAGGCCGGAGTAGAGATGAGGACGTCAAAGTCAATAGTGCCCTTTTCGAGGCGTTTTAGAAACTCTTCGTCTTCGGCGATGTCGGCACCAGCGGCCTTAGCCTTTTTGACCTCGTCGAGCGGGGCAAAGACGGCGACCTTGACGGTCTTGCCATTGCCGTTCGGAAGGACGAGGGTGGTCCTGATGTTTTGATCGGCTTGGCGCGGGTCGACATTTAGGCGGACGTGTGCTTCGACGCTAGCGTCGAATTTGACCGGAGAGGTCTTGATAGCGAGGTCGATAGCCTCGTTTAGATTGTAGATTTTACCTTTCTCGACGAGCTTGGCGGCCGCTTGGTATTTTTTACCCCTTCTTTCGATTTTCGGGCGGACGATAGGAGCGGCGCCCTTTTTCTTGGGCTCCTCGCTTTTAGCCCCGGCCTTTTTAGCCTGACGCTCTTCTTCGGCCTTTACTTCTTCGATATGCTTCTTGGACTTTTTACCAGACTTAGCAAAGTGTTCGTCGGTCTTTTTTTCGTCTTCAGTCTTGCGGGCCTCGGTCGGCTCGCCCTCGATGTCGACGGTTTTAGAGTTTTTGATTTCCTTTTCCGCCTCTTTGGCGGCTTGTTCGACAGATTTGTCGGTTTCTGCTTTTTTAGCAGTCATAAAATCCTTTCTGTGGTCTTAGCGTGCATCTGCACTCCCAACATTATTTAATAATAGATATATTATAACAAAAAAACAAAAATCCCGCAAGTTTTAGACTTACGGGATTTATGATTAGCCTTCGACTTCGACGCCCATGGAACGGGCAGTGCCAGCGACGATTTTGACGGCACCGTCGAGGTCTACAGCATTTAGCTGATCCATTTTGACTTTGGCGATTTCCTCGAGCTCGGCGCGAGAGATTTTGCCAACTTTCTCAAGATTGGGCTTGCCAGAGCCTTTCTGAATTTTAATCTTTTCGCGGATTAAATCATCGACCGGCTGACCGAGGCAGACCCAGTCAAAAGTGCGATCTTCGTAAACCTTGATGTGGACAATGACGTTTTTGCCCATGAACTCTTTGGTCTTTTCATTGAAGGGATTGATGAAATCCATCATGTTTAGACCCCATTGACCGAGGGTCGAACCGACCGGAGGGCCAGCGGTAGCCTTTCCGCCAGGGATGCGGAGTTTTAGATTCCCAATACATTTTTTAGTTTCAGACATAAAATACCTTATTAATATTAAGTTTCTAGATTAGTGCGTAACGCTTCTATTATAACAAAAATTCTTAGATTTGTCTAGTTAATCTTTTGGACCTGAAGAGCATCGAGCTCAACAGGGGTCTCGCGGCCGAACATGGAAACCATGACCTTTAGCTTGCCTTTTTCGGAGTCGAGCTCGGAAATGGTGCCTTCAAAGCCCTTAAATGGGCCGTCGGTAATCGAGACGACTTCACCGAGAGCGTAATTAATCGAGAACTTTGGATCTTCTACTTCCATACGCTTTTTAATCTTGGCGATTTCTTTGTCGGAGACCGGAGTCGGCTGGGTGCCGGTGCCAATAAAGCCGGTGACGCCGGGGGTGTTCCGGATGATGTACCAAGTTTCATCCGAGAGATGCATCTGGACGAGAACATAGCCCTGAAAAATTTTGCGGTCGATGACGCGGCGCTTGCCGTTTTTAATGTCGATTTGCTTTTCCTTCGGGACGAGGGCCTCGAAAATCTTGCCCTTCATTTCTGCGCCGCCGACACGCTGGTTAATGCTGTCTGCGACTTTGTCTTCATAGCCGGCGTAAGTACTAATTGCGTACCACGCTAAGCTGTCATCATATCTGTTTACTGCCACTTCTAAATCTCCTATTTAAGTATTAAATTAAATAACCATGTAAAGAACACGTCGAGAAGCATTATTAAAGCAATAAATAACGCTGCATAGACGAAGATTGCGAAAACCATTTTCCAGGTTGCTTTCCGATTCGGCCAACGAACCTGACGGATTTCACGCCAAGAGTCGCGCAGATAGCGGAAGGGGGCGGTCAGCACACGCTTTACCTTAGAGCCACCTTGAGCATCTTGGTCTTCTAGCTTGATTTTTCGGCGCTCGGCCTTTTCGATAGCACGCTTTTCTTTCTCGGCGGCCTTTTTATGGGCTTTCGCTTTCTTTTCCGAGAAAGTCGGGACCTCTTCCTCCTCGGGCTTTTGCTCTGGCTCCGGCGGAGTTTTTGGCGCTTCTTCGTCGCGCGGCTTTTTTTCGTGCGGGTCGGAAGCCTTAATACGGGTAATTTTTGCCATTACTTCTCCTTATTTTTCATAAAAAATAGTCTTATCCAGACTGTCAAGTCAATTATAAACTTTTTGGAAGTAAAAATCAAGGGTTTTAATAAAAATTCACATTTGTTATAATGGTATTATAAGTTGGAGGCAACATGAGTAAATTTGATGAGCAATATTTAAATCTTTGCGAGAGAATTCTTCGTGACGGCGAAAAGGTGGTGAACTATACCCATAAGACAGAGAGTTCTAATACTTCGATGCCAAATCACCTGGCGCAGGCCGAGACGGAGAGCGCGACGATTCGTTTGCCTCATCAGATTTTAGAGTTTGACCTCTCTGAAGAGTTTCCGGTGCTTACGACGAAGTTTACGGTTTTTAAGGCGGCGGTGCTTGAGATGTTGTGGATTTGGCAGGTACAGAGTAATGATGTCAGATGGCTACAGGAGCGGGGGGTGAAGATTTGGAATGAATGGGAGATAGATGAAAATGGGGATTATATGGGCAAGCATTTTGGGAAGGAATTTGCGCATACGATTGGGACGGCATATGGCTGGATTGTGAATAAATATCATCTGACGCAGGATTTGATTGAGACTTTAAAGAACGACCCCGGGAACCGGCGGATGGTTTTGTCGCTTTGGCAGAATGAATATCTCCCGACGGCGGCCTTGCCGAGCTGTGTCTGGAGCAATGAGTGGAATATCGTAAACGGACGAGTGAATTTGCTCGTCAATTCCCGCTCGACAGATGTGCCGCTAGGACTTCCATTTAACATTACACAATATGCGACTTTTCTCTGCATGATTGCACATTGTCTAAATCTCAAGCCGGGAAAGATGACTTTTATTACGAACGATGCACATATTTATGAAAATCAAGTGGACGGAATTCGTGAGCAACTACGGCGGCGAGATGAGAAAATTGCTCAGGATGGGAAGTTGTTTGATGCGCCAAAACTTTGGTTAAATCCGGAAGTGCACGATTTCTTCGAATTTGACCATTCGCGGGAGCTTCGAGATATTAAGTTGCTTGATTATGAGCACCAGGGGAAGTTGAAAATGGAGATTTCAGCATGATTAGTTTAATTGCAGCGGTCGGGAGAGAGGGAGAGCTGGGGTTTAATGGTGATTTAATCTGGCGATTGCCAGAGGATTTAAAGCGTTTTCGCGAGGTAACCTCGGGGCATACGGTTTTGATGGGACATAAGACCTTTAGTTCCCTGCCAGCGCTTTTACCTTCGAGAAAGCATGTGGTTTTAACGCGGGATGCAAAGGCCTTAGAACAAGAGGCAGCAAAGAAGGCGTTTCGTGGCTCTGATGCGGAGCGGCCGGAGGTAATAGCGATTTCTTCGTTGTTTGATTTTCTAGATGAATATAAGGGTACTGCTGAGGAACTATTTGTGATTGGGGGTGGGAGTATTTATAAGCAAGCTATTTCGATGGCGGACAAGATTTATTTGACGGAGATTGAGGCGGATTTTCCGGAGGCGGATGTGTATTTTCCGGAGTTTAATCGCAAGGACTTTCGGCGCGAAGTGGTTAAGAAAGGATATGACAATGATTTAGCTTATTCTTTTGTCGTTTATACTCGTCAGTAGGGCCTCACGGCAGAGCGCTCTCCTTCGTTGATGGATGCGCGCCTCAGATAGCATCTCCGCCGAGAGCCCCTCGAAATAACTTAAATAAGGAGAATTTTATGAAAGATTATGTGTTTGATTTGATTGAACAGGAGAAAATGCGACAAAAGGAGGGGCTAGAATTAATTCCAAGTGAGAATTATGTTTCAAGTGAAGTGCTCTCGGCAATGGGGTCTGTATTGACTAACAAATATTCTGAGGGATACCCTTCTTTTGATGATTTAGATAAATCTGATAAAGAGATTTCTGAGGAGATTTTGCCGAATTATCGTTACTATGGTGGGCAAGTCAATGTGGATAGGATTGAGAGGCTCGCGATTTATCGGGCGATGAAACTGTTCCATGCGGACCATGCGAATGTCCAGCCACATTCGGGGGCGAATGCAAACGAGGCGGTTTATTATGCTTGGTGCGAGCCTGGGGATAAGATTCTCGCGATGAATCTGGCGCATGGCGGACACTTGACACATGGCTCGCCGGTGACGCGCTCGGCACATATTTGGAACTTTATTGCCTATGGCGTCCGAGAGGATGGTGATATTGACTATGACGAGCTAGAGCGACTAGCGCTTGCTGAGAAACCAAAGATTATCCTCGTCGGCTATTCGGCGTTTATGAAAATCCCGGATTTTGAGCGAGTGGCGAAAATCGGGCAGAAAATCGGGGCGCTTCTGATGGCAGATATGGCGCATGTGGCTGGCTTGATTGCTGGCGGAGTGCATCCGAATCCGCTAGACTTTGGCTTTCATGTGATGACGACGACAACACACAAGACCTTGCGTGGGCCGAGGGGTGGATTGATACTGTCAAAGGGCAAAGTTTCTTCACCGCTGAAGAAGCCGGAAAAGACGCTAGAGAATATCCCGACTTTAATCGACCGCGCAGTATTTCCGGGGACGCAAGGCGGGCCGCTAGAGCATATTATCGCGGCAAAAGCGGTGGCCTTTGGCGAGGCTTTAAGACCAGAATTTTCTGATTATGCGGCAAAAATTGTAGAGAATGCCAAGACCCTAGCTGAGGAGCTGATGAGCCGCGGATTTATTTTGCAAGGGGGTGGGACGGAAAATCATCTGATTTTAGTCAACGTGGAGAAGAGTTTTGGATTTAATGGCAAACTCTACGAGAAGGCGCTCGATATGGTCGGGTTGACTTTGAACGCAAATGCTTTGCCGGGGGACAAGGCGGCGGCGTTTCGGCCGTCTGGGGTGCGCCTTGGTACGCCGGCGATCACGACGCGCGGGATGGGCAAGGATGAGATGAAACAGATTGCCGAGTGGATGGAGAAAGTGGCAAGGATCTGTCAGGAAGTTTCGTCCGAGGACGATTTGGGCTCTCTAGCTACTGAATTTGAGCCGATTCGTGAAGAAGTGCGAGAGATGGCGCTTAAGTTTCCGGTACCGGGAATTTAAAAAGCCTAGGCAAATCTAAAAAATCAGACCGAGCAAAACCCGGTCTGATTTTTAAAGTAAGTTTTATTAGATTTCTTCGGTGCGGTAGATGTATTTGATTTTTTGATTAGCATTCTTCGCGGTGTTTACGATACTCTGGATGCGGCTAACTAGCGCGCGGACATTACCATTGTAGAGCGAGATTAATCTTTGGACACCCTGTTCGTTAAACATCGAGAGGCCGTCTGATAAGGCGCTAGAGCCATCCGCTAATTGGGCTACTCCAGAGGTCAAAGCGGGCACATTGGAGTATAGAGTGTCGATACCGGAATCTAGGTTTGCCATTCCTGCTGCGAGCTCCTTTGAACCAGAGTAAGCCGTATTGAGCCCGTCAGATAGACTTTTTGCACCTGTCGATAGTTGATTGAGCCCACCGACTAGGTTTGTTTTTACTTCGCCATCCATCGTTTTGAGGCCGCTTGCTAGCTCTGATGTGCCCTTCTTCAGCTCGGCAATCGCTTCTGGTGCGGTTGATAAGCTGGCTAGCTCTTGCTTCATTCCTGCTAAATCATTCTTAATATCTTGATAAATATTTAATTTTTTAGCAATCTCGCTTAAGCGCTGGGCTTTTTCAACCTGACCAATACCGGCTAATGCATTTGCTACTCTCGTGACTGCGCTCTCAATGTTCTCAAGAGTGATTGCTGGTAAATCACTAAGCTCCGGTAAATTGTGCTCGGCAAGGAGTTCATTGATGCGAGTCTGCACCTCTTGGATGACATTTTCTGCGCGAGCCCTGAGCGTCTGCTCTATAGTCTGTAGACTATTGATTTTTGCGGCGATTTCATTAACTTTATCGGACAACTGGCCAACTCCAGCATCAATTTTGGCTGCGCCGGCGGCTGCCTTGTTGATGTTTTCAGATAATGTCTTTGAACCGTTGTAGGCCGAGTCTAAGCCGTTAGATAAACTTCCAGCTCCTGTGGCCGCTGTTTTAATTCCGTCGGAAAGGCTGCCCGCTCCGGCAGTTAATTTTAGGGAGCCGGCGCGAAGCTGGCTGATTCCATCGGCTAAAGCTCCAGATTCGTCATTTAAGGTTGCAAGACCATCTCTGAGCTTGACGGAGCCATCCATGAGTTGAGCCATTGAGGAGGCGAGAGTGTTTAGCTGGCTAGAGA
>CAZMIW010000020.1:0-3706 GCA_964566585.1 uncultured Candidatus Saccharibacteria bacterium | reverse complement strand
GAGCCATCCATGAGTTGAGCCATTGAGGAGGCGAGAGTGTTTAGCTGGCTAGAGAGTGCTTCTACTGAGTCTAGGGCGGAAACATCAAGCTCTGCAAAGATCTTTGAAGTTGCGATGGTTGCGGTCATTTCCATCTTGAACTCTTTGGCGTCCGCCTCGACCTCTACGTATTCTGGAATGTCGATATTTACACCTAGGTTTTCTTTCATCCCTGGCAGGGCCACTCCGATAATTGTGGTGCGAGAGCCATCGTTCATGAGCTTGGCATTTTTAACGGAGATATTCGAGAACTTTTCATTTGAGAGCATCATTCCAGAGAGCACAGCATAGGGCATATAAACTCCGTTTACTCTTTCGGTGTTGGTGTAGTCATAGCGGATTTTAATATGGCCGGTCCGCCCGCGGAGCTCGTCAGCGGAGATTTTCTTGCCGTCTAGATAATAGGAGATTTTTACATCAATAGGTGCGGAGACATTCCCCTCGGTCTTTGTATAGATGTCTGCGCCGAGATCATTTTTAGTCCAATCTGAAGAAATCGTCTTTTTAACATGGCCGTCTGCCCCGAGAAAGACATAGACCGTTTCGTCAATGAGCCGTCCGGCTAAATCGCTGTTGGCCGAGAGCTCTGAGACTTGCGCAGGAGTGGATTCGTCTGCGCGAGCTGAATTAGACATTAACCCGGCAAAAATCCCGACACTAGCTAGAGCTAGAACCCCTGTTGCCACCCCGTATGCTGCTAATTTTTTCATTTTATTTATTCCTTTCTGATAAACATTTTTTCATTCCAATTGTGGTGATACAAATTACCTTGTCAGACAGCATCAGCATCGCCGGTAGGACTAAGATGACCATAGCCATGGAGATGACGGCACCGCGGGCAAGGAGCAAACAAATCTGGGAAATCATCCCGATATCCGAGTAAATCGCTACGCCGATTGTCGCCGCAAACAGCCCCATACCGGAGACGATAATGGATGGAGTCGAAGTTGAGAGGGCAATCCGGACGGCGTCTCGCTTGGCCTTGCCGTTTAATCGCTCCGTCTTGTAGCGGGTCGTCATCAAAATTGCGTAGTCGACCGTCGCGCCGAGCTGAATGGTCGAGAGACAAATTGGAGCGATAAAGACTAAACTTTCACCCTGAAGATGGGAAATGCCGAGGTTGATAAAGATAGCGACCTCGATGATAGCAATCAGGAGCACCGGGAGAATTGCGCTCTTCGTTACAATAGCGATAATGACGAAGACCAAAACGATCGAGACGATGTTTACCACCTCGAAATCATGCCCCATCATCTGAATCATATCTTTCATGGCTGGAGCCTCACCGATTAAGAGTGCTTCGGGGCTAGTGTCTTTGACGATTTTGTTTAGCTCGTCAATTTGACTGTTGACCTCGTCGCTACCGGTGTCATATTTCGAGCCAACCATCCAAAGTCCCCATTTATCAGACCGGAGAACCGAGGTTAGCGACTCTGGTAAGAACTCTATTGGTACTCGCTCGCCGATGAGAGACTCGAGGCCGAGGACGAATTTAACTCCGTCGGTCGCTTGGATTTTTTGGGACATCTCTCGCGCCTTGTCCTCAGAGACGGACGACGGCAAAAGTACCATGTGAGTCGAGGCCATATGAAACTCTTCGGACAATTTCTTATTTGCTACTACTACGTCCATTCTCTCTGGCAAAGACGAGCCGAGATCGTAATAAACTTCATCATTGGTCGCTTTGTAATTGACGTATGCAGGCACTGTAATTGCTGCAAAGGCGATAACAAACACTGGGAAAATCTTTAGGAGCCCAGCAGATAACTTATCCATATTTGGTAAAATCGCTCGATGTTGTAATTTAGACAAGGCTTTGTCGAATAGTAAAACCATCGCCGGCAGGACCGTTACGCAGCCAATTACGCCAAGCACTACGCCCTTCGCCATGACGAGACCGAGGTCGAGTCCGAGTCCATAGGACATGAAACAGAGTGCCACAAACCCGGCGACCGTCGTCACAGAACTACCGGCGACAGACGTAAAGGTCTTTGAAATTGCCCGCGCCATGGCCTTTTCGTTGTTTTTCTCAGAGCGCTTTTCTTCATTGTAAGAGTGCCAAAGGAAAATCGAATAGTCCATGGTTACGGCGAGCTGTAAAACTGCAGCGAGAGCCTTAGTAATAAACGAGACTTCGCCAAAGATGATGTTGGTTCCGAGATTTAGCAAAATCATCATCCCGACCGAGCCGAGGAATACAAAAGGAATTAGCCAGTTATCGAGGAAAATCATCATCGCAAGTAGGGCGAGACCGGCGGCGAGGCCGACGTAAATTATTTCCTCGTGTTCGACTAAATCTTTTAGATCGGTCACTAGGGCCGACATCCCCGCCACCATGGCCCGCCCAGAGGCAACTTGTTTAATTTTTAGGACTGCCTCTAAGGTTTCGTCTGCGGAAGTCGAGCTGTCGTAAAACACGAGCATCATGGTCGCGTCATCGGAATTGAAGGCGGAATAAAGCTCGCTCGGCAGGATTTCCATCGGGATAGCGGCGGACATATCGCCAAGAGAAGAATACCACAAGGCATTTTCGACATGAGGGATGGCTGCGATTTCGTCGCGCGCCTTGGCCACCTCGTTCTCCGGCATCCCCTCGAACATAACCATTGAGAATGCGCCTTTGCCGAACTCTTTTAAGAGCTCGTCTTGACCGACCATGGTGTCCATATTTTTAGGCAAATAAGTCAGCATATCATAATTTACTCTCGTCGCAAGCATCCCAAAAAAGGACGGTATCATTAAGAGCAAAGTTACAATTAAAATTAAAGCCCTGTGCTTAACAATTAACTCTGAGACCTTCTTCATAGGCGCCATTATACTACATTTTCTCTGAAAAGTCTAGTGTAAATATTACAAATATAAAATTTGCCAAAAAATTCTGCTTATGCTACAATGGAGATATAATAAACTAAACGGAGTAAAACTGCGATGAACTCAACATTAACTTGGGACAACCTCACCCCGAAAGAGGCCGCTTTTGCCGGCGGGATGCTAGGGACCCTTATGATTTCGATAATGGTGTTCTACATCTTTGTCGTAATCGCGCTTTGGAAAATCTTTACCAAAGCTGGAATTAAAGGATGGAAATCTTTAATTCCGATTTATAATTTATATTGCGCTTATAAGATGGTGGGTATTTCCCCGCTATGGATTCTTTGGCAAGTCTTGTCAAGCCTTGCCTGTAGTATTGCCCTCTGCGTTGCGCTCGGCGATCGCTTGGACGCTTATCTGAATAGTACGAGTGCGGAGCTTCCGGAGGACGTTTTGACTAACGGATGGGTGATTATCACTACGTTGATTGCTTGCGTAATTTCTATCTATATTGGCATCCGCTTTGCGATTCGCCTTGCGAAGGCCTTTGGTAAGGGCGGAGGCTTTGCGGTCGGGCTTATTTTCCTACAGCCGATCTTCTTACTTATTCTTGGCTTTGGCTCTGCAAAATATGACAAAAAGATTTTGAAGGCCTAAGCAAACGCACCTTCCCAAAAATCCCCCTTTTATGCGGGGGATTTTTGTGCTATAATGGTAAGTGGCAGAAGACCAGTAGTTCCCGTTGAAAAACGAGATGGGCGGGTCCGCTTTGTTCAAGTTGTCGGGTTCGCCCCTGCCACTTGGGGCGTTAGCTCAGCTGATAGAGCGCGGCATTCGCATTGCCGAGGTCAGGAGT
>CAZMIW010000019.1:0-12009 GCA_964566585.1 uncultured Candidatus Saccharibacteria bacterium | reverse complement strand
CCTCCGCAAGGATGGCTCTACTAGTGGTTCGTCCGATTCCGTAAACATAGGTCAGGGCAATCCAGACCTGTTTTTCGGAAGGGATAACGATACTTGCAATTCTTGCCATACTTAACCCTGCCTTTGCTTATTCTTAGGTTTTTTCTTATTAATGACACGTAGAACGCCTTTACGGCGGACAATGATGTCATCCGGGGAGATCTTTTTGACACTTGCACGTACTTTCATAAGTGCTATTTTTCTCCTTTCTTAATTCGCTTCCACTGATTTTTTATGTGCCTTCGTCTAAAGAAGACTATTCTCGAGAAGATGGTAAATTCTCAAGACCACTCTTCCTTGGAATTGCGATATCCAGGCGACATTGTAATCATTCAAGCGAGTGATTAATATTATTCGGAGTCTATTTGCGGCGGAAACTGATCCGGCCTTTCGAGAGATCATAAGGGGTCAACTCCACATCCACCTTGTCTCCCGGCACTAAACGGATGTAATGCTGACGCATTTTACCGCTCATGTGCGCAATAATAATATGGCCATTTTCGAGCTCAACTCGAAATTGGGTATTGGGCAAAGCCTCAACAACTTTACCTGTAAGTTTAATTACTTCCTTTTGACTAGCCATAAATTACTACTCTATTATATCAGATATTTTCTGGCTTTACAAGACTATTTTTGCAAAATTGCGCGGGTAAATTGGCGGGAGAGATAGGTGTATTGAACCTGAGACCATTCACCGGTACAGGAGATGAGAGTGACGGATTCTTTACCTTCTTCGGGAGTAGTGAAGGCGGTTTCCATGTAGGCATTAGCGTTTGCGAGCGGAATTTCGACGTTTTCGACGACTTCGTAGTTGAAGATACGGCCGTCTCCGCGCTCGACTTTGATTTTGTCGCCCTTAGTTAGATTCGGAAGTTCTTTAAAGACGCCATGGATATTGGGGCCGCCGTTATGGCCGTCGATGACCATAGTGCCACCCTCTCCTGGCTTGCTCGAGCCGGTATACCAACCGACATCAAAGATATTGTTTGGTACGTCCATGGCACCATCAGCGGTGACACCCATCGGTAAGATGCGAGCATTGTAAATACCGAGTTTTTCGATAGTGAGAAAGCGCGGGGCATCGGCGGCGACGGTATAATCGCTACGCTCGGCGTCGGAGACCTCGGTTTCGTCGACGTTTTGCTCGGTCGGGACCTGAACTGTCTCGGCGACGGCGCGAGTGCTACCCTCTTTTTCTTTATAATAATTACTTTCCCAAATCCAGACCCGGAGGAAGAAGACAATGAAGAAAAGGATAGCTAGGCCCAAGATGATTTTAGGGACAAGGACGCGGATTTTAGACCTTTTAATAAGGAGTTTATCGGACTCTGGACTGCGAAACCCCGGTTTTTCATTTACCCCGTCTAATCTTTTTTTCTTAAACATTTGCCCATCCTATAATTTTGTTATTTATATTCATCGTAAGTAATCATGAGTGCACGCGAGTCAATCTGGCGAAGATTTTCGAGAGCGACAGTGACGATGATGAGGAGCCCGGTACCGGAGATAGAGAGGCCAATCGGAGCGCCCATAGTGACGATGAAGATATAATCAGTGATGAACGGGAGCATAGCGATAAGACCGAGCGAAAGTGCGCCAAAGAGATTGAGCCGATTCATGACCTTGCTTAGATATTTTGCAGTGGTCGCGCCAGGGCGAACGCCCTCGATAAAGCCGCCTTGCTTTTGGAGGTTGTCGGCGATTTCTTTGGTGTTGAAGACGATGGAGGTATAGAAATAGGTAAAGAGGATGACGAGGACGAAATACATCGCCGGATAGAGGAACCACTGGGCGGTGATGCCATCCGGATATTGAGTGGCGAAGTTGTTGGCGGAAGGAGCGGTAAAGGTGTTAACGAGGCTAATGCCAAATTCGTTGCCGGGATTTATAGCCTGAATCAATTGACCAAGGAGAGCCGGGAGAGCAAGGAAGCTCGTTGCGAAGATGACCGGGATGACGCCGGCGGTGATTAATTTAAGCGGCAAAATGCTCTTTATCCCACCATAGGCACTGTTACCATGAACACGTTTAGCATAGTTAATCGTGATGATGCGTTGGGCCTCGTTTAGCTTGACAAGGAAGTAAATTACGACAATCAGCGCGATAACGAAACCGACTAAGACCCAGAAGACTGTCGGGTTAACCGGAAGCTCGAGCCAGCCAAAGAGGTTCATGGTAGAGCCATCAAAGAGGGCGGAGCCGAGACTCGCGACGGTAGCCGGGAGTTGGGCAATAATCGAGCAGAAGATAATCGTGCTGATGCCATTACCGATGCCTTGCTCGGTAATGAGCTCGCCGAGCCACATTAAGATAAGCGAGCCGGCGGTCATGGCCGTAACGGCAAGGAACCATTCATGGCCAGATAAGGTAGTTGCAGTGGCGGAATTGCTAGCGATGGTAGTCTGATAAAGGATAAAGATATAGGCAATAGACTGAATAATGGCGAGCGGGACGGTCAAGATACGGGTCCACTGATTAATTTTTCTACGGCCGGACTCACCGTCCTCAGAGAGCTCCTCGAGACGCGGAACGGCCTTAGTGATGAGCTGGACGACGATAGAGGCGGTAATGTATGGAGAAAGACCAACGAGGATAATGGCAAAATTAGTCAAGCCACCGCCAGAAACGAGATTAAGGAAGTTGCCAAAGTCAGACTTAGTGAGAAGGTTATCAACGGCCTGTTTGAAGGTAGAGGCGTCGCCAAGAGGAACCGGGATATGGGCAAGTAGCCGATAAGCTACCAAAATACCAAGGACGATTAAAATCCGCCTGAGCATGGTTTTATTCTTGAAAGATTTCAGTATAGTCTTAAAATGCATAATTAACCTTCTGTAAACTTATTCTATTCTAGCACAAAAAATAGCCTCTTTCAAGGCTATTTTTGGCGATTATTTGCTGCCTTTTCGGCTGTCTTCGCGAGTTTTGCGAGACGGTACCGGAGCCTTTTCGAATTTGCCGCCGGCTTTTTTGAGGGCTTCGATTGCGGTTTTAGAGGCAAACTGAGTCTTCAAATTAATCTTGGCGGTTAGTTCGCCGCGAGTGATGACTTTAACCTTATGATACGGGCTCTTGATTAGAGAGGCTTCATAAAGCGCAAAGTTATCAATGTCGCCGCTTAGTTCGTTGAGACGATCAGTATAGACGACCTCAGCTTTAGGATGCAAAGACTTGAAGCCTTTAAGCTTTGGTACAGCCTGCATGATGGCACGCTGGCCGCCCATGAAGCCGGCCGGCATTTTGCTGTGGCCGGTACGAGCCTTTTGACCCTTAGTACCGCGACCGGCGGTCTTTCCCTGCCCGGCCGAAATACCGCGACCCTTTCTGGACGGGCGAGTATTCTTATTTACTTGTAAATCGTTATATTTCATTATTTAGTCTCCTTTTTCACAGGGGCTTTTTTGGCCTTAGCACCTTTAGTCTTAGTGGTTTCCCACTCGGCGCGAGGAACTTGGGCTTTTAAGCCTTCAATGACGGCGTAGGCGATGTTGACTTTATTAGTGGAGCCGAGACTCTTAGAAATAAGGTTTTTAACGCCGGTCAAACCGATGATGGAGCGGACGACGCCGCCGGCAATAATACCGGTACCGGGGGCGGCAGGCTTCATGAGAACGTTAGCGCCGGTGACCTTAGTCTCGACTTCGTGGCAAATAGTCTCTTTATCCATATTAAAGGTAATGAGATTTTTCCGAGCCTTTGAAGTCGCCTTTTGGACGGCGGTAGTAACGTCATTTCCTTTAGCGACGCCGATACCAACTTTATTCTTGTGATTGCCGATAACAACGAGGGCCTTGAAACGCATCCGGCGACCGCCAGCAACAGTGCGCGAAACGCGGTCAATGTTAATTGTTACTTCGTCAAACTCCTTTGGAGCATCGTCTCGGCGGCCACGATCGCGGCGGCGACGGCGCTCCATCGGGCGACCACCGATGTCGCGAGTCTGCTTTTTCTCGGCGACTTCGTCGGTCATCTTTAAGGTACCAGATTTATTGATAACCTTTGGGGCTTTTTTAGTATTTTCGGGCATAATTAAAACTCCAATCCTTCCTTGCGGGCGGCGTCAGCGAGGGCGGACATCCGACCAGCATAAGCTTTTGAACCACGATCGAAAACGACGGCTTTAATCTTTGCAGCCTTGGCTTTCTTACCAATTTCTGCGCCAATGCTCGCGGCCTTTTCGGTCATGGTACCTTTTAATTTGCTACCGACAGTAGTAGCATAAACTAAGGTCTTTTTTGCGTCATCATCTATAATCTGTGCAGTGATGTGCATATTGCTAATATGTACAGAGAGGCGAGGACGCTCCGCGGTGCCATGAATTTTGGCACGAGTGCGATTTTTACGATAGATAGCTTCCATTATTTCTTACCTGCCTTTCCGGCCTTTCTTACGATGACCTCATCAACATATTTGATACCTTTACCCTTGTAAGGCTCTGGCTTCTTGAGACTCCGGATTTCTGCGGCGACCTGACCAACAAGCTGTTTGTCGATACCCGAAACGGTAATCTCCATCTTGTTAGTCTTTAGCTCGACGCCATCCGGCGCGGTGTATTTAACAGGGTGAGAAAACCCAAGGGCCATCTCAATCTCTTTCGGGCCGCCACTGAGGCGGAAACCGACACCGTTAATTTCCAACTTCTTTTCGAAGCCGGTTGTAACCCCTTTGACGGCGTTGTTTAAGAGCGCGCGCTGGAGACCATGCCAAGCCTTTGACTTAGGCTCGTCGTCCTTACGGGTCACGATGATTTTGTTGTCCTCGACCTTAGTCGAGGTGTTCTCCTGGACAGGGACCTTGAGGGTGCCTTTCGGGCCAGCAACGGTGATTTCCTCGTCGCCGACCGTAATTGTCACACCTGAAGGGATGTCTACAGGTAGTTTTCCGATACGACTCATATCTTTCCCTTTGTTAAATAATATCTTTGTTATTTTAGCATATATAAAGATTTTTTGCAAGGGATTTTATTGACATGAGCGAATTTACGCTGTATAATGAAATTATTAAAAAGGAGCTAAAATGTATAATACATACACATATTATGATCCGGTAGCAGATACTACTACCACTTCTACTACAACGTTACAGATGAATGACGTTACGGCGCTTATCATTCTGATTGTTTCGTTAGCGGCGGCGATTTTGACGTTCTTCTTGTTCGTCAAGATGAAAAATAAGCCGGAAGGCAGCTTTCTTGCGAGATTGCACGAGTTTTTGAACTTCCGCTCGATTATTATCGATGGGCTGATTAAATTCTTCTACATCTTTTCGGCGGTGTCGCTTTCGATTACTTCAATCTGGATGATGTTCCAAGGCTTTAGCTATGCGCCGCTATACGGATTGCTTGTGCTAGTATTCGGAAACTTGATGGTGAGAGTAGCTTATGAATTCGTAATGATGCTAGTCGGGATTTGGACCAATACTACCGACATCCGGAGAAAGGTGTGCGAAAGAGGCGAGGCAAAGCCAGCGCCAAAGAAGGTCGAAACTAAGAAAGATTAGGATTTAAGACTTTTTCAAGGTCATCACCATAATATTTCTCTAAAATGGCGATGGCTTTTTTGACTTCGTCAAAATCGCGAACGCGATGGATATCGGTGCCGAAGCCAAAAACGAGGTCGTCTTTAATCATTTTTATCAAGGTTTTTCTAGCGTCTTTACCGTATTGGTCGATGAGGCTGCCAAGGTTGCATTGGAAGAGAACCCCGAGGGAATTTAATTCCAAGATGCGGCTGTAATCTTTTTGAAAGGCGAGGTAGCGCTCCGGATGGGCGAGGAGGACTTTGTAACCGTCCTGAAGGAGCTGAAGAAAGATACCTTCATAGTCCGGATATTCGCCGGACATCGGAAGCTCGATTAAAAGATAACCGGTCTCGCCAAGAGATTTAATCTTACCGAAGCGAATTAGTTTTTCGATATTAGGGTCGATATAAATCTCGTTGCCAAGATGAAAGGTAACTCCCAGACGCTCGTGGCGAGCGCTAGCCCGGAGAAAATTGTAACGATTGGTGTTTTCAAATCGGGGTGAATCTTGTGCGGTGCCATTGATATAGTGAGGAGTAAGATAAATCTCAGTAATGCCCTGCTCCTTTAGGCCGCGGATGATTTCTAGGCTCTCTTCAAAAGTCCTAGAGCCATCATCGACGCCGGGGAGGCAATGGTTATGAAGATCTATCATGCTTCTTATCTCCGTAATAATAGTAGTAATAATGGCCGTTGCCCTTGCGGCTGACGCGGTTTAGGACTACGCCGGCAATTTTTGCATTGACCTTGTCAAGAGAAGCTTTGGTCTCGACGAGGGCCTGAGTCTTGGTTACGGAATCATGCGCGACGATAAGGACTTGGTCGGCAAGAGTGGACATGACGATAGAATCGGCAAGGCCATTAGACGGGGTACCGTCAAAGATAATGATGTCATATTGACTTTTTAGTCGGTCAATCAGAGCAGCGTTTTTCTTTGAGGACAGGAGCTCAGACGGATTCGGCGGGTAAGTGCCGCGGGTGAGGACATCGAGGCCCTTGATATTGGTCTTTTGGATATAGCGATAGGTATTATTCAAATCGTCCGCTAAGAGGTTAGAGAGGCCATAGGTGTTCGGCAAGCCAAAGATTTTATGGACTCGGCCCTTCCTGAGGTCACAGTCGACGATAAGTACGCGCTTGTCGGCCTGGACGAAAGAGACGGCGAGGTTTGCGGCGATGTAAGATTTACCTTCGGAGGCGTTAGAGGAAGTCAAGAGAATAGTCTTTAAATCCTGGTCGACCGAAGTAAACTGGAGGTTGGTGCGGAGATTCTTAATGCTTTCCGAGACCACTGATTTTGGTTGGTCTTCGACTACTAGTTCATCTGAAATTAGTTTAGAGACATTGCGCTTGGTTGATTTCTTGTGCTTTTTAGTCTGGCCATCAATAATTTTACCAGCCACAGGGATACCAAGGGTATTTTCAATATCTTGACCATGCTTGACCGTATCATCAAGGCAGAAAATCAAGAAGGCAAGCGCGGCAACACCAAAGACGGCGAGGAAGCCGGCGATAATTAAATCGCGAGTTAAAGTATTATTAACCGGGGCGCTATTAACCTTGGCCTCGTCAAGTAGGGAGACATTGTCGAGCTTATAAATCTCGGTAATTTCCTTCGTAAAGACCTCGGCAATCTTATTAGCGATTCTCGAAGCCTGTTCTGCGTTTTCGTTTTTAACTGAAATAGTCAAAATGGTCGTGCCTTCGACAGGGGTGACAGTGAGATTTTTGCTTAAATCTTTGGCCGTAGTATTTAAATTTAGGCTTTCGATGGCCTGATTTAAAACCAGCTCAGATTTTGCAATCTCAGTATAAGTACTAGTAAGCTTTTGGTTTACAGTATAATCATTTAATGCTGCAGAAGTTGATGTAGTGGCGTTTTCATTTTGTTGGACGAGCACTACCTTTGCAGTCGAAGAATAAACAGGGGTTTTAATCTTTTTATCATAAAAGAAAGTGCCGATTAAAGCAATTGCAACTACCAAAAAGAAGATAGGGATGTATTTCTTTAGATAGGTTAAAAACTCTTTGATATTGGTATCTCCCACAATTAAAACTCCTTATGCGTTCTATTATAGCATAAGGAGTTATAAAAGTCAACAGTAATATAATATTAATACACTTTGACTAAAATCTCGCCGCCCAAGCGGGCCTTCTTAGCCTCTTGGCCGGTCATAATCCCCTTCGAAGTCGAGAGGAGGACGATGCCGCGGCCGGATTTGACGGTCGGGATTTCGTTTACGCCGGCATAGATGCGGCGGCCGGGTTTACTAACCTTCTCGATTTCGGTGATGGTCGGGTTTTTGCCCTTTTCGCAGATGACGACATGAAGGATGTCACGCGGAGTGGACTTCTCAAGGTTGTAATCCTTTAGATAACCGGATTTTTTGAGCCCGTCAACTACCGCGACTTTGAGCCGGGAAGTCGGGACCCAGATTTCGGTTTTGCCTACCATCATCGCATTACGAATGCGGGTCAAGAGGTCGGCGATTTGGTCTGTAGATTGTAATGACATATTTCTCCTTTCTCCTTACCAGCTACTCTTTGTTACACCGGGAATTTCGCCCTTACTGGCTTTTTCACGGAAGTTAATACGAGACAATCCGAAGCGGCGCATGTATCCGCGCGGGCGACCATCGAGGAGGTCGCGATTCTTAAGACGCGTCGGGCTACTGTTTCGCGGGAGCTTCTGAAGCCCCTCGAGATCGCCAGCGGCCTTTAGAGCAGCGCGCTTCGCTTTATATTTTTCATACATTTTTTGCCGCTTTTGGTCACGGAGGACAGCTGAGGTTTTTGCCATATTACTTTTCCTCCTTTCCTTTTTCAAACGGCATACCAAAGGCTTTAAGCAATTCTAAGCTCCCTTCTTTTGAACCATTTTTAATAATAAATGTAACTTCTAGGCCATGGAGAACGCCGGCATCCTCAAAGGTAATCTCTGGGAAGACGGTCTGTTCCTTCAGCCCAAGGCTGTAATTTCCCTGTTTGTCGAACGAATTTCTTGAAACGCCATGAAAATCGCGGACGTGAGGAAGGGCGATATTAATCAAGCGATCGACAAACTCGTACATCTTGTCATTCCGAAGTGTCACGAGATAGCCGATGGGGGCGCCCATACCTTTTCTAATCTTGAAAGTCGCGATGGACTTTTTGGCAAGACGAGAAGTGGTCTTTTGGCCGGTAATCTTGGTCAAGGTCAAATCGACGGTCTCGGTGAAGCGCTTGTCCTCGCGCTTTTTGCCGACACCAGAGGAGACGATGACCTTCTCGAGCTCCGGAACTTGGTTGATATTCTCAAGTTTTAGCTCTTTTTGAAGATTCTTCTTGATGGTCTTGTTATATTCTTCTTTTAATCTTGGAATGTATTTAGTTTCTGTCATAATTATTTACCCTCCTTCTTTAGATTCGAGAGGTCGATGCCAACATGGACGCTTTTCTTGCCGCCCTGAGGATTGTAGGCAGTTTTGCCGATGTGGCGCTCAATGACGCCGATACCCTCTAGCATAGCTTTATGATTTTCGCGGTCCATCTTGACGATTTTTGCGGTTTTGCCCTTGTTGTCTCCGGCGATGATTTTAACGGTGTCGCCTGTCTTTAGATGCTGTGCCATATTAGAGTACCTCCGGAGCTAAGCTGATAATCTTGCTAAAGCCGAGGTCACGAAGCTCTCTCGGGACCGGGCCGAAGACACGCGTGCCGCGTGGGGTCTTGTCGTCGTTGACGAGAACGGCGGCGTTGTCGTCGAAGCGGATAGTCGAGCCATCTGGGCGGCGAATCTGGCCGCGAGTGCGGACGATGACGGCGCGGACAACGGCTTTTTTCTTGACGCCACCGGTCGGGGAGGCATCTTTAACGCTAGCGGTGACGATGTCACCGACACGAGCATAACGCGCGCGAGTGCCGCCGAGAACGCGGATGACGCCAAGCTCCTTGGCGCCGCTGTTATCGGCAACCTTTAATCTAGTTTCCTGTTGGATCATACTCTGCCTCCTTCGGAGTTTCGAGCTGTCCGAACTGCCTCGCTCGATGGCGAAACACTCTGTGTTTCGGCATCTTCGCTTCGTTGTTCGGTCATACTAGCCTCCTTCTCAGGAATGACTTCCTCTTCTTTTAGTTCAATCTTACCCTTGCCTTTTTCGATAATGCGGACAAGATTATAAGATACGGTTTTGCTGTATGGGCGGCAGGCCTCTATTTCGACGCGGTCGCCGGCGGCAGCTTCATTTTTCTCATCATGGGCAGTATATTTACGAGTCTTCGTGTACTGCTTGCGATAGAGAGGGTGAGTCTCACGGCTGGCGACGGTGACGGTGATGGTCTTGTCGCGCTTGTCCGAGGAAACGACCCCAATAATCTTCTGAGCCATTAGAACTCCTCCTTCTTAATTATTTTGCAACGGACGGGAAGTTTGTGCGAGGCAAGGCGAAGGGCCTCCTTGGCCTGCTCTTCGGTCACATCGGCGAGCTCGAACATGACTGTCCCAGCCTTGACCTTGGCGACGAAGAACTGTGGTTCGCCCTTACCTCCGCCCATCTTCACATCGAGCGGTTTCTTAGTAACAGGGGTGTGAGGGAAAATCCGAATCCAGATTTTACCACCACGCTTAATATAACGGGTAATCGCCTGACGGGCAGCCTCGATTTGGCGGGAATTGACACGCTCGTTGTCGAGGGACATAAGACCCCAATCACCGAAGGCAACATAGTTGCAACGAGTGGCAACGCCATTGTTCTTGCCAATACGAACCTTGCGGTGGGCGGTTTTCTTTGGAAGTAAAATTGCCATAATTATTTCTCCCCCTTATAAATCCAGACCTTTACACCGACGATACCGGCGGTAGTTGGCGCGTGATGACAGTAGAAGTCAATGTCGGCGCGGAGAGTATGTAGAGGAACAGAGCCCTCGATAAACTTTTCGCGGCGAGACATTTCAGCGCCGTTGAGACGACCGGAAACCTCGATACGAACACCTTTGGCGCCGGCGGTCATAGTAGACTGGCAAGCCATTTTGACAGCACGGCGGAAATTCATACGCTTGCCGAGCTGGAAGCCGATGTTTTCGGCAACCAATTTAGCGGAGAGCTCCGGCTTTTTAACTTCTTCGACATTGAGACGAACTGGGAGAGAAGTGAATTTCTCTAAGTCTTTTTTCAGCTCGTTGATGCCAGCGCCTTGCTTACCAATCACGGCCCCGGCCTTGGCGGTCAAGATAGTGATGGTAATAAGGTTTGAAGAGCGCTCGATATTGATTTTAGCAATCGTCGGGCGACTTTCAAAACGCTTTTCAATCGTCTCTCTAATTTTTGCGTCTTCTACGAGGCAAGTTTTAAAATCGGCCTTCTTGACAAACCATTTCGAGGACCAATCCTTGCTGGCTTGAAGACGATAGGAGACGGGGTTTACTTTTTGTCCCATTATTTCTTCTCCTTATCTTTCTTTACTTTTTCTTCGCCAGCAACCTCGACAAAGATGTTGGACGAGACCTTTTCATACGGGAGGGCGCGACCGCGAGAAGCTGGAACATAGCGGCGCATCCGAGTACCAGCGGTAACGGAGATGCGAGCGATGCGGATGGTCTTAGGGTCAATCGAAACGCCAGTTTGCAAAAGGTTTGCATTGGCGGACTCAATTGCCTTTTTGACTGCCCGAGCGGCGCGGCGCGGGGTGTTTTCTAAAATGACGAGCGCATCTTGGACGTAGCGGTCGCGAGCGAGGCTAGCAACAACACTAGTCTTTCTCGGTTGGCTATCTACGCCCTTGATGTAGGCGTGTGCGAAATGAGTCTTTTCCATTAGTTATCTCCTTTCGCGGCGGCAGCCTCAGCGGCCTTCTTGCCGCCATGGCGCTTAAACTTACGGGTCGGGGCAAACTCGCCGAGTTTATGACCGACCATATTCTCACTAATGAAGACCGGAACATGAACCTTGCCGTTGTGGACGGCGATGGTGCGACCGACCATCTCTGGAGAGATAGTGGAGCAGCGCGCCCAAGTTTTGACGACGGTGCGATCTTCGGAGGAGAGGGCTTTAATCTTTTTCTCGAGCTTATAGTCGACAAAAGGCCCTTTTTTCAGACTTCGTGACATATACTATTTCCTCTTTCCTTCGTGGCGACTGCGCACGATGTATTTATTAGTTTGCTTATTATGACGGGTGCGGTATCCGAGGGTAAGCTGGCCCCAAGGAGTGCGAGGAGCTTTACCTGAGCCATGACGACCGCCGTCACCACCACCATGAGGGTGGTCGGTAGCGTTCATCACAACACCGCGGACGGTCGGGCGGATGCCCTTGCGACGAGTCCGGCCGGCGGAACCGATTTTGACGTTCTGATGCTGTTCATTGCCAACGACGCCGATGCTAGCCTCGCAAGAGAGCAAGACCTGGCGCATCTCGCCAGATGGCATTTTAAGAGTGGCGTAGCCGTTCTCTTTAGCCATCAATTGAGCGGAAGTGCC
>CAZMIW010000018.1:0-12105 GCA_964566585.1 uncultured Candidatus Saccharibacteria bacterium | reverse complement strand
CTACCACTGCGCCAACCCCCGACAAAAATCATTATATCATATCACCCCTATAATGGCTAGCCCCGGCGCGCCGTCTGTCCCAACGCACCGAGACTGAGCCATGCTCCCTATCTATTCATCGAGCAGATTTTCTTGTTCCACATCCCTCTGTTGGCATTATACGCATCAGTTTTTAGCTTCCGGTACCACGAGCGATAAGTATAGGTCTTGCGCGAGTATGTATATTCCTTTGCCGCGCCGCTATTAATCATCGACGCCCCGACATCCCATCCCTCCGGAGTATATACATAGCGCATCAAAGCTCCGTCCGTATATTTATCCGGTACATTCGGATCGGCCACTAGCCGGACGTTCTTGCCGAGCGCCAATTTTTTCACGACGGTCTTTGCTTGACTCCCATAGCATCCCTTTTTGGTGTTCGCCCGCGAGGTTGCCTCCGGCGCATCGATTCCAATCATCCGAACTTTTAACATTTGCTTGCCCTGCGTCACGTAAATCGTGTCTGCACTACTCCCATCGATTGCTAATACTTTCCACGTTCCCGACTCCGCACTCGCCGTTCCTGCCGAAAATATTCCCACCGTCCCTACTACTGCCATTAGAAACGCAGCCGTTAAAGTGATAAAAATATTGTTATGTTTTTTAGCCATTTTGCCTCCATTTATTTAAATTTAATAATTGTAGTCTAATCTTATCAGCCGGCTACAAAAAGAAAAAGACTACGGTATTTTTTACAAATGTGGTAAATATCACAACTAGAAAAATATGTCAAGCAGAAGCTCCTTCACCAAAATAAAACCGAACTAAGCCCGCACAAAAAGCCTTCAAAAAATCGTCCAAAGAACTACAATTTTACAATGTCAAATACACAGCAAAAAATCAAGCAACCTATGGTATAATATATTAAGTTAAGGAGTTTACCCAGTGCCAAATTCAAATGTTACTAAAAAATCCCCTAGCCAAAATAATCATGGCAAGCAGGATTCCACCGACCAGCAAAAAAATACTTCAAATATCGTCCGTCGGTTTATCTTTACTTTAATCTTAGTCGTCCTCTGCGTTGGGCTAGCTTATTCTCTATCCCCAAAGACTAAACTCGACGAAGTCCCGATTTCTAGCGTCATCGCCCGCGCCAATGACCCGAATGGAGACATCAAGAAAATCACCATCTCTGGTAGCGAATTAAAAATCACCTTAAAGGGCAAGGATCAGCCCACTCAGACTTCCAGAAAAGACCCTTCCGGCACTCTCTATGAGCAGGGGCTAAAAAACTTCTGCGAAGGTCTCGAGGGAGATAAGCTCAAAGAATGTCAAGAAAAATATCCGGCCATCGAATATGAAAGTCAGTCTGATTTCTGGGGTTCGTTCTTCGATATCGCCATCATCGTCGTCCCGACCATAATTCTCTTCGGTTTCTTCTTCTATATGATGCGCCAGGCACAGTCTATGAACCGCGAGTCTCTCGGTTTTGGCAAAGCCAAAGCCAAATTATATGGCCCGGATAAAAAGAAAGTCACCTTTAAGGATGTCGCCGGTAACGAGGCCGCCAAACAGGATTTGGCCGAGATTGTCGATTTCCTTAAAAACCCATCGAGGTATGAAAAGCTCGGCGCAAAGATTCCGCGCGGTGTCTTGCTCGCTGGCGCTCCGGGGACAGGAAAGACCCTCATGGCTCGCGCCGTCGCCGGCGAGGCCAATGTTCCGTTCTTTAGTATTTCCGGTTCAGAGTTTGCCGAGATGTTTGTTGGCGTCGGCGCTTCCCGCGTCCGTGACCTCTTTAAAAAGGCCAAGTCTAACGCCCCGAGCATCATCTTTATCGATGAAATTGATGCCGTCGCCCATAAGCGTGATGCTAGGGGCGGCGCCGGCCGAGAAGATGAGCAGACCTTAAACCAGATTTTGGTGGAGATGGATGGTTTCGACAATGATTCCGGCGTTATCGTCATGGCCGCGACCAACCGCGTTGATATGCTCGACAAGGCTCTCCTTCGCCCCGGCCGTTTTGACCGTCACGTCAACGTCACCCTCCCAGAGCGAAAAGACCGTCTCGCCATTTTAAAGGTACATTTTAAGAACAAACCAGTTGCGAGCGACCTCGATCTCGACTCTCTCGCTGCCAAAACCGCCGGCTCCTCTGGTGCCGATCTTGCCAATATTGCCAACGAAGCCGCCATCGGCGCCGCTCGCGAGAACCATGAAAAGATTACTAATGCCGATCTGACCGAGGCTTTTGAGCGTGTCGCCATCGGCCCGGAGCGAAAGAGCAAGGTCATGAATGATTACGAAAGAAAGGTCACCGCCTATCACGAGGCTGGTCATGCTATCGTCGGCCACGTCCTTCCAGATTCCGACCCGGTTCATAAAGTCACAATTATCCCTCGCGGCCAGACCGGCGGTGTGACTTGGTTCCTCCCGCCCGAGGACCGCAGTTATAAAAGTATTTATGAGCTAAAGGACGTTCTCGCTCGCGCCATGGGCGGCCGTATCGCCGAAAAAATTATCTTCGGCGATGACAATGTTACGACCGGAGCTTCCTCTGATTTGAAACATGTCGCCGAGCTCGCCAAGGAAATGATTGTCGAGGAAGGCATGGGCTCCGAAACTAGAAACCTCGTCTTCCCGGGCGAAGAAGTTGGCTACTATACTATCTCCACCGGCAAGCCCTATTCCGAAAAGACCGCCGAGCTCATTGATAAGGAAATCAAAACCCTCTCCGACGAGGCTGCCAAGCGCGCCGAGGCCGTCCTAAAGGCGAATCTCGAGGCACTCGATCGCCTCGCCGCCGCTCTTCTTGAGCAAGAAACTCTCGAAGAAAAAGAGCTCGAAACTCTCTTGAAGGGTACTACTCTCCCCAAGTCTGCCACTTTGCACTAAATAGTCAAAAAGCCAGACTAAATTCAGTCTGGCTTTAGGCTATTAGTTCAAAATCACAATCATCAAATTTAGATATGCCGCAAAAGTCGTCCATAAGACGTAGGGAAGTAGGCACCAAAACGCGCCTTTCGAAATCTTATGAGACAATACGAGCAAAGCAATCTCGAGTATCCACATTACCATCAGGATTGCAAAAGCAAACCAGTACCAACCTAGGTTAAAGAAAATCAAGGTCCAGGCAAAGTTAAATACTAATTGTATTCCATAAATCCATAAAGCGGTCTTTGAGATAGCCATGTCCATCTTCTTCCGCGAAATATATCCTTGGTGCCAGATAAAGTAGCTAGCAAGACCCATCAGGATATAGAGAATCGTCCATGCGACCGGGAATAACCAAGCCGGCGGCGCGAGCGGTGGCTGCTCTAAGCTATTAAACTTCCCCATCGCATCCTGCGTTAAGAGAGAAATCAAGAATCCGCCCCCGAGAGGCACTGCTATCGCGAGCCAAATTCTCCAGACCTTTCCTACGGTTTTTACATCTTTTTTAGCCATATTTATTTTCCTTATATTACTTATGCTTAAATTATATCATGATTTCCCTAAAAACTACAAACAAAACCACCAAGGTCCGTTGTCTACTCCTCAGAAACTCATTAAAACCCCTTCCATTTTTTCGAATAATATGGTAAAATAACTAGCAAGTGTTAATAAAAGGTTAATTATGAGTTTTTCTATCTTACAAAAAATCGGTGAAGAGCAGAAGAAAAAAGCTGTTGTTGATGTCCGCTCTGGTGATACCGTTAAAGTCACTCAAAAGATTAAAGAAGGTGAGAAATTCCGTCTTCAGGTTTTCGAAGGTGTCGTCATCCGTACGGACCGCAAGGATTCTCACACCGCCCGGATTACCGTCCGCAAGGTCGCTAGTGGCGTGGGCGTCGAAAAATCTTTCCTCATTCATAGTCCGTTGGTTGAAAAAATCGAGATTGTCAAGCGTTCTAAGGTTCGCAGAAATAACCTTAGCTATCTGAGAGGGCGCTCCGGTAAATCCGCTCGTCTCGCTAGCAAGGATTTTGACCGCGCCGCAGTAAATGACGTGACTATCGAAGAAGAGCCTACCGAGACCAAAGACGAGGCTGCTGAGGCTACTAACTCAGCTGAAGAGGCCAAGACAGAAGTGACCGAAGAAGCCAAAGTAGAAGCTAAAGCGGAGGCCTAGTGCCTCTCCTCGGCGTAGACGAAGTTGGGCGAGGCCCTTGGGCTGGGCCGCTCGTCATGGGCGCAGTAATTTTGGACTCGCCTAGTTCTGATGATAATCAAGAAGATTTAGAACATCTCCGTAATCAGCTTACGGATTCTAAAAAACTTACCAAGCGCCGCCGCGAAATCCTGGCTCCAGAAATCTATGCCCAAGCTTTTGCTACGGGGCTGGGTTGGGTTTACATCGAGGAGCTAAACGAAATAGGGCTCGCCGCCGGGTTGCGCACCGCTGCTAGACGGGCGGTCGCAGAGTGCTTAAAAAACGCTGGCGTACGTAACGCTACCAGCTATGTTGATTATAATGGCTCGACCCGTATCCCCAAAAAATTCCCGGTCAGCGAAGTCGTTATTGATGGCCCTGAAAACTTTCTTCATGATACACCGCTCGGCAATATGACCTCTAATCTTAATAAGGCCGATCTTCTCATCAAGGAGGTTTCCGCCGCCTCTATCATTGCTAAAGTCGCTAGGGACGATTACATGACAGACGTAGTAGCCAAAGAATATCCCGGATATGGTTTTAGCTCTCACGTTGGATATGGCACAACCAAGCATCGAGCGGCATTAGAAAGGCTAGGCCCCTGTCCGGAGCACCGCACTTTCGTCCGCCCCGTCGCTGACAGTCTCGGCATCAAAATCTCCAAAAAAACTTCCAATACTTCAAGAGCCGGCCAGGCCGCCGAAATCATTGTTGCTAGTCAATTAAAAATGCATGGACATAAAATTCTTGCCCGAAATTATAAGACTAAATATTACGAAATTGATATCGTTTCCGCGACAAAAAATCATATTTATTTTACCGAGGTCAAATATCGTCAGAATAAAAACCATGGCTCTCCGCTAGAGGCTATTGATAAAAAGAAATATCAACAGATGACCTTTGCCGCAGAATCTTTCATGAAATATCTCGCAAAACGCCTAAACCGCAGACTTGAGACTCTCCCATCTCCTATGCTTGCCGCAGCTTCTGTCTTTGGCTCGAATTTTACTTTTGAAGGTTGGACACCGATAGTATAGCCTATGCAACCTCTCTTAGAATATTTTAGCCATCCCGAGCTTGAAATCCCCTGCATCCACGTCACCGGCTCTAAGGGCAAGGGTAGTGTCGTGACTATGACCGGCAGTATCATCAAGGCGAGCGGTTTAGAAACTGTCGGCCTTTTTCGCTCCCCGGCTCTGACTGATTTTACCGACCGTATTTCCGAGGTAGACGGGCCGTTCAAAGAAGCAGTCTATCAAAAAGCCTTCATCAAATTAAAGGCGGGCCTCCAAAAAATTGGCAGGCCAATCCCAGATAGCTATAAACATCTTGAAAAAGCCGCAAGCCCCAGTCTAACCTATTTTGAACTCGTCACGCTCTTTGCCTTTCTCGTTTTTAGGGAGGCAAAGTGTGATTTCGTCGTCTACGAAGTCTTTGCCGGCGGCGAGAATGACCCTACCAATGTCATCCGACCAAAAGTTTCTGTTATCAATACTATCGAGCTAGAACATACTGAGCTTCTTGGCGATACACTCGAAAAAATCGCCGCCGAGAAAGCCGGAATTATCAAGCCAAAGACTCCGGTTGTTATTGGTCCTCAAGAAAAAGAAGGTGTAAAATCTACCCTCCGCAAAATAGCCAAAGAGAAAAAAGCCAGTGAGCTCATTTTCATCCCGGAAAATCTCCAGACTACTTATTTCCTTGATGATGAAAATCATCTCAGGATGCGCGTAGAGGAATTAAACGTAGACTTGAAATTGGTCGGGGATTTTCAGGGGTTAAATGCTCTCGTGTCTGTCGCCGCCGCAAAAGTCGCCATCCCGACTGTATCAGAGACCGCCGTTAGAGTCGGCCTCGAAAAAGCCTCTCTCCCTGGCCGTTTTGAAATCAACACCAGTGCAGAGCTAATCAATTATCCTAAAGTCCCCTACCTCGTTCTCGACGGCGCTCATACTAAAAATAGTATAAAAGGTACTATCAAAACTCTCGAAATCTATCGCACGCTCCTCAAAAAACAAAAGACTTACGATTCCTGTCTCACTGATTTTGCAAAAGAAAAGCAGCCTCTTCTGCTCTTTGCTTGCGCCAAAAATAAGCGCGTCGAAGAAATGGCCGAGGCTATCAGAGGCCACTTCAGCAAAATCATTTTGACCAAGCCTGGCGATTTTAAGGCCGCCGACCTCCCTCGTGCCAAAGCCGCTTTTCATAAATCTGAAACCATCGAAAATTATGAAACTGCTATCAAAACCGCCCTAGATACCGCCGAAAAAGAGGGCATCGGCCTCGTCGTCACAGGCTCGCTCTATCTCGTCGGCGAGGTTAAAAGATATCTCGAAAAGACTTATGCCTCGGTACTCCATGCTCTCGGTCATGACACTCTGAAAGAAACCGTCAAAAATTATTGGGAGGCGCAAAAATAATGGGCCGCAAAAGAGATTTAGTCTCAAAAACTGCGAGTAAAATCGCCCGGCCGCTTTCGGCCATCTCTAAAACTCGCCGACAAAAATATCAAAACTCTCCGCGTCTCGTGATTTTGATGTTCCATCATGTTTCAAATCAGGCCGCCGCTTCCCAAGAAGAGCGAGACCTCATGATGACCCCAGCAGAGTTTCGCGGTTATTGTGAATTCTTCAAGGAGCGCTTCGAGCTTTGCACTTTTCTCGAGGCAGCTTACCTATTGAAGCATGGCCCGAGTAAAAAGCCACTGATGGTTTTCACCTTCGACGACGGCTACACTGATTTTTACGAAACGGTTTTCCCAATTCTAAAAGAGCTTGACATCCCAGCCAATCAGAACATCATCGTCAAATACGCCGACGAAAATCGCCCCGGCTATCTAAATTGGAAACAAATCAAGGAGCTGAAAGATTCCGGGCTCGTTGAGCTCGGCTGTCATACCTATAATCGGCATTACTTAATAAACGGGAAATCGGCCTTAGAAAATCTCTCAAAAGAAGAGATTCTGAAAGATTTATCTAAAGCCGAAGAAAGTTTCTTTGAGCATATGGGTTGCCCGATGAATGTTTTAGCCTGGCCCTATGGCACGAAGCCACGAAACATCTCGACGGAAGATTTAAAAAAACTTGGATTTAAGTTTTGGCTTGGCACGACTTCTGGGATAAATTTTGGACCGATAGAGTACAAACATCTAAACCGCTTCGCCGCACTCGGCTTTGAAAGCCCCGAGAAATTACTTTCGATTATTGAGGGTTATGATGCGCTCGGTTTCGTGATGCATAAGAATTAAGCACTAAAAATAATACAACAGAAATAGAGGCACGGCATCCCATAATAGGTCGAAGGAATTGTAAAAATATATGATATAATTATAAATATGAATTTAAAAATTGGCATCGTCGGCCTCCCTAACGTTGGGAAGTCCACTTTATTCAACGCACTTACAAATGCGCACGCGCTCTCTGCGAATTATCCTTTTGCGACTATCGAGCCGAATATCGGTATCGTCCCGGTTCCGGACGAGCGTCTACAGAAGTTAGCCGATATGTACCAGTCCGACAAAATCGTCCCGGCCTCTGTCGAGTTTGTCGACATTGCCGGCCTCGTCGAGGGCGCGAGCCATGGTGAGGGGCTAGGTAATCAATTCCTTGCCCATATTCGCGAGTGTCAAATTATCTGTCATGTCGTCCGAGTCTTTGAAGATGGCAATGTGACTCACGTCTCCGAGACGGTTGATCCGCTTCGCGATATTGGCATCATTAAAACAGAGCTAGAGCTCGCCGATCTCGACACTCGTGAAAAAGTCGAGATGAAGCGTGGCAAGGGCAATCCCGCCAAAGGAAATGAGGAAATAATCCAATATCTTTCCGAAAAACCGGTGATTTATCTTTTCAACGTTGATGAAAATCAGCTTAAGGATAAAGACCTCCGCTTAAAGCTCGCAACGGAGATCGCTCCTTCTCGTGCAGTCTTCGTCAATGCTAAGCTCGAGGAAGAGATGTCCGATATGAATGCGGTCGAGCGCCTCGAGTTTCTCAAGAGTTATGGCGTCGAGGAAGATGCTCTTTCCGAGCTTATCAAGGCCGCCTATAAGACCCTTGGTCTCCAGAGTTTTCTCACCGCTGGCAAAAAAGAAGTTCGTGCCTGGACTATTAGGCAGGGTGCTACCGCCCCTGAGGCTGCCGGGACCATCCATACCGATTTTGAAAGAGGCTTCATCGCCGCCGAAGTCATGAAATACGACGACCTTATCTCCCTCGGCTCCGAGGCCGCCGTCAAGGCCGCCGGCAAGCTCGCCACCGTCGGCAAAGATTACGTCATGGAAGAAGGTGACATCGTCGAATTTAAGTTCAACGTCACTAAAGCTGCTGGCAAGAAGAAATAGCGTTGTAAATAAAACCACTAGCACTATCAAACTAAATTTGCTATAATAAATACAATTATGGATCCAAACACTACTACCCCAAATCCAGGCGCTACGCCTAATGCAGCCCCGGCGGCTTCGGGCCCTGCTCCCGCCCCGGCTTCAACACCAACTAATCCGGCTACGGAGAACACTCCGCCCGTCCCAGAGCCCGCTCCGAGTACTCCGGCCGCTCCGTCTGCTCCCGCTGCGCCGTCCGAGCCTACTGCTCCGGCTACGCCCACAGAGCCAGCTATTCCGAGCCCCGCTCCTAGTGAGCCTACGACTCCTCCGGCTCCCACTGGCCTCCCCGATTTGAGCGCTGCCGCTAGCGAGCTCGCTGCCGCACCAAATCCGATGGGAAATACACCCCTAGATAATCCTCTCGGGACGCCTCCGGCTCCCGCCGCCCCGGCTTCTCCGCTCGCTGCTGCCCCTGCTGCCTCGCCGCTTAGCTCGGCTCCGGCCGCTTCACCTCTTGGTGCTGCGCCTGCCGTCCCCTCTTTCGGAGCCCCCGCTCCAAATCCTGCCTTTGGCGCCGGCCCGATGACTCCCCCTCAGATTGACACTACCCCGGCCTTTGCCGGCGACCAGACTAGCACTCCCGAGATGGGCGCTCCCAAGAAAAAGGTCAATACTACTACCTTTGTCCTGCTTGGTATTGTCGTCGCGCTCATTATTGCTATTGTCGTCTTCATGATTATCAATCAATAAAACGCTTGCAAATACCTGTCGCTCGTGCTAGACTAGCCTTATGAAAAGTGGCAGGTATCGTATGCGTAGAATTATCGGCGGGCTCTCCGCTCTCGCTTTGGTTGCCGCTTGGTTAATCCTTAACCCTGCTAGTTATCAGAGCGAGCCACTTTCCGCTTCCTCTGAAAATAACTCCTCGGTAGAGGTTAGTCCTTCCGACAGCACCCTTGCTATCAATGTCCTTGAGACTTTAGTAATCAAAGGCCGCGCCCCGAAGACCGGCTATAAAAGAACCGAGTTTTACGCTACCTGGCCGACTATCGACGGTTGTAACCTCCGCCAGAGAATTATCAAGCGCGAGGTTGGCGACTCGGCCAAATTAGACGGCTGCGATGTCGTCGCCGGTACTTTTGTCGAGCCATATACCGGCGAAACTCGCACCTATAGCTCTAAGTCTGAATTTTCTAAAAACATCCAAATCGACCATATCGTCGCCCTCTCCGATGCTTGGCAAAAAGGCGCTCAAAATCTCTCGCCCGAAACTCGCTACGAACTCGCCACTGACCCCTTAAATCTCGTCGCGGCCGACGCCTCTGCTAATCAACAAAAGTCCGATGGTGATGCTGCCACTTGGCTCCCGAAGAATAAAGCCTTTCGCTGTCAATATGTTGCTCGCCAGGTTTCGGTCAAGAAAAAATATTCCCTTTGGGTCACGCAGGCGGAACACGATGCGATTAAAACTATTTTAGACACTTGCCCCTCCGAAAAAGTTGTCGGGCTAGAATAAATTGTTAAAATAACACCTTGTCGAGCTTCGGAAAATTTGCTATCATAGATTTAAGCCGAATTCTGTCCATGAGGCTTAAAAAATAATCTAATAGAGTAAAGGAGTTAAGTCTGTCATGGTCAAAAAATCTTCAGACACTAATACTAACGAAGCCGGGAAAAGCGAGGCTCTAAATCTCGCTATTGCCCAGATTACCAAAAATTTTGGCGATGGCGCCATCATGAAACTTGGCGACACTAAGAAAATCGATGTTGAGCTCTTGCCGTCCGGCTCTTTGAGTCTTGATCTCGCCCTCGGCGGCGGTTATCCAAAGGGAAGAATTATCGAAATCTACGGTCCGGAGTCTTCCGGAAAGACTACGCTTGCCCTCCATGCTATCGCCGAGATGCAAAAACAGGGCGGCCAGTGCGCCTTTATTGACGCGGAGCACGCTCTCGACCCGGCTTATGCTAAAAAAATCGGGGTCGACACTGCAAATCTTTTGATTTCTCAGCCAGATAATGGCGAGCAAGCCCTAGAGATTTGCGAGACTCTTGTTCGCTCCGGTGCGGTCGATTTAATCGTCGTAGATTCCGTCGCCGCGCTCGTGCCTCAGGCTGAGATTGATGGCGATATGGGCGATGCTCAGATGGGCCTTCAGGCTCGCCTGATGTCTCAAGCGATGCGCAAATTGACCGGCATCATCAGTAAGTCTAAGGCGACGGTTATCTTCATTAACCAAATCCGTATGAAAATTGGTGTGATGTTTGGCAATCCCGAGACGACTACCGGCGGTAACGCTCTAAAGTTCTATGCCTCCGTCCGTATCGACATTCGTCGCATCGGCCAGATTAAAGACGGCGATAACGTTTCCGGAAACCGCACTAAGATTAAAGTTGTCAAAAATAAAATCGCCGCGCCTTTCCGTACGGCGGAGTTCGACATCATGTACAATGAGGGCATTAGCAAGACCGGCGATATTCTTGACCTCGCCGTCGCAAACGGGGTAATTGAAAAATCTGGCGCTTTCCTTAAATACAACGGCGAAACTCTCGGTCAGGGGCGCGAAAACGTCAAAAAACTTTTCCGCGAAAAGCCAGAATTGATGCTCGAAATCGAAAAGAAAGTCCGCGCCAAAGTCCTTCCGTCCGAGGAAAAGTCTGATGGAAATAATAAGCCTAAGAGGTAATAAGCTTGAGCTGGATAGCGAGGCCTCGAACGAACCCGATTTAGGGAGAGCTTTCACAGGTCGGGGTCCTGCGTCCCATCCGCGGGGTGCCCTGCCTGAAAGCTTGACGAAAATCGGACGTGATGTGAAACAGCCCGCTAGCCAGCTCAAACTTATTACCAGTATGAAACCGGCTGTTAAATCTGAACACCGCATCAACATCTATATCGATGATGAATTTGCCTTTTCGCTTGACCTCGCTCAAGTCGTCGACTATAAATTAAAAATTGGCAAATCTCTCAGCGAGCAGGAAATTAGGGAATTAAAAAAGGCCTCAAACTTTGGTAAACTTTACCAGAGAACCTTGGAATGGGTGCTTTCTCGTCCGCATTCCGTCCGGGAGACTAGAGACTATCTCAAGAAAAAACAGTTCGAAAAGCCGGAGTATGGCATCACGGACGAGGATATCGAAGCGGTCATCGGCCGCCTCATAGCGAAGTCTTATCTAGATGATGTAAAATTTACAGAGTATTACCTAGAAAACCGTTTTCAGAAAAAGGGTATCAGCGGGAAGCGCCTAAAACTAGAGCTCCAGAAAAAGGGCATCAGCCCCGAAACTATCGAGCAAGTTTTTGCCAAAAATCCTCGAGATGAAACCGAGGAAATTAAAAAAATCATCTCCAGAAAACGCTCTCGTTATAGTGATGAACAGATGATGAAATACCTTATGAGACAAGGTTTTAACTTTGATTTAATTAAACTAATCTTAAATCAAAATTAAGGCGGGCTTTGCCTGACTTAATTTTCTTTTGAGTTTTCTTTGCAGCCCGAGGAACTTTCTTTTTCAAAAGAAAGTGCCCCATCTAAGCTTGGTTGCCGAAAAGGGTTGATAAAGTTCGGCACAAAGTCTTCCTTCGTCGCCCGTTTTCTGATTTTATCTTCCTCGTCTTTTACTACTACTTTGTAATCATCCACCTCGACAATTTCATTTCTAGAGATCAAAAGTT
>CAZMIW010000017.1:7065-12150 GCA_964566585.1 uncultured Candidatus Saccharibacteria bacterium | reverse complement strand
GCAAATATTTCGCTTTTCGTTCACGAGTGCCCGGATAATTTCATATTGAATATGGTTTGTATCCTGATACTCATCAATTAAAATGTGCTCAAATTTTTTTTGCCATTTCTCTCGGACCGTTTTATTTTTCTTAAACATCTGCGCTGTCTCAAGCAACAAATCGTCAAAATCTAGCGCCGATGCTCTGTGCTTTTCTATTTCATATTTTTTGTAAATCTTCGCGGCCTGTTTTTGGTTTGGATAATAGCAAGTCTCCTCATAATCCTCCGGCGAGAGCCCCTCGTTTTTAGCCTTTGAGATAATCGCCTGTACCATTTTTGGCTTGACAGTTTTAGTGTCGATATGCAAATCTTTTTGAATTCGTTTAATCAAAGAGAGCTGATCATCGGTATCGTAAATGGTGAAATTCGGGTCTACGCCGGCCGCCTCATATTCAATATGCAAAATCCTTACGCATATCCCATGGAAAGTTCCCATATAGGGCATAAAAGTTCGCGGGGCGGGAAGCCGACTTCCTCGGTTTAGAATCGCCCAGAGCCGGTCGCGCATCTCCTTCGCCGCTTTATTTGTAAAAGTTACAGCAAGAATATTCTGTGGCGGGATGCCATGTTTGATTAAATTCGCGATGCGATAAGTCAGGGTCTTGGTCTTCCCAGAGCCCGCCCCCGCCAAAATCAAAATCGGACCTTCCAAAGTCTTTACCGCATCCATCTGCGCCGGGTTTAACTCTCCACTCTTCTTCATTACTCTATTTTATCACAAATAGAGCCTTTCTGAAAATTAGATGCCGGCCAGAGAATATGGACATGTAAGTTTTGTCCAACTCGAAACATAATTAGCCTTAAAATATGATATAATGATTAACAATATGAGCAAACAAGACCCTATCGTCATTGATTACAATGGCTATGATTACGAAAAATTTTGGAAAGATTCCGGGCGGGATTACGAAGATGCGGCGGACAAGCTCGCAATCCGAAAACTCCTCCCGAAGGAAATCGAGAGCATCGTCGATATTGCTGGTGGCTATGGCCGCCTTGCACCGGAGTATATTAATCGCGCGAAAAAATCCACTCTCTTTGATTATTCAAAGACCGAGCTGGCTCAGGCTAAAGAGATTTACGGCGATAAACTCGCGACTAAGGCCGGGGACGCTTATCATATGCCCTTTCGTGACGGCGAATTTTCCGCAGTCATCATGGTCCGCGCCACTCACCATTTCGAAGACGTTGAAAAAGTCATTAGAGAAATCTACCGTATACTAAAGCCGGGCGGAGTCGCAGTTATCGAGGTCGCTAATAAAAAGACTCTTCCGCGTATGGTTCGTTATTGGCGCGGAAAGTCGGACGTCAACCCTTTTGACCTCTCGATTGAAAATCGCAAGGACGTCACAAAGACGGTATTTTATAATTACCACCCTAAATATATTGAGCGTATTTTTAAGAAAGCCGGCTTTAAGATTGAAAAAGTTCGCTCCGTCTCTAACTTCCGCTCGAAAAAGCTCAAAAAACTTTTCCGCAAAAAAGGCCTGATGTTCCTTGAGCATGGCGCACAGAGAGCCTTTGCTCCGGTCCGTTTCGCCCCCTCGATTTACTATCGCCTCAAGAAGCCAACAGAGAATTAAATTAAAATATCCGTCCCTAACTCTTTCGCATGTTGGCGATTCAGCCCTATTAGACTTTCGTATTTAACGACTAAATCTTCGCGGTTTAAATCCCTCGCCACTTCTAAGGCTAAATCATACCTCGAAGCGTGGTTTAAAGCCAACATCTCAAACGGCGTCGTCGTCGAACCTTGTTCAGAGAAGCCATGCGCCCGAATCCTAATCGGGTCGGTATAATGCATTAAAATACTCTTTAGGGCCTCTGGATAGCCATGGAAATTTGCCACAATCGCATTCCGCTGTCCAAAATAATGAGTAAAGGTTTCAAAACTCAGCGGATTTTTCGTTGTACCAATTTGATTGTAGGAAAGCGCCGCAATATTCACCGTCCGAATTTTTACTTCCGGCAAGTCCTCGTTTAAAATCTTCGTCGCATAAATCACTTCGCGCATCGCAATATCTCCCGCTCCTGTAAACACATAATCCGGCTCCGCAAAATCGTCACAATTCGAGGCAAATCCGAGTACGCTCGCCCCGCCATTTTCGAGCTGAAACCTCGCATGGTTTTTGTCTATCCATCGCGGCTCGGGAGATTTATTAAACGTAGTAAGATTTACTACATTAGAAGACGAAAGCATGAAATCAAACGCTGCCGTTGCCGCTACGTCGTCGACCGGAAACAGACAGTTTACTCGCCCGCTCGGTACGGCTAGCAAAGTCGAAATCAACGCCGGCGATTGGTGCGAAAAGCCATTATGGTCTTGCCGCCAACAGGTACTAGTCGACAGCAAATTCATCGCCGGGAAATACTCTGAATTTCCATCGGCATCTTTTCGCCAATCGGCTTCTTCTACTTGTTTCAAAAACTTCAAATGTTGTAAAATTTGCGACGAAATAATTTGGAAAAACGCCTCGTAGCTGGTCATAAAAGCCTGTTCCTTATTCCCGAGCACGTGTCCAGCCTGCATTGCGAATAATGTATTTTCAGATAAAAGTTCAATAATCCGTCCTTTGGCCGACTCCGGCAAGTCCCAGATTTTAATGTCCTCTAAAAAAGCCCGCTCTGAAACATCGTAAACCGCATCTAATCGGTTACTCGTCGTTTCGTCCGGCGAAAAGAGATAAAGGTGAGGATCTTTCTGCATTTCTAGCGCCAGTAATTTTCCAATTTGCCTCGCCGGAGAAAAACTCTCTGCCCCCGGGTTTTCAATTTTATCTGGCATCTTTTCCAAGTAACTCATAATAAAAATCCTTTCTCTCTATCAAACAGCTCGTTAAACTTATAGGACGAAAGCCAGTGTTGTAGCTCTGAAAGTTCTTCCGGATCTGTTTTCGCTTCCGGCAAGGGTATTTGATGCGCCAGGAAATTGCCTGCGACTTTCTTGCCTTTGACGTATTCCGGTCCGCCCGCACCTTTCTCGGTCCTTAAAACAATAAACGGCGGATTTTTGGCATAAGCATCTTCTTTTATACCATAAGCGTTTACAATATTGGCATAAGCGCTCCCAGAATTACCATTATCGTTTTCAAGATTATCATTAACATCATGCATTTTAGCATAAAAACTTTCAAAAATTAGGAGTGCTCGATAAAATTCATCCGGGCTACCATCAATCAAAATCGGATTAAATCCGAAACCGCGTAGTTGCGACAACAGCTCTCTCTCTGGCTTTCGCCCCGAAATTGTCGGACCAGAAATCTTATAACTGTTAAGGTGCAAAATCGGTAATACCGCTCCATTAAACCGCGAAGCGCAAAGTTTCACCAGATTTAGCGAAGCAAGGCACGTCGCCGTTTCAAATTCTCCGTCGCCGAGCAGGACTACAATAGTTTTTTCGGGATGCCCGAGCGCCGCTCCGTAGGCCTCGCCTAGAGCATAGCCGAGCTCGCCCCCTTCACAAATCACCCCAGGTGTCATTGGGCTAGCATGAGAAGGATACCCGCCCGGCCAAGAAAAGTTCCGACAAAGATAAGCCAAATTTTCATACGGGCTTCCTTGTAAATTAGCATCTACGCGAGACAACTCTCCGTCTATGAATAAATTTGCCTGAAGCGCTGGAAATCCATGCCCTGGCCCAAGTATAAAACTAAAATCCTTTGCCCGTTCCTGAAAAAACGCTCGCGTGTTCGCATAGGCTACATCAATCCCATGACAAGTTCCCCAGTGTCCGAGCAACCGCGGCTTTACATCGTCAAAAGTCAAATCTCTCTCAAGCAAAAAATTATCCTGCAAAAAAAGCTGTGCCACGGCGAGATAATCTGCCGCTCGAATTCGTTTTCTAATGGCTTGCCCATCCATATATATAATTATACCATAAGCGAAATGTCGTAGGCCAACATTCTTGGTGACATCTACCTTATCGGCCTAGCTTATGCTATAATAATTTCATGGATTTTTCACCAGCAGACCTCGAAAAAACTAAAAATTTGGGGGCCGCCAAAAAATTTCGGGCCGCTAAGTGCTCTGCTCCATTTGCCAAGCGACTGACTATCGTAGCCATTATCTTTTGCTCTATGGTAGTCCTGTTAAATATCGCCGCCAGTGCCTATTTTAGCCCTAAAGCCGTCGTAGATCGGGAAATCAACAACCTCGCTAGGGAATATTACGAAGATTATCTTTATCAAAATATAACCGCGGGCCTCAGTAAGGAAGAAATTGAAAAAGAGTTAGCCCGCTATGAAAAATCTGGCACTAGCAATATCTATTTACGTCAGCTCCTTCTCTACGATTCTGGCCGTCGCGAGGACGCCGCCAGCTATTTTAATCATAAGGGCTATACCTGCGACCGTAATAAAACCTATGTTAAATATTATCCTGAGGCCCCATTTGGAAAAGAGAATTATCATTTTAGCATAAAATTAGCTTGTGAATAATAAACTGTGGTATAATAATATACACAGTGTATGGAGAAAGCTATGAGCAATAATAAGAGTGGGCAAAAAACTGCACCAAAAAGAAGTCATTTTGCAAAAAAAACTAAGAGCAAATCCACCTATACTAGTCTGATGTATAAGTCTAAAGTGAAAAAAGACGAAAGGGCTAGAAAAAAGGCGGAGGATTTGGCGACTCTTCCAAAGACCCCGGTCAAGCGCTTTTTTGCGCATCTCCATCCCAAAAGAGTTTTTCACTATTGGTTCTCTTGGAATGGTCTGAAAAAAATCGGCAAGTTTCTCGCCGCCTGTATTTTGCTTGGTATTATCGCTGTCGGCGGACTCTTTCTCTATTATAAAAAAGATCTCGAGGCGATTCGGCTAGATGAATTAAAAGTTTCTGAGACAGTCAATACCTATCTTGACAGAAACGGTGAAACCCTCTGGGAAGATCGTGGCGACGGCGATTATCGCCTTGTCGTTGATGGTAGCGAAATCTCTACCTATATGCGTCAGGCTACCGTCGCGATTGAGGACCGTAATTTTTACAATCATAACGGCGTAGATTTGTTCTCCCTTGTTCGTGCTGCCTTCTCTACTCTCTCCGGCAA
>CAZMIW010000017.1:0-6965 GCA_964566585.1 uncultured Candidatus Saccharibacteria bacterium | reverse complement strand
GATAAATATGGCGTCAAGACTATGCGCTCCGGTGGATTCACCATTAAAACCACTCTCGACTATCGTGCGCAACAGATGGCCGAGCAGGCTGTTGCTGATGGCGCCGCCCTGTTCTATACTAATGCTTCAGACAACATTTCGCTCGCTTCTGTCGATGTCGAAACTTCTCAGGTCATCGCCATGGTTGGTTCTGCCGATTGGAATGCCCCGGTCTATGGCCAGGTCAATGCCGCAACTTCTCCGCTTGAGCCAGGCTCCTCGATTAAGCCCATCTTGGACTACGCCCCGCTCTTTATGCAGCGCTCTGATATAAATTATGGTCCGGGCTCAGTCCTCCGAGATGAAAATATCGACTCTCTCTATTGTGCCGGCTACAGTGGCTCCTGTGCTCTCCGCAACGCCTCCGGTCAATTCTATGGCAATCTTACCATCAGAAAGTCTCTTGGCAACTCTCTAAACATCCCGGCCGTCAAGGCTCTCTACATTAATGGCATTGACAATTCTCTAGAAGTTGCCCACGCTCTCGGCGATGAACATTATTGTACCGACAATGAAAACGCGGGTCTTTCCATGGCTATCGGTTCCGGTTGTACCGTTCGCGCCGTTGAGCACGCCAATGCCTACGCCTCTATTGCTCGTGGCGGTTCCGCCAAGCCTCTCGCCTATGTCCTCGAAGTCAAAAACTCCGCCGGTGACATCATCGAACAGTGGCAAGATTCTGCGGGCGAACGTGTCGTCGACGAACAGGTTGCCTACATGATTTCTAGCATCCTTTCCGATCCAGACGCTCGTACCATCACTTTCGGCTCTCAGGCGCGTGATTACGGTTTTTATATGCAAGGTATCTGGAGCGCTTCAAAGACCGGTACTACTACTACCGCCGTCTCTACTCAGGCCAAGGATTCCTGGATGATTTCTTATACTCCGGCGGTTTCCACCGTCGTTTGGAATGGCAATCACGATGGTTCTGCGCTCGGTGCGGCTACAAACTACGTAGTTAGAAAAGTCATTGATTCTTATATGCGCCCGGTTCACTTCGATCTTTATGGCCCAGATGGTCGCTGGTCTCAAAATCAAGAGCCGGTCAAGCCCGCCGGGATTCAGACTCTCACCGTCGGCGGCGTGACGGACATTTGGCCTAGCTGGTATGGCTCATCTTCTTCCGGCGTTTCTACCCAAAAATTAACCTTTAACAAAATCAATAAAAAGCTCGCCTCTGATTGTACCCCGGCTAATCTCAAGATTCAGGTTGAGGCCACCGTCACAATCGATCCAATGACTAAACAAGAGGTCTGGTATGTCCCAGATGAATATAAGCGCGAAGAAAAAGACGACTGTACCGAGGGTTATAACGCTCCAAAGGTCACTTTAGAGGTCATCAAAAAGACCTCCGGCGATACTGACAAAGATAAGGACAAGGAGACAGACAAGAAAGAGGAAGCCTCCGAATACGCCGGCGCAACTCTGAGGGTTACCGTCACAAAGGGCTCTGGAAATCTCAAGAGCTGGCAGCTCATTGTCGACGGTAATGTCGTAAAGAGCGGCAATATCAGCAACACGACCTTTGACCCCGGGTATACTTTGAAGGGCACCGAGAAAAATCTCAAGGTCGTCGTGACTGATGTCAATGATTATGAAAACGCCGCTGACGTCAATCTAAAATAGGTACAAAGCCTGTTAATATGATAAAATAGATATCAGTATGAGTCTTACCGAAATAATTATTTTAGTAGTTTTGTTCGCAGTATTTTTGGAAGTCACCGCGCTACTTGTTATCACTAGCATCAAAAAATATCATGAATTTCGCCGTCCAAAGGTCTTTATTGACACCTCTGCTTTGATGGACGGGCGGATTTTGAACGTCGCCAAAATCAACTTTCTCGGCTATACTCTAGTCATCACAAAAAGTGTCTTGCGCGAACTCCAGCTCGTCGCTGATGGCAAGGATAATGACCGCCGCAATCGTGCCCGTTTCGGTCTCGATATTGCTAGTGAGCTCCGTCAATTGGACAATGTAGAAGTCGAAATATATCAGGACGAGCTCGGCCGCGGTCAGTTCGTTGACGATCGCCTTGTCGAGCTCGCTAAAAAGACTGGCAGTTATATCTGTACTAACGATTTTAACCTTAATAAAGTCGCCACTACTAACGGCATCAAGGTTCTTAATATCAATGACCTTGCTATCATTATGCAAAATCTTTACGTTCCCGGCGAGCGTGTCCGCGTCAAGATTACCGGCACCGGCAACAACGCTAGCCAAGGCGTCGGTCATCTCCAGGACGGCACTATGGTTATCGTTGAAAACGCCAACACACGCGTCAACACCGAAGTCGACGTCGATGTTCTCAAGTATCTCCAGACTTCCGCCGGCCGGATGATTTTCGCTAAAGTCTCCAAGACTCAAAGTAAGAAGAAAAAGAAGAAAAAATAGCCCCAAGGGCCTTGGTACCGCTAGCTGGAATCGAACCAGCATTGTATCCTTAGAGGGGATATGTCCTATCCGTTGAACGATAGCGGCACTTATACATATTCTAACACTTTAAACCCACAAAGGCAACTGCTCTCACGGAAGTCTGTGCTTTTGTGAGCTAGCAGTATGCTATAATGGATGTATGAGCAAACTTTTTAAAAGAACTAAGATTTTAGCAACTATCGGTCCTGCGACTTTTTCTAAACAAAAAATCGAGGATCTCATCATGGCCGGCGTCAATGGCTGCCGCCTCAATTTCTCGCATGGCGATTATGTCGAGCGCGATCAACAGATCGCCTGGATTCGCGAAGCCGCTGAGAAAAAAGGTCGCTCCGTCGCCATTCTTCAGGATCTCCAAGGTCCGAAAATTCGCCTTGGCAATCTCAAGGATAATCATTACGACGTCAAAACCGGTGACCATCTAATTTTAGACCATGCTGTAGAGGAACATAAGGGAGATAACGTCCTTCCTGTCCAATACAATCTCGCCGAAAAGGTTAAGGTTGACGAGCCAATTTCGCTTTTTGACGGCAAGGTTAAAACCCACGTTGTGAGGATTTTGAGCAAAACCGCTATCGAAGTAGAAGTAGAAAACGACGGCTTCCTGATGAGTCACAAGGGGCTTAATCTTCCTGATACTGATTTTGGTGGCGACATTATTACTGAAAAAGATATGGCCGATATCGAATTTGGCGCTAGCCGCGATTTTGATTTTGTCGCTTTGAGCTTCGTTCAGTCTGCTGACGACATTGAAAAGCTCCGGCAAATTCTCCTTTCCCATGGCTCTACCGCTCAAATTATCGCTAAAATCGAGACCAAAAAGGCCATTGAGAGCGACGAGGCGATGGAGGCCATCGTCAAGGCGACTGACGGCATTATGGTCGCGCGTGGCGATATGGCAGTCGAGGCCGGCGCCGAGGTCGTCCCAATCGTCCAAAGGAAATTAATCGCCATGTGTCGCGAACACTCCAAACTCTGTATCGTTGCTACGCAGATGATGGGCAGTATGGTGGATAGTCCAGAGCCTACTCGCGCCGAAGTTTCCGATGTTGCGAACGCCGTGATTCAGGGCGCAGATGCCGTGATGCTCTCAGACGAAACTGCGAACGGCAAATATCCGCTTGAGACAGTTAAGGCCATGAAAAAGGTTATTCTCTACACTCAAAATCATTCTCACGTTTCACCCATTAACCACGAAGTCACCGGTGATTTCAAAAACTATGATGCCATCTCTGGCGCCGTGGCTAATCTCGCTGAGAAAATCGATGCCGATTTGATTATCTGTCAGACGGCGACCGGCGCTACCGCCGCCGCGATTGCCGCTCAGCGTCCAAAGCTCCCGATTATCACCGTAACCTCGGACGCTCGCGTTGCTGGACAGCTCGCTTTGACCTATGCCAACTCCGCCTTCGTCCGTCCTTACACCGAGACCTATGGCTTAGATCTTGCTCAGGAGCTAAAAGAAAAAGGCTATCTTCAAGTTGAAGCAGGGAAAAAGGATCTCCTCGCCGTCATTATTTCTGGCCACAAGGACGCTCTTGGCGGTACGGACACCATTCAACTGATCCATATTTAAAATAGTATCCAGCAAAAAGTCGCGGCATGTACGTGACTTTTTTGCCATACTAGGCTCTTTTCATTGGAGCTTTTCTTCCAAGAAAAGCTCCAAATATGCTATAATTGAATACAGAATACTAGGAGGAATATGTTTACTAAAGAGACAGTTAAAGATGCTAAAGTTAGAAACCAAAATGTTCTAGTGCGGGTAGACTATAACGTTCCTATGGAAAACGGTAAAATTACCGATGACCTGAGAATAAAAGCCAGCCTCCCGACGCTCGAACATCTCATTAAAAAAGGGGCTAGGAGGATTATCCTGATTTCTCATCTCGGTCGCCCCGAAGGGAAAAAGGTTCCGGAGTTGTCGTTGCGCCCGGTTGCGGAGCGCCTCGCCGAGTTATTGCCGGATAAAAAAGTGAGGTTCATCGATGACGTTTCCGGTCCGGATGTCGAAGAGGCCGTCCAAAAGACTCCCGTCGGCGGCATTCTCCTCCTCGAAAACCTCCGTTTCTTCCCGGGCGAAGAAAAAAATTCCAATGAATTTGCCCGTGAAATCGCCGAGACTACCGGGGCAGACATCTTTGTCCAAGACGGCTTCGCCGTCATCCACCGGGCGCACGCTTCTACCGAGGCGATTACTAAGGAGCTCCCGTCTGTCGCCGGCTTCCTCGTCGAAAAAGAAGTTTCCGAATTAAATAAAGTTGCCACCTCCCCGGCCCATCCTTTTATTATCATCATTGGCGGTGCGAAAGTAGACGATAAGCAGCCCCTTATCGACAAACTCTCGCCCATGGCGGATGCTGTCTTTGTCGGTGGTAAAATCGCCGCGGACGGTTATAAATCTGACAATCCCAAAATTCATGTTTGCGATACTTTTATCGAAGACGGAGAAGGTGGTAAGCGCGACATCGGCGAGCCCTGTATTGAGGCACTTCTAAAGCTCTTAGATGGGGCTAAGACCGTCCTCTGGAACGGCACGCTTGGCGAGACTGAAAAGCCGGAGTTTAAAAAAGGCTCTGAAAAATTGGCGGACTACCTCAGTAGCCATCCCGAAATCAATTCGATTATCTGCGGCGGCGACACCGCCGGCTTCGCCGAAAATTATCTAAAAGCTCATCCTGACCGCTCCTTCTCCCATATCAGTACCGGTGGCGGCGCCTCACTCGAGCTCCTCTCCGGCCTCGACCTCCCCGGTTTAGACAGCCTAGATGAAAAATACTAGCCCTATTACTTTCTGAACAATGCGTTACCCGCCCCACTATATATTAGCACTCTTGACGCTAGAGTGCTAATCGTGTATAATAGATACCATGGATGACGATTTCAACGAAATAATGAACAGGCTCTCCGAGAACGCTCGGTTCGCTTTACAAAAGGCTGATTATTATTGTAAAAGATACAACAGTGGCTACATGGGCACGGAACATCTCTTGCTCGGCATTTTAGCCATGGACACTTCTACCGGTGCACGCTTGCTTCGCGACGAGGGCATCGATCTTGATACTCTAGAAAAGGGCATTAATCGTACTGCAGTCGAAGTGCCCGGCTCCCAGATGGCGATGATGTCCCTCTCCGAGGCGATGGTTCTAACCCTTCGTATTGCTACGAGCTTTGCCAAGGAACAGGGTCTTGATACCGTCGGAACGGAGCATCTCCTTTATGCTCTCGTTACGCAGACGAATTCTCGCGCCTCTCTAATCTTGAGTCAGCAAGGCGTCGACCTCGATGCTCTTGCTGATACAATCGAGGAGCTTGCCGAGAGACAGGCTAAAGAAGCCGAAAATAAAAAAGAAAAAGCCAAATACACCAATAAGGCCGAGCTAAAATGGCTTAAGCGTTATGCGACGGACTTGACTGAGTCCGCCAAAAACGGCGAGCTCGATACCGTCATTGGTCGCGACTCTGAAATCGAGCGAGTTGTAACCGTCCTTTGCCGTCGCACCAAATCAAATCCGGTCTTAATTGGCGAGGCCGGTGTAGGCAAGACTGCTATTGTCGAGGGGCTTGCCACCCGTATTGCTAAAAATGACGTCCCTGGTATGCTAATCGGTAAGCGACTTTATGAGGTCGATCTTTCCGCCATGGTCGCTGGTACGCGCTATCGCGGCGAATTTGAGGAGCGCATCAAAGGTGTAATCGACGAGGCCGTCGAAAATCCGGACATTCTTCTCTTCATCGACGAAATTCATCTACTTAGCGGTGCTGGTTCCGGTGAGGGGACTATGGACGCGGCAAATATTCTAAAGCCCGCTCTTGCTCGTGGCAAGCTCCATCTTATTGGCGCTACTACGCTTGATGAATATCGAAAAGGCATCGAAAAGGATAAGGCGCTCTCTCGCCGTTTTCAGACTGTCGTGGTCGACGAGCCGTCCGACACTGTGACGTTACGAATTCTCAAGGGCATTAAGAGCCATTATGAAAAGCATCATGGCGTCGAGATCCCAGACGGTATTTTGGAAACTGCTATCGTCATGTCAAAGCGCTATATTAACGACCGCTTTATGCCGGACAAAGTCATCGACATCATCGATGAGGCGAGCGCCATTGCAAAAGTTTCCGCCGATAAAAAAGATGGTGGTAAGTATAAGAAGCTGAAAATTGAAGCACAGCAGCTCGAGGAAAAAATCGAAGAAGCTGCCGAGGCGGAGGATTTTGAGAAGGCCGCCATGCTCAAGACTAATCTGATAAATCTTGAGAAAGAAATTAAAAAGCTCGAAAAGGCCGGCGCCAAAAATCAGGAAACGCCTAAGCTCACCGAGGATTATCTGGCAAAAGCCATCTCGCTCAAGACTGGGATTCCGGTCTCCAAGGTTCATGGCTCCGAGCTTGAACTTCTGACGAAGCTCGAGGAGCATATTGATAAGTCTATTATCGGCCAGGACGAAGCGGTTCACGCCGTCGCTAAGGCGATTCGCCGCGGTCGCTCTGGGATTGC
>CAZMIW010000016.1:4294-12569 GCA_964566585.1 uncultured Candidatus Saccharibacteria bacterium | reverse complement strand
GAGATGCCGATTACCGGTTATCATATGAACGAAATCTTAGATGAAAAAGATTTGCCCCTAAAATATGCCGGTTTCTCTGCCTGTTTCAGAAAAGAGGCTGGCGCCTATGGTAAATATACAAGAGGCCTCTTCCGCGTCCATCAGTTTAACAAGCTCGAGATGTATGTCTTTTGTCTCCCAGAGCAGTCCAAAGAAATTCACGAAAAGCTACTTGAGATAGAGGAAGAAATCTGGCAAGGCCTCAATATCCCATATCACGTCATCAATATCGCCGCCGGCGACCTCGGCGCTCCCGCCGCTAAAAAATATGACCTCGAGTATTGGTCTCCGGTCAACCAGAAATATCAGGAGCTAACTTCTTGCTCGAACTGTACCGACTTTCAGGCTCGCGCCATGAACATCCGCGTTCGCCGAAAAGACGGTAAAATCGAGACCGTCCATACCTTAAATGGCACCGCCGTCTCTCTCGCCCGCACCCTCGTCGCTTTTCTTGAAAATTATGCTGAAAAAGACGGTAAAGTCAAAATCCCCGAGGTCCTTCAGCCATATCTCGGGAATAAAGAAGAATTGTAATTTTTACCGCTATAATTATGCCCCAGGCTATGCTATAATAGATAAAAGGAGTTTTTATGATTGAGAAAATAGAAATTACAGGTAGCAATTATAAGCCTACTGATAGTTTTAAAAAATATGCCGAAAAGCGTATCGGAAAATTAGACCGTTACCTCCCTAAGGGTAGCAAAAAAGACGTCGTCGCCAAAATTGTCGTGACCGAAGTAGACCGCGCCCATGGTAATAAGTACGAAATCTCCGCTGCCATGGAAATCCCTGGTGGGAAAGTTATTGCCGCTAAAGACGAGTCGTCTAATGTCTTCGCTGGCGTCGACATTATCGAGGCAAAGTTAATGGGCCAAATCCGCCGTTACAAGCTCGAAAAAAACCCTCATCTCCGTAAAAACCCATTGAAACGCTTATTTAAGAAAGGATAAAATATGGCCGAAAGAAAAGAAAAACCGGCTGTGGGCACCGAGAAACCAATAAAAACTCCAAAGACGAAAAAAGAAAAGGCGCCCTCCGATAAGCTCGCCGATAAAACTGCCCTGACTAAATTCCTTCAGGGGATTTTTGGCGACGCTCAGAAAAAAATCTTAAAACGCTATTATAAACGCGTCCTCGAAATTAATAAACTCGAGGAAAAATACGAAAAGATGTCCGACGACGAGCTTAAACATCAAACCGAGATTTTCAAAGAAAAAGTCAAAGATCTCGAGGATGACAAGCTCGAGAAGGCTCTTGACGAGATCTTAAACGACGCTTTCGCCGTCGCAAGAGAGGCTACTCGACGGACGCTCAATATGCGTCATTACGACGTCCAGCTCATCGGTGGTATGGCGCTCCACGAAGGAAATGTCGCCGAGATGAAAACCGGCGAAGGTAAAACCCTCGTTGCCCTCCTCCCTGCCTATCTCAACGGTCTCTCAAAAAAAGGCGTCCATGTCGTCACCGTAAACGATTATCTCGCTCAGCGTGATGCCGGCTGGAACGGCCCAGTCTATCATTTCCTTGGCCTCTCCGTTGCCGTTATCATCAATGAGGCTAGCTTCATTTATGACCCTGAGTTTGAAAATGACGACCATACCGACGAGCGCCTTGTCCATCTAAAGCCTTGTACTAGAAAAGAGGCTTACGCCGCCGACGTGACCTACGGGACGAATAACGAATTCGGCTTTGACTATCTTCGCGACAACATGGTCTCTGAGCCTAAGTTCCTGAGACAGCGCTCGCTCAATTACGCCATCGTCGACGAGGTCGACTCCATTTTAATCGACGAGGCCCGGACCCCACTCATTATCTCCGCTCCGGCCGGCGATAATCCAGAGGCCTATTATCAGTTTGCAAAGGTTGCCGCCGCTCTCGGCCCCGATGATTACGTTCACGATGAAAAGCATCGCTCTGTCCTCTTGACCGACAAAGGTGTCGACAAGGTCGAGCAAATCCTCGGTATTAAAAATCTTTACTCTACCGAAAACACCCGTCTCGTCTATCATATGGATCAGGCCCTAAGAGCTGAGGTCGTCTTTAAGCGTGACAAAGATTATGTTGTGACTAATTCCGGCGAGGTCATCATCGTCGACGAGCATACCGGCCGCCTCATGCAAGGCCGCCGCTATAATGAGGGGCTCCACCAGGCCATCGAGGCTAAAGAGGGCGTCCAAGTCAAGCAAGAGTCCATGACTCTCGCCACCATCTCTTTCCAAAACTTTTTCCGCCTCTATCGCAAGCTCTCCGGTATGACCGGTACCGCCTTTACCGAGGCCGAGGAGTTCCAGCAGATTTATGCTCTCGATGTCATCCAAATTCCGCCCAACCGCCCGATTGCCCGCGTCGACAAAGACGACTTAATCTACCGCACTGAGGCCGGGAAGCTCCGCGCCATCGTCCGCGAAGTTAAAATGTATCATGAAAAGGGCCAACCGGTCTTAATTGGCTCCGCTTCAATCGTTAAAAACGAGCTTATTGCCAAATATCTCGATGAGGCCGGCCTCCCCTATCAGCTCTTGAACGCTAAAAATAACGAGCGTGAAGCCGCTATTATTGAAAAAGCTGGCGAAAAAGGCGCCATCACCCTCGCAACTAACATGGCTGGTCGTGGCACCGACATCAAATTGACCGATGAAGTCAAACAGCTCGGCGGGCTCGTCGTGATTGGCTCCGAGCGCCACGATAGCCGGCGTGTCGATAATCAGCTCCGCGGTCGTGGTGGCCGTCAGGGCGATCCCGGCACGACTCAATTCTTCGTCTCTTGCGAAGACGATTTGATGCGCATCTTCCAGGGCGACCGTATCTCTATGCTTATGAAGCGTCTCGGCGTCGATGAGGACACGCCAATTCAGACTAAATCCGTCTCGAAAACTCTCGAAGCCGCTCAAAAACGTATTGAAGGTTTCAATTTCGACTCCCGTAAAAACGTCGTACAGTACGATAATGTCATCAACCGTCATCGCAAAGTCGTCTATACGATGCGTCGCAAGATTCTCGATGGTGAGAACATCCATGACGAAATCGAGCGCCTAATCGACGAGTGTGCCGCCGATTTGACGATTGATTCTTCTCGGGTTAATAAAAATTTCAAAAAAGAGTTCAAGTCTGTCTTCCCGAGCTTTGATGACGACCTAATCGACACTATCGGCGCTCTCCGTAAAGAAAAAGACCGCAAAAAACTCGCCAAGACTGCAATTAAAGAAGCTTATCTGAAAAAGGAAGACGAGTTCGGCGAAGAGCAAATGCGCATTGTCGAACGCGAAGTCTATCTCCGTGTCCTCGATACGCTCTGGATGCAGCATCTTGAGAATATGCAACATTTAAGGGAGGGCATCCACTGGCGCTCTGTCGGCCAGCGCGACCCGCTCGTCGAATATCGCTCCGAGTCTCAAAAACTCTTCAATAGTCTCCAGAAAAATCTCCGTGAAGAAGTCCTCAAAGTCCTCCTAAGTCTCACCAAACAAGAGGCCGCCGAGACCGAAGTCATGGACGGCAAAGAATATGATTCTGAGCTCACTAAGCTCGCCGACAGCGCAACCGAAAAGGGCGTTAACGAAATCAGCAAGGGCGAAAAGAACCTCGACTCCGAATTTAAGGACGAGAAAACCGCCAAAAAACCGGTCGCGAGCCATAACAAATCTTCCAAAAAATCCAAAAAGAAGAAAAACAAGAGAAAGAAGTAGTTGTGCGCCACAGTGTTGACGAAGTTGTCCTGAAAAACGGTATGAAGGGCTTACTTATCAATGTCCCGGGTGCTAGCGTAATGAATTTCAAAATCCAGTTTCGCGCTGGCTGCCGCTACGCTAAAAAGCCCGAACTCTATGAGATTGCCCATGTCGTCGAGCATCTTAGTTTCGGCGCCAATGCCAAATTTAAGGACGAGCAAGCTTTTGAATCTGAGTTTACTAAAAACGGCGCCTATCATAATGCTTGGACTTCCGACCTCTCTGTCTGCTACGAAGCCGAATGTGCCGATTTTGAATGGGACCGTATTTTAGAACTCAATCGCATCTCCATTACCGAGCCACGTTTTAATGACGAGGAGCTAAAAAGCGAAAAGTCTACCGTCCGCTCGGAACTGACCGGCTATCTCAATGATTACACCCGTCTGATTTGGCCCCGCCTCATGTCTGCCACCGGCGAGCCCGTCCCTACCCTCCGCGAACGTCTAAACACAGTTAGTAACATCGAGCTGAAAGACATCAAGGAGCATTACCGCCGCACTCACACCGCCAATAATATGCGCTTCGTCATCACCGGCCGTCTCCCACGCCGGCGCAAACGCCAAGTTATTAGAAATCTTGAAAGCTGGAATCTAAAAGATGGTGAGCGTCTCGACGCCCCTGAAGACCAACTTCATCCTGGGACTCCGGTCCTCATCCGGCGCAAGGATGCCAGCAACATCACCTTTGGCTTTTCTTTTGTCACCCCCCGCAAAATCTCTCCCGAGGAGACACATATCATGGATTGTCTAAATCACATTTTAAACGGCACTACTTCCTCTCGTATTTTTGGTCAAGCCAGAAAACGCGGCCTTATCTATAGCATGGGCTCCTCGCTCACTAATAGTATCAAAAATTCCTCTTGGGATTTTGACGGCGAGGTCAATCTAGAGACCGCCGACGAACTTTTCATCCTTATCCAGAGGGAATTAAACAAGGTTTTAAATGGCGAAATTAAAGAATCTGACATCGAGGCCGCTAAATCTTACGCTCTCGGTCGCCATCAGATGAGCGCCCAGACCGTCTCTCAAATTTCCGATTATTATTCCGATTCTTACTTCCTCGGCGGAGACATCGAGGAATACCATAAAATCCCCGGGCTCATCAGCTCTATCGACAAGCCCAAAATTGTCGCCCTCGCTCGCGAATACGCCGGCTCCGGCATCAAAGGTTTTGCCGCCGTTGGCTCCTGCGAAAAAGCCATCATAAACGGCCTCGCCGCCCATTTAGAAATTTAAGAAAGGAGAATCTATGAAAATTGCAATTTTAGGATATGGATTAGAAGGGAAAAGCGTCGAAAAATATTTCAAAGACACCGCCGAGATAAAGATTTTTAACGATTTTGAAAAATTGCCAGATACCAAAGATTTTGACTTAGTTTTTAGAACTCCATCGGTAAAATTCCCAAGTCCCGAGCCAGCAAATTGGACTTCTGTTACTAAATATTTCTTTGACCATTGTCCAGCCCCCATTATCGGCGTGACCGGCACTAAGGGCAAAGGCACTACCTGCACTATGATTGCCAGCCTCATGAAAAGCCTCGGCAAAACCGTCCATCTCGTCGGCAATATCGGCGAACCTTCTCTGAACTATCTCAAAAACATCGATCCAGAGGATATTGTCGTCTATGAGCTCTCTAGTTTTCAGCTTTGGGACCTCCAAAAATCGCCGAACGTCGCCGTCGTTCTCCGCATTGAGCCGGATCATCTCAACGTCCATAAAGATTTTGATGATTATGTCTCCGCCAAGGCCAATATCACAAGACACCAGGCCTCCTATGAGTCTGTTATCTATTTCAAAAACAATTCCGATTCAAAGAGGATTGCGGATACCTCCGAGGCTGAAAAATTCCCTTATCCCCTGACAAAAAAACCTGAGACCCTAAAAAAGCTCTTAAATTCGCTCCGGCTCGTCGGCGATCATAACAAAGAAAATCTCGAGGCCGCGCTCCTCGCTGTCTATGCTTATCACAAACCAGTCCTAAAGAAAAATCGCGTCAGTTTTGAGGTCTTTCTTGCCGACCATTTTGACGAGTTTGAAGCCGCTATTGAAAAAATCCAGCCTCTCCCACATCATATCGAATTTGTCAGAGAATTAAACGGCGTTAAATATTATGACGATTCTTTCTGCACTGTCTACCCGGCTCTCGATGCCGCGCTAAAATCTTTCAAAAACCAGCCCCTTGTCCTTATCGCTGGCGGTAGCAGCAAGGGAACCGACCTAGAACCTGCCAAGCGTGCCATCTTTGATAACAAAAATCTCGTCAAAGCCGTTTTAATCGGCGAAACCGCCAAAGAATTCGCCAAAAATGAAAACCCTGAAAAATATATTGACTGCGGCACCAATTTTAAAAAGGCTGTCGACACCGCAAAAGACCTCGCCGAGACGGCCGGAAAAGACGCCGTCGTGCTCCTCTCCCCCTGTTCCGCCTCCTTTGATATGTTCAAATCTTATAAGGACCGCGGCGACCAGTTCAAAGATATTGTCAAATCTCTCTGAATATGCTATAATTATTAAAATTTTGGAAGGGAGGGCTACTTAATATGGTAGACCAAAAAAAGCACATTAATAAGGGGGCGCCCCTTACGGAGCACGAAATGAATAAACAGGTGGCACTGTTTGAGATTGCCGAAGATGTTACTGACAGAATCGACAATATGATAGCAGCCGCCCCAGAGCTTTTCAAAGACAATATATATCATGAATTTGAAAAGTATCACTCCGGCGAAATCAAAATCGCCATTCGTTCTATCGTTGGCGAAGAGACCGTCTCTAGGTTCTATGCTATAGAGGACGATGGTATTGTCTTCACCGCCGAGCGTAGCACCAACGGGACTCCGGTCTCTTCAGTGTTCGTTGCCACCGGGGCGTGGACCGAAAAGTTCGAACGTCTCGAAAATAGTATACGCGAGGCGTACGCTTAAGGCTTCATCTCATTTTTCTATAGACGAGTGCTGGTGCACTAATCATGTCGGAAAGGAGATGATCCTAAATCTAAAGGCCGCAGAACATCGCGGCCTTTTTCATGGTATAATAGAGAAGATGGAAAAACGCTTAGAAGAGTTGCAAAAAGACATTGAAAAAGCCTGGCAAAAGCTAAAGTTAGATGAAAAACTTGCCACGGTTTTACGCCTCGAGACTGAAATTTCCGATCCTGACCTCTGGAAAAATCCTGAAACAGCTCGCCAAAAAAACGAGCAATACTCAAAATTAAAGGAAGAAGTAGAGCCGTGGCAAATCCTAGAAACTCAAACCGCCGACTTAAAAGAGCTCCTTGACTTAAACGAGCCCGATCTCGCTCTAGAGATTGAGTCTCAAATTGTGGCTCTCGAACAAGAATTTCAAAAGTTAAAAAAGGCTCTTCGTTTTACCGGCCCCTATGACCATAATGACGCCGTCCTCCGTATCACTTCCGGTGCCGGCGGAACCGAGGCGATGGACTGGGCCGGGATGCTCGAACGAATGTACCAAAGATATTGTGAGAAAAACAATATAAAAATGACTCTCGTCGAGCGCCAGACCGGGGAAGAAGCCGGCATCAAGACCACTGTGTATGAGCTGAGCGGAGCCAATGTCTATGGCCTCTTAAAATCCGAACATGGCGTCCATCGCCTCGTCCGCCTCTCTCCTTTCAATGCTGATAATCTTCGCCAAACTTCTTTCGCGCTCGTCGAAGTCCTCCCTATCATTGAAAATGACTCTGAAATCCAAATCGACGAAAAAGATCTCCGCATTGATGTCTATCATTCCGGCGGCCATGGCGGGCAATCCGTTAACACTACCAATTCCGCCGTCCGCATTACCCATCTCCCGACCAACACCGTCGTCGCCATCCAAAATGAACGTTCTCAACTCCAAAACAAGGAAAAAGCCATGGAAATCCTTCGCGGCAAACTCGCCCAGATGCAATTAGAGCAACAAGCGGAGTCTATCGATAAACTCCGCGCCGGCGAATCCGCCTCTTGGGGCCAGCAAATCAGAAATTATGTGCTCCAGCCATATCGTCTCGTCAAAGATACTCGCACCAAATACGAAACTACTGATACCGATGCCGTTTTGAACGGCGAAATTGATAATTTTATCAACGCTTTTCTTGAAATGTAATTTAGCTTATGCTATCATATTTATATGATATTGCTCGATCACGTGACGAAGCTCTACCCCTCGGACCCTCGACCGGCCCTCGACGAGGTATCTTTGCATATTGAGCCGGGCGAGTTTGCCTTTATGGTCGGAAAATCTGGCGCAGGGAAGTCTACCGTTATTAAAATGATTACTAAAGAGGAAAATCCGACATCCGGCAATATTACTGTTGGCGGGATTGATTTAAAATATGTTAAAAAACGCTACATTCCGCATTATCGTCGCCGCCTCGGCGTCGTCTTTCAAGATTTTAAACTCCTCCCGAATCGCACCGTTTTTGAAAACGTTGCCTTTGCGCTCGAAATCGCCGGCTTTTCCTCAAGAGAGATTAAAAATACCGTCCCCAAGGTCCTCGAAATCGTCGAATT
>CAZMIW010000016.1:0-4194 GCA_964566585.1 uncultured Candidatus Saccharibacteria bacterium | reverse complement strand
CCGCCGAGGCCGCCGCTCGCGCCGAGCACGCCATCAGAAATGCCGAGGCAAACGCCGCTCTTCGTAGCTCTTTTGTCTCCGAGCGACCGGCCCCAGTCAAACGTATCCACACCATCACGACCGAAAAGCGCCCAATTTCCGAGACCCCGCTTTATTCTATTAGAAAACCAGTTAAAATTCCTACTACCATGCGCAAAGCCGCCCCTAAAAAGCCGGCTCCCGTCCCCGTCATGACCTCTAGAGACCCTTTTGCCGCTCCAACCGTGTCTAAAAAAGCCCCTCGGCCCGTCTCCGGCCTCGCTGCCAAACCTGCTAAGACTATTAAGCCAAAAAGGAGTGTTATCTAATGAGCAAGCCCAAAACTTCCGAGGAACGTCTAGCTAAAAATCGCGCCAAAAAGCAGGTCAAGACTACCAAGAAAAATCTTCGCACGATGACTAGAAACGGCCATAGCCATAGAACTCGCTCAAATATCCGCATTATGAAATATGGCGCCGTCGGCTTTGCTAGAAATATCTGGCTCTCAATCGCCTCAACGCTCGTCATGACTATTACCATCCTCATTATCTTGACTACCTTTATCGCCTCCGCCATTCTTTCGAGCACTGCCGAAACTTTACGTGAGAAAATCGATGTCACTATCTTTCTAAAACCCGGTACTTCCGCCGCCACCATGAAAGAGATGACCGGTATACTTATGGACGATAAAAATGTCCGTCAGGTCGCCGCCAGCACTTCCGAAGATGTCTTCGAAAAATTTGTCGAAGAAAATAAAGATGACGAAGTCTTAATGAAGACTTTAACCGACGAAGAAATGAAAAAGCTTATGATTTCCGCCATGCAAGCCACCCTGAGGATTAAGGTTTATGACCTCGATAATACCGAGAGTCTCGAAAAAATCGTCGAAGAAAACAAAATCTTTACCGACAATATCGACCCCGAATATCCGCCGACTTACGACACTAATCGCAAGGAAATCGACACCATTAACACTTGGGCCGAGATTGCTAACCGCACCGGTTGGATACTCTCTATCATCTTCATTGTTATTTCTATGCTAGTTATCTTTAATACTATTCGCATGGCCATCTTCTCTCGCCGCGAAGAGATTTACATGATGCGTCTCGTCGGCGCGGACAAGTCCTTCATCCGCGGTCCCTTCATCGTCGAGTCACAAATCTCTGGCATTATTGCCGGCCTAATCGCTACTACTGCCGCGTACTTTGGCTACACCGCTATCGCCCCCAGCTTGAAAGAATACGGTGTCGACGTTTCAAAAATCTCTGACATTGTCGAAAGCCAAAAGCTCGTGCTCGTCTTTCTTGGTGCCTGTCTCGTCGGTATGTTTATTGGCGCACTCTCTGCGCAACTTGCCATTAAAAAATATCTCCATAAGTCCAAAAAATAGTTGCATTTTAAGCACAAGCATATTATAATAAAAGTATGTGGATGAAAATACGGCGTACATTACTTTTAATAACTGCGAGCCTCTGCCTAATGAGTGGCTCTGCTCTCCGTACCGTCCTAACTTCTAGTTCCGCTGTCGCGACCGACTATTGTACTTCTGATGCCTGTAAACAGGCTAAAAAAGACGAGGCCGAAAAAAATGAGGCCGCCGAAAAAGCTACGGCTACCGCTGCCGAGCATCAAAGCGCCGTCACGAGGTTAAATCAGGAAATCACCGTCAAAGCCTCTCAGATTGACGTGGCCATCGCTAAAATCGATAACCTGAGCCACGAAATCGACCAAAAAATTGCCTCTCTAACCGAGCAAAAATCTGCTCTCGCCGAAGTTTTAAACGAAATGATTCATGACAATGAAACCTCGCTCATTCTCCAGATTGCTAGTAGCAAAAATATCACCGATTTAACCGAAAAACAGGCTCGCGCTGAAACCGTCAAAAAGCAAATCGCCGCCTATGCCGAAAAAATCGAACAATCTAAGCAGGAGCTAGAACAGCAAAAAGCCGATCAGGAGATTATTAAGACCGGTCTCGTTTCCGAACAGGCCGAGCTCGCCGCTATGCGAACCGAGCAAGCCTCTCTTCAGACGAAATATGAAAATGATGCCGCCGCCTATGAGTCCGCCGCCGAGGAAGCTCGCCGGATTCAAGCTGATGAAATTGCCAAGGCTATCGCCGCCGCTTCTCGCGCCGCCGGTGGTCATGCTGTAATTGCTGGCGGGCTCGATTCTTACCCTTACGCCAGCCAATGCCCCGGTATTAATTGGCGCTACACCGGCTATGTCGAAACTGCTTACGGTGGCGCGCTCTGCGAATGTACCGGCTATGCCGGCTGGAAGGCCCAAGAATATTGGGGATATTCTATCCCTTGGGCAGCCGATGCTAAGGGCTGGGGTTACTACGCCACCGTCTACGGTCTAAGATACGATTCTACTCCCGCTCCTCATACCATCGGTGTCCAATACGCTGGCATTTGGGGCCACGTCGTTTGGATTGAGCACGTCAACGACGACGGAACGGTCGACGTTTCCGAATATAATAACACTTACAGCAGCGGTGGCGCTCCCGCCTCCTACGGCTACCAGACCGGCGTTCCCGCCTCCGCCTATTACTACATCCATTTTGACTAAAATGTGATATAATAAACATAATGGCAAAAAAGGAATGGAAAAATCCGAAAGTCAATCTTTCTAGCGCCATTATTGGTGGCGCCATCGCCCTAGTGGCTGGCCTTTTTGTCGGCCTGAATTGGCAAAACATCTCCCCCTATATCGGCTTTGGCAAAACCTCCGAGCGCACCAGAGATTGGTCCGCTCTGAATGAGGTTTATGACGCACTCGTGGCTAATTTTGATGGCGACATCGACGACAAAAACATCATTGAATGGGCTAAACAGGGCATCGCCGCTGGCGTCGAAGATCCTTGGACGATCTATATGCCGGCCGACACCGCTAGCGATTTTAAAGATAGCCTCTCCGGAAAAGTCGGCGCCGGTATCGGCGTTTCCATTCGCAAGGTCGACGATTACGTCCGCGTTATGCGCACCCTTCCGGACAACCCCGCTAGAGAGGCCGGTGTCCTCGCTGGAGACATTATCTACAAGGTCGACGATGAGCCGGTTTATAACCTTGACAGCGATGAAATCGTTTCTAAGCTTCGCGGCGAGGCCGGCACTAAAGTTAAATTAACCGTCGCCCGCGGTAAAGACGAAAAGAGCTTCGATCTCATCCGCGAGGAGATTAACAATGTCTCCGCCGACGTTAGCTACGACGGCGATACCGCCTATATCTTAACTACTCGCTTCGACAAAGATACCGGGACTATAGTTGAAAAATTTGCCAAAGAGTTCGAAAAGAGGGGAATTAAAAAGGTCATTTTAGACCTCCGCGACAACGGTGGCGGGTATACGTCTGCCGCCGTCGACCTCCTTTCTCTTTGGCTAGACGGTGAAAAGGCTTTCGAACAAAAAAGCAAAATCGCGAGCGATAATACCGTCCTCTATACTTCTCGCGGCAAGGCCGTCTTAAAGGACATGAAAACTATCATCCTGGTAAACGGCGGCACTGCTTCCGCCTCTGAGATTACCGCCGGCGCCTTAAAAGATTATGGCAAAGCCACCCTTATCGGCGAAACGACTTATGGAAAGGGCGTTGTCCAAAGTATGCTTAACCTTTCTGGAAATAGCATTTTAAAGGTCACTTCTGCTCATTGGTATACTCCAAACGGTCAAAACATTGGTGATTCTGGCATTGAGCCAGATAAAAAGGTCGAGCGCACCTACGATGATATCAATAGTAATAAGGACCCTCAGTTAGAAGCCGCCAAAAAACTATGAAAGAAGATGTCATCTTAATCCATGGCTATCGTGGTAGTCCTGCCGGGCTCGCCGAAATCGGCAAATCTCTCGAAAAATCTGGCTACCGAGTGTTTATCCCCAGCATTCCGCCCTTCGCGAATTCAGAGCCTCTAAAAGCCTACACTAAAGATTCTTATGCGGATTTCATCGCGGATTTCATTACGAAAAAACGTCTTGAAAAGCCAGTGTTAATCGGTCATTCCATGGGCTCGCTGATCGCCGCCGCTACTGCCGAAAAATATCCCGAAAAATTAAATAGCAAGCTAATTTTCCTCGCCCCCATCTCTACTAAGCCTCCTCGCCCGATTGCTATTTTGAATCCTCTTGCCACCGCCTTTCCTAGGAGTGTAGTGGATGTCACCACTACTGCCTTTAA
>CAZMIW010000015.1:0-12609 GCA_964566585.1 uncultured Candidatus Saccharibacteria bacterium | reverse complement strand
TATGGTTATTACGGTCGCATTGTTGTTTTGCCCAAGATTATTGTCATCGCCTTCGCCTGAATTTGGAGCTTTAGGGACAACAGGCTTTATAGTGTTGCTTTCTTTTGATTCTTCCTGTTCCTCTGGCTCCTCTTTAGGCTCTACCATCTGGCTAGCTCTAAAGGCCACGCGATTTTCTTCCATAGGCGCAAAGGCCATGGCATAAATGCGGCCGTCATGCCCTAATGCGATTATACTAGATAATAGAGCATCGCTGAGCCTGCGCTCGTATGGCACAAACTGGCCATCTTTAAGGACAAAGGTATCTGTACCAGCAGCATGATTGGCTGGACCAACTAGTACTAGCTTATCCCCTACCGCTGCAAGGTCCATTGCAAACTGCGGAACTACAGCTTTAATTTGATTATTAAATAGGGCATCTTCTGCTAATTTTCCAAACGCATCCGTTAATGTTTCTACGCTGCCATCTGGTTTGACTAGCTGCAACACCGGCATGGAGGTCTTATTAGTATCTGTATACCCCATAACATACAGACCATCTTTAGTTGTCTGGGCAGTTTCTCCGTAAACTGGGACATTCAATGTGGCAAATGGTTCTATGGCGCCACTTTTGTAGTCATAGGTATATAACTTATCGCTTGGCCCAGGCTGAGCTTCACCGATAGCGTAGGTAATAACTAACTGCCCATTATGGTTTTCTAGGGAAAGTGCCGTTACGCCCAATGAATCTAGTCCACTTAGATCTAACTCCCCCCAATTGTTACCTGCGATATCATAGACATACCCCTTTGGCACTTCTCCATTTGTACCAAGTACAAATATTTTCCCATCTATCTCTGCGCCCTTAGCCGTGTAAAAATCTGCCGGGATGCTTGCCATCTTTTGCCAACTGTCCGCCGCAAAATCATACCGATAGAGATAAGTCATTTTCGTGACAAAGCCCGCAGATGTTCCAGCCATTACATACATATAGCCCTCATGTTCTACTGCGAAGCCATTAAGGCCATTATTGTTGAAAGATGCGATATCATCACTCTTCTCAAAATCTGGCACTAAGGAGAGAGTGTTTTCATATACTTTATCAGAGGTACTAGAGTAAAGCATCCGTTTAGTGCTTTGGCCGCCCCTTTCCGCTGGTGCAGTTACAGTTACATAGAATAGGCCTTTTGGTGCTGCGCCCGCAAAGTTAATAATAATCTGGTCGCTTCCGATCACGGAATTAGTAGTGACATTTATTTCACTAGAATCATCGTATGGACCGGCTTTAGTTAGGGTAATTTTGCTGCCAGCTACGAAGTTCTTGCCTTTTAGGATAAACTGGCTGTCCTTTACACTAGCGTCTGTAATTACTGGTGCATATGCTGTATTATTGATCGATAGGTCAATAATGCCACCGGTCTTAGATGGAAACTCAGTTAGGGAAATCTTGCGAACGCGTGAGAGTAGCATGGTTTTAGCTACATCCGCAGTTGGCGTACTAGTAGCATTACCAAGTAGGACCGCTAGGGCACCCGTGGCACCTGGTGTAGACATGGATGTACCACTCATGTATTTGTAGCTCACCGTTGCTGTTTTGTCACCAATGCCAAGAGCATCCATGTAGAAGGTGTAATCAGACTCTACCTGGGAGCTTAGAATCATCGCCATGGTAAAATCTGTGTAATCTGTATTGTCTGGCAGATTGTAGTTACAATACCCTATGCCACTTCCAGGCGATGTTTCATCACAATCTACTGGCGTGGCAGTGCCCATCTTTCCATCGGTAGTTTTAACCATGATGCCGAGGCTCTTCATTTCGGAATCTGAAGTCATGGCGTAACTCTGGTCGGTAGAGAGGTAGAAGCCTAGCATTTTAGAACCAAGCCCATTTACATAAGCGCTTACATCACCTAGGCTCATCATAGTATAATAACGATATAGCGACGCCGAATGCTCGTAACTACCTGGGGTAAGTGTTAGCGCCATGGAGTGGCTGCCATCACTTACTTTTTTATCACTAAGAGATGGGGTAATAGTCACTAGGTTGCCATTTAGCTCTTGCTGGACAGAGATATTAGCAAGGCTGGCCTCGTCTTCAAAGCTATTATAATAATCTGAATTCGCTAGAGAGTCAAATGGCTCTTGAGCGGAACCGGTTGGTACAGTAGACATAATGTTACTGCCTGGGGCATACACATCCACAACTGTATCGCTATAGTTACTAAAATCAGAACGCTTGCCATTTTCAGTGCTAGAACCAATCACTAGTACATATGGGCTTTCGTAAATCGTGCTGGAAGGCAGTTTAAAATTAAGGTCTAGATTTTGGCTGTCGTTGCCGGCTGCAAAGAGGCTGACCGCCCCAAGCTCGCCAACTTCATTTACAATGGCCTTCATCGCTAGAGAGCCTTGCGCGCCAGACCAAGAGTTGTTGATGGCCTGAATCTTAACACCCATCTCCATCAATTTTTTAATTTGGGCATAACCCTTGATGGAGGCTATCACATCTACCTTACCCTCTGAGTTAGCATTGCGGACATCTATAATTTTAACGTTAGATGCTACCCCGCTAATCCCAAAATCATTCCACGCTGCCCCAATGATACCCGCAACATGTGTGCCATGAGCGTGTAGTTTTTCATCATTGATGTTGTCACATCTAAGCTCGCTACACCCAGTGGCGGCCTGTTCATCGGCCGACAAATGATACATTTTGTCCCGTAAATCTACGTGTTGGTTATCTACGCCGCTGTCCATCACGACTACGATTACCTCGTGCGCCATGTTGCCACCATCTTCGTTCCAGTGTGGGATGTTCATGCCATAACCACCCATATTACCCCATTGCATATTTGTGCGGTCAGAAGCATCGGTGAGCGCACTAGTTAATTGCCCAGCGTATGGCTCTATTTCGGAAGTTTCAGCGATATAGTTTGGTTCGGCAAAAACTACTGCACTATCACCTCGCAAAGCCTCCATAATTTCACGCGTAGTCATATCGTCTCGACGGATTATTTCAATGCTAATATCTTTATTCGCGCTTTCATTATCGGATAATTCTAGAGAGTCTTCTGATACGGTGGTGATTGCATCTCCCGTATCTGATAATTCTTGCCCACCAAATAGTCTCGTGAAAGTTAAAGATTTTTTGCTACTATCTATACCTACGACAACTTCACCTTCTACATAATCGCCCCCTAAGAGCTCTTCTATGTGTTCGTCCCAGCGATACTCTTGTATGGATGTTGTATTTGTTGCTATGGCACTGACTGGAATATTTACACCAACCAGCCCAGCAATCGCTAGCATAATTAGGGATTTACGAAAAAACGATTTCATATGACACTCCTTATTCTTTATTTAAATATATCATTCCGGCCCGCCTTTGTCAATGAAATCGAAACAAAGGTGGCTATTTTCTCCTTTTGCGGGCGAGCCAGAGTGCGCCCGTCGAAGCGCCTAGCGCCGCCGCTGCTACGCCGCCGGAGGCCGTTGCTACGATTACTGCCTTCGTCGTAAAGTTTCCGGTATTCGGGACGGCGGCCGATGGATCGTTGTTAATCCCGTCTGCGCTCCGTCCGCCGACTTTGTTGATATAGCCCTTGAACCATGCAGGTAATAGCTCTAGATGGCGGAACTTGTAGGTCGGTTGATTACTGTTGACGCTCTCGTCGGCACCCATAATGCGCACAGCGAAATGCTCGTAGGTGGCGCTTAGCATATCGTCCGGATTCTCTATGGTACAGCTGAACTCGTTGCCCGGTGCTAGATTTTCAAAAGGAATTTCCTTGTATACTGTTTTGTCGATTGTATTATAAAATACTATTTTTCCTTTTTTGATGCCAGGGCCTAGCGACTTGGCGGTCACAGTATAGGCGTCATGGTTGCCATGATTATGAAAATCATATTTCAAATTAGCAATCTGGACTGACCCCTCGCTCGCCTCAACTAGACGTTCCGACTGGACGCCGATGTCGGCATATTCGCTGTCGCGACTAGTTGCGGCTAGCACGTAAGCTCGCGGGTTAGTATAATCGACTTCGGGAAGCTCGAGTTCAAGTGAATAAAGCTCCCCTGGACTTAAGGTCGGGATTTTATAATCTCCTAACTTTACATATTTATCGCTAGATTCGTCTTTGCCCTTTAGATATAGCGAGAAATTATCAACGTGGAACAAGCCGGTGTTTTTAAGGAGCACATCCACTTTTGCCACGTTAGTATCAACCCCTAGATCTTTCAGATTAGTAATGTCGGCGGCAAGAATCGAGATGTGATTAGTCGCCGCGCCCGACATGGCATACATATCGGACTGACCTTCTACCCATTCAGAATCAACATTTTGATAATTTTGCGCCGTATAAATAACGAACGGAATTGCAGTGTCACCGATAAACGCATTATCGCCGATAAACAGCCCAGCATAATAGGTTACATTGGAATTCTCGTTTACGTTTGTGACCATTAAAGGTTCGTAGCTACATACGCCATTGGCCTTGACGTAACCAACTATGTTCTGGCGCGAATCTACATTGGAGAGATAGGAGACCATAAACGTCTCGCCTAGGTCACCGATTATCTTAAATGGCGCATTCGGGAGTGAATTTTCATCATCGCCGAACTCAAGGTTCTTGACGTTTCCGCCGGCAGAACTGTATAATTTACCATCTTGCATGAATACTAACACCGGTTCGCCATTTTTAGTTACGAACTGAGCACCCCACGCATTCTCAAAGCTGGCCAGTAAATGACCCTCAGTATCAACCACGTAAGTAAAGACTACGTCTGCGAAATCATTCCAGAGAGTATATGCCGCGCTCGGCTTGCCATCATAGACACCTACGTCGAAAGAGGCGATTGTTCCCCATAGATTCCTAATCACTCTTCCTTCCCATCCATCATATGTTCTGCGGAAAACCATAATGTTGCGGTCGCCGTCAATTAGGCCTTCGGGATCATATTCGGCATTAGTGTAGGCAAAGACAAACGGCTCAAGGTCATCTTCGCCCCTACCTGTGGTTACGCCAACGCCGCCATAAATATTACTGTCCGAATCAGACGTAATGTATTCTTTGCTTCCGAAACTATCATCACTTGGGTCAAACTTTGCAATCATAATTTCGCCACTCTTTGCTACGTCGCTTAAAGTAGCGCCATTGTTGCCATCATTCTTAAGGCGTCGCCATACGAGGTAAGATTGGTCCGGATAAAAGCCTCGCGAGAAATGGGCGCCAAAATCTTGGCCGTCGTTACCTGCGACCGGCTTTGGCTCGCTCATCTTTCGGGCAAGTCCGTCATAGACCGAATAGTTTAGTTCCCCATTATTATTCGCAAATACCGCAACGGCATTTGACTCTTTAATAGGATGTTTGATGAGCTGAGTACCGCTATGAGCATAGACATTTTCGGCAATCCGATGAGCATAGTTAGAATCGTTGGCGGTTTGAACCTGTGGGGCATCCGTAAGGGTAGATGGAGTTGTATCTAGCGCGGTTTTAGCACCGGCTTCCTCAGTGGGCTTGTCGAGATTATCAAGATTCCAGGTGGTTTCGCCCTCGGGAGTTTTTATCGTCCCGGCCGGTTTGCTACCGTAATCACTAGCAACGAGCTCGTCTCGTTTCTGAATCATAACGTCTTTTAAGTTTAGGTCAGCGGTATATGTCGTAACGCCATTTTCTTCTGTCATGTTGTTAATGAATTCGTGCGAACCGCTCACGAAGGTAAACGTCAAAACTGTCCGCCCGAGCACTTTCGCTTTGAGCCCGATTTCGCCGGAGACGTTAACGCTAAAGAGATCGAATTCCGGCAAAATATGAGCTTTGGTGCCGAACTTAGCCGAACCGTAGATTCCCACCGACGCTAGCCAACCAGAGCCAATCCCGCCGTAGAGCTCTAGCCCGGCCGACACGCCGAGATCGAAAGTCCCAGTAAAACGCTCCTCACTCGAAGGGTCGAGCGTAAAGACGAATTCACCATCAGCCCCATAAGTCACCGTCACCGAATAAGTAAAGATAGCATACTGACCGATCAGATTATATCCGGAGCCGACATAGAACTGTAAAGTCCCGGTCATTTTCTCGGGATGATTGCCGTAAGAAGTCGCATAACCGGCTATGCTCCAGACTAACCCTAAGCCCTTGCCGCTTGTTTCGTGTTTTTTGCTCTCCTGCCATTTTTTGTACATATCGGATTTAGAGATACGCTCTTGCATATCGTCCTTGGCCGCGTCTTGCCAGAACTCCTCATCAGTAGAGTTCGTACCGATGCCGATTACCGAGCGACCATCCGGATAATGCTCGTATTTAATCGGGATAGGCACAGGGCTAAAGGAAAAGTTCATGCCGCTGGAAATCGTGCCCATGTCAATTTTAATTTCCTTTTCCGGGCCTATTGATACCGGTATTTCATAATCCTCTTTTGTGGCATTTTGCTTGACGATGAGGCCTAGCATAGTCTGACGTACGACGTTGTCGTCCCAGTCATAAAGCACGATTTCGAGGCCAGATTTAGGCAAGAGTTTAGTAGCGTTAAATACGCACTGTCGAGTACCGGTCTCGCAAACGTTTCTAATCTCGCCATCTTCTGCGATGTTGCGGAGCAAAATATTTTTTACGCCATACCACCCCTCCTCCACGTTAAAATCGAGCGTCAAATCCTTTTGATCGTCGATTGAGACGACATAAGCATTATTATAGATGTCAACTACGTCCTGATCATAAGTCAACGTCACCGAATGTAGTACGTCGCCATTCAAAGAATCTGTTGCAAAAGTATCCGACGTTACGAAAAATGTCGCTAACGCCAAAGCGAATAATGTTATTATTGCTAGCCCCCATCGTTTAATATTGCCCATTTGACCTCCAATTTGTTTTATTTAAATTGCTTATTATTAATTATACCATAAACGTTGTTGTGCGAAGGTTTTTCGTGTCATAAAATTACTCATTTTTTAATCGGCGAGTTAGCGCTGAAGATGGCGGCAATGAAGTAGGTGACAATGCCGAGCTCGCGAAGTTCTTTTTTATCGGGAGTCCTTCGATTTTGAGGGCGGGCGAGGATAATTTGACCGAGTGTTTCGCCGTTGTCCCCTCTTAGCTCGCCGACGGCCTTAATTTCGAGGCGCTCGCAGAACTTGGCGGTAGAGGCTGGGAGATTTTGCCAGACATTGCGCTCGGCCGCACCGAGGCGTTTCAAAGCTTTGATTTCGTCCGTGCTAATATCGAGGTGGCTAGAACCATAGAGACGATCGCCAATTAAAAACCCGACGTATTCAAAATGAAGATAAGAGGAGAGAAAGCCAGCAAGATTAGAGAGTATCGCCTTTTGACCAATCATGCCGGTTAACTTTCTCGTCAGGTAAGGTAAATCAATCCGGCTAGTATAAATTAGCGAGCGGGCGAAGGCGGTAATCTCGCTAATCGCCGGAGTAAAGAGCAAGACGGCGAGAATCATAAAGAAGTTTAGCATAATCACCTCGAGGGACGGGGCGGTGGAACGGAAAATCGCAAAGAAGAAGACAAAGAACAGTGCGAAATAGATTGCAACGACAATCGCCATGAGCGTGATGTAGGAGAAGATTTTTAACCAACGTGAGGAAATCGAGACGAGACGATATTTTAGAATCGCATAATAATAGAACAAAATCGCCGCGGCAGTCGCCACCGGACCAATCCAGATTAAACTATAGTCGCCCTGAAGCGGCAAGAGCAAGTCGAAGAAACCGCCGAGACCACCGCCAATCAGAAGGCCGATCATTAAGATCAGCGTTCCTCGCCTTTCTTGCTTAGTACGAGCTTTCACCGTCGCAATGATAGCGGCAACAGTGAAGGCAAGAACGGAGGCGCCGCAGATTATCATGTAGGCGTACGTATAAAAAGTGTTTGCGAAGACGACGGAATTACCGGCAGATTTGTCTAGGATGATTTCGGCAAAGAGGCGGCTAGGATCGACCGCAAGAGAGACGGAGAGCCAAACCATTAGCATGAGGAAGATGCCGGCAAACAGCCAAGTAGCCTTTCGCCGCCAACCGACGTAGAGAAAAAGCATAACCGTATCGACTAAAATCGAGGTATACATGATAATCAAGCAGACCCTAGCCCGGCCGAGCTCGCCTGGCTCCGTCCTGAGGAAAGCAAACATCGAGAAAGCCCAAGCAGCGGCCCCGAGCATGGCCATCAGATAGGCGAAGGCAGCGCCTTTGCGATTTTTGACCGAGCCAAAAAACACCACGAGGCCCGAAGACAGCGCAAGTACGCCGGATAGAACTAATAAAATATTAACAATCTGCATATTCCTCCTGTTTTATACTTAGTTTAGCATAGACAGAATAAAAAAACAAGAAAAATCGCCCGAAATTCGAGCGATTTTAATGTGCTAGAGGTTAGGCACGAACGGCAGCGAAGACCACTCCGACGTCCTGGCCGCGGATGATAATGTCTTTTGAAATGAGCTGCTCGACTGGCGCGCCTTTTAAAAGTTCCTTTTTCACAAAATCTTTGATTGTCTGGTTGTCTTTTAAAAAGGTCATGGTAACTTTTCCTCTGGCCCAAGCCATAGGGAGAAGCAACTTTTCCCAGTCGCGATGAGCACCGTTTAAGTCGAAGACCATCACCCCACCGGGTTTTAACGTGGAAATGGCGGCCACCATAAAATCGTTGGTTGCGCTATAAAAGTCCTCGGTAAAAGTGTAAATCAGATGGCCGAGGCTCTCGGCGAAATCGGCGTCTTTGACGAACTTTTTTTCGACGATAATCTCATTCGGCTGATTAAGGACAGCGTAATGGCTACGGACCGCCGAATCCGGGAAAAGCGCCTCCGCTCTAACCGTTGGGTCGATGTCGGTGCAGATTGCGTGCTGGCTACACTCCAACGGAGTAATAAACCGAGTGGCGAACATTCGACCGCAATTGTAGAAAATAGACTTTTCGGGCCGAAGTATTTTAATGACGTCCCCAGAGAAGGCCGTCCGCATCCGGATATACTTAAACAAATCCTCTCGACGCGCCGTCTCAAAATAGACATCGTCCGCCGTAATTTCCTCATATTTGAGGTCGACGGTCAGGCCATGTAAAAAGGCCGGCTCGAGCGCCATACTACTCGGCATAGCGAGTAAAAGTGGCGCAAGGAACCTAGACTCAATACCGCCTTCATACATCACGCCCGCTACACCGGGGTTTTCAAGGAGCTTTTTTAGCCTCCCCCACCAATTAGGGCTTTCCATAAACTCGTTGCTCGCTCCATTTTGAACGAGTTGGGCGCGAATCTCGGCGATAACTTTTGGGTCAGTGTCGCATTCATTTGACCCCTGTTCGCGAGCCGCCACCCATCTCCTAGCGTCTTCTACCAGATGCTTAACATGGACGTCGTAGTAGTCCGCCGGGAACTCTGCTGAAACATTTTCGAGCGGATCTCGAAGCTCAAGACGCTCAATCTGTCTGACGACTTCTGCGTTCATAATTCTTCCCTCCTTTTCAAGATACTTAGGTCATCTATATTCAAAGGTAATTTTAACCTACTGTGAAATATTATACTATATTTTATGGACTTTGGTAAGCAGTAATTTATACATTTGTAATTTTAACAAGTTCATGTTTATTTACTACGGCGGCGGATTTTATAAGAGTTGGGGGAATGACGAGATTCCATCTTGCTTTTGGACGATACTTATGGTAAACTAGGGATATGAATATGTGGAGGATTCTGTGGCGTCGGTGATGCTGAAACAAACTAAGACGAAAATCCTGCTTTCGATTAACGCAGCGGCGATTTTGATAGCTGGAGTTTTAATCGCGGGGGCGATTTGGTTGCCGAAGGAAACGACGCTCCGCGTGGTCTCGGAGCGGAGTGACTTAGTAGAAGGGGAAGATTCCGAGGTGCAGATGATAGATTCGGTGACGGAATATTTAGAGGCAGTGAAGAATGGCCAGATTAGCCCGACGAGCGGTTCGGTCGGGGGGTATGGCGGAGGTTCTGGAGGCAATGCGGGGGTCGTAGGCGGTGGGTCCGGGGGAGCCGGCTCGGACGATGTGCCAAATACGAGCGGAAGTTATTCCTATGTGCTCGGGACGGTGGCTCAGGCGACGGAGCGGGCTTCCTCTGGGAATGTACCGTCTGGCGAGCTTTGGAATGAGACCTCGATGACGCTTTATCAGAGCGCCGATAAGGACATCTGTATAGATAGTTCCCTCTCTGGACTCGGCGATATGTATTGGCAGACTTCCAACACGGGAGTAATCGCCGGATTTTATGCGACGGCACGCGAAAAGCTAGGATATTCGACAGATAGGTGTCGCTTTCCAAAGATTGTCGGGACTGGGACGACGACGATTACCGCTGGTACTTATGACGGTCTCCGGCGCGATGAGATAACGGTAACGGTCGTACCGGTACCAACAGAGCAATGGAAGCGCGAGGTCTTGACTTTAGTCAATCAAGAGCGGGCAAGAAATGGTCTTCCCGGGCTCTCTTGGGGCTCGGCTTGCGAAGGGCCCGCGCAAATCCGAGCGGGTGAAATTATGTCGCAATATTCCCATACCCGGCCGGATGGGAGCTCATGGAGTACGGCCTGCGCGATTCCGTCCTATGGCGGGACGACCGGTGAAAACCTCGCGGCTGGGAATACAACGGCCTCGCCAGCTGCGGTCGTGGCGACATGGATGGCCTCGGATACGCACCGCCAAAATATCCTAAACGGGACTTTTACTAATCTTGCGGTGGGGTTTGTATTTGACCCTTCGAGTCCTTATCGGACATATTGGAGTCAGATTTTCTCGACTTTTTAAAGAATTTAGTGCTTCTTACTTGATTTTTTGAAACATTAGCTTTATAATAGACATAAATAAAAGGCTATAAAAACAAAAATGGAAAATAAAAAAACAATTTGTAAGTATGAGAGTGCGAATTCTTATATTATGACCTGCGAGCCGGAGGAAGAGACTCAAGTGGAGCAAGAGGAGACTCCTCAGCCGGCTGCAGAGACAAAAGAGGAAACAACAGTAAAAGCTCCAGAGATGACCCCGGCCGAGACGACCGTGGTCGAGCAAACTGACGCGGAAGAGATTGCAGTCCCGATTGTCGGAGATACGGACGAAAGCTATGTCGAGCCGCTCGGTGAAACTTACACCCAAGCAGCCTCGCCGTACGAGAACGTGGTCAATTATCAATATGGCACGTCTTCTCAATACACTGCGAGTTTACTCCGCCCAGAAGAAGGTTTTACGGCTAGCGACATTGTTCTGATTGTAATCATTGCGCTCAGCCTCTCTGCGATAATTGCCTCCGTAATCGTTTTGACCGGACGCAAGGTCAGTAATCGCGCTAGCCGCAAAAACTTTATTCAGAAGTAGTTTCTTCGGGCTCTTCAGAGTCCTCAATAGCGTTTAAGAGCGAGTCCTCAACGTTTTGTTTCTTCTTTTTCGAGGTAGCCTTTTGGAGCTCGATGTCGATTTCATAACCAGTCAAGCGGGAAGCAAGACGGACATTCTGTCCCTGCTTGCCGATAGCGATGGACTGCTGTTCTTCGGAAACATAGACCTTGGCCTTTTTGCCCTCAACTTCGACTTTAATGACCTCGGCCGGAGAAAGAGCCTCACGGATATACTCAGAAACGTTTTCGCTCCAGACTACGATGTCAATTTTTTCGCGGTCACCGATTTCATTCATGACGGCTTGGACGCGGACACCGCGACCACCGACAAAGGTGCCAACCGGGTCAATACCTGGAACAGAGGTCATGACGGAGATTTTAGTGCGGCGGCCAGCCTCACGAGCGATGCCCATAATTTCGACGGCGCCAGTCTCGAGCTCCGGAACTTCCTGGCGGAAGAGTTGTTCAATAAAGGCGGCAGAGCTACGGGTAACGATGAGCTGAGGGCCTTTTTCATTGTTACGGTCAATACCCTTGATTAGAACCTTGATGCGCGAGCCAACAGAAAAATGCTCGCCCTCGATTTGATCAGCTTTTGGCATGACGGCGGTAGTACGGCCGAGGTCAACTAGAACAATCCTCGGGAGAACCTTTGAAACCGTACCGGTGACGATAGTGCTGATTTTGTCTTCATAGGCAGCCATGATGGCACTCCGCTCAGCCTCGCGAAGCTTTTGAACGACTACTTGTTTGGCGGTCTGCGAGGCGACTCGGCCAAAGCTCTCGACGTCGTGTTCTTCTTCTACGACATCGCCGACTTTTTGACCTTTGGCTTCGGACTCCGGTATTTCAGTGTTGGGGTTATAGGCTAGGCCGTCCTCTACGACTCTGCGGGCGACATAGACCTTTGCGGTACCGCTGTTCATATCGAGCGTAGCGCGGACTTCCATGTCCTTTGTGCCGTTGTCGCGACGCCAGGCAGCGGCAATAGCAGTCTGCACGACGTCAATAATAGTTTCCTCCGGGAGGCCCTTTTCTTCCGAAATAACCTTGACCATGGCGGTCATCTGTTTTAAATCTAATCCTTCCATTTTGCTCCTTTTATTAAATATGCCGGGCCACTTATGGTCCGGACGATTAGGTATGTTTATATTATAGCACAGCTTTTTGCTAGTTGCAAGAAAAAACCACCGAATTTCGGTGGTTTTTTCACAATTTGGCACCTTGCTAGTTTCCCGCTATTGCAGTATAATCGCCGCTACTGGGCT
>CAZMIW010000014.1:0-13103 GCA_964566585.1 uncultured Candidatus Saccharibacteria bacterium | reverse complement strand
GAGCCTTGCGCTCCGATGGTCTTTTGCCGGAGCTGGTGATTATTCGCGACAGCGACAATCCGGTGATTACTAAATATGTGCGGCTGAAACAGGCCTATGGGGAGGATATCGGAGTGGCAGTTTCGGATGTTTTCACAAAAGATGTTTATGGGGCGATTTTGGAGGCGAATGAGGATAATTCGGTTTCGGGAATTATCGTGCAGCTGCCGCTTTCGGATACTTCAAAGACAGACGAGGCCGTCGCCTTGATTAGCCCCGCAAAAGACGTAGACGGGTTAGCCCAGGGTATTTTAGATTTGGAGTTTGTGAAAAATACATCTCGCGAGGTTGCTAAAGATAAGTCTGAGGATGCACATTTTGACTCGGCGACGGCGACGGCGGTGAATTGGCTGTTGACAGGATACGACGTCTCGCTTTCTGACAAAAAAATTGCTTTGGTCGGGAGAGGAAGGTTGGTCGGGGCGCCGCTTTATCGGATGTTTAGAAACTCCGGGCTCGACGTTTCGGTGTTTGGACATGATAGCGACTTGTCGGTTCTGAGAGATTACGATGTTGTAATTTCCGCTACGGGGGTAGCGGGTTTGATTAAATCCTCGATGATTTCTCCCGGAACGGTCTTAGTGGATGCTGGCACCGCTAGTGAAGGTGGGAAGCTGGTCGGGGATGTTTCTCCGGAGGTTTACGAGCGCTCTGACCTCGCCGCGATTACGCCGGTGAAAGGTGGCGTCGGTCCGTTGACAGTGGCGGCGCTGTTTGATAATTTGCTAAGAGCAACGAAAAATTAATCTTCTAAAATACTGTTGCAGAAATCTTTTAGCTCTGGGATGTTACTTTGCACTGTGTCCCAGAGGATTTCAGGGATTATTTTACCATAGGCATGAACGATATGGTTTCTAAAACCGATGATGGCTTTCCACTCGATTTCAGGATGCGATTCTTTAAACTCATCACTTAGTTTGCTGGCTGTTTCGCCGATTTGCTGGACAAAGAAGGCAAGGAGCGCCCTTAAATCCGAATCGTTTTCAATCTTTTCTTCGTCGATTGTGAATCTCTTTACAGCAGCAGAAATATCGTTGCAATATCTAGCTATCGTCTTTAACAAAAATATATCTTTATTGGGCTCCATATAACAAAATCCTATCGCCTTTGACTATATCAAAAAATTCTGGATACATTCCGTCTTCGGAAGTTATATCAACCTCAGTCCCTAAGGCATCTTTGAGATCTTCGTAAAAATGAAAATAGTCCTTGTAAGTATGGACGTCACCCCTGTCGACAATTAAATCTACGTCAGAATTCTCGGTCGCTTTTCCCTTTGCATAGGAACCGAAAAGGTAGGCATTTTTGATGCCATATTTCTTGCCAATTTTAGAAACTGTTGATTTGATTTGATTTAACGTCAGCATATTTATCCTTTATGTTTTTAATTATATCATATTTCCGTATTTCTTGTCGAGCCGTACAAGAATTTCGTACGGTTCGATTTCGCAAGATGTTGTGGTTTCTACAAAATAACACTGCCTAAGAATTTGCTCCGAGCAGCAAAGAATTAAGGTGGGCGCTTGGCCCGCCTTAATTATTCTTCCGTCTTGGCCTTGCGCTCGGCCTTTTTGGCTTCCCATTCTTCGTCGGTCATGCCTTTGGGTTTTTCATGGCGCTTGCCGCCCTTTTGATGATTCGCCTTCCACTCCGCCTTTTCCTCTTCGGTCATAGCTTCGAGCTTAGCCTTGATTTCGGCCTTTTTCTCCTCGCTGAGCTCTTTCTTTTGCCGCTTCTTGCCGGTGTTTTCTTCGGCGGTAGTCTGCTCACCCTCGGTGGCGCTCGCCGGATGATTTAAGACTGTATAAGTCCCGCCGGTCGCGGCCGCCGCGAGGACAGCGGAGGTAACGATGATTTTCTTTTTGTTCATATATACTCCTTTCTAATTATTTGCCTCTTAATTTTATCAGGTGAGGCTTAAAGGGAGGTAAAAATCCGTTGCATTTAGATGGTAACGCCTATGGGATTTGCTGACCGTTAGCATTGTAATGAATGCCGTTTTGGGCTTTTGTTGTGATTTTTACGGGTGGCGCTATTTGATAATTTGCTAAGAGCGGCAAAAAGAGCAATTTAGACTGGTTGGCCGGCCTCATAGAGCTCTTCAGGGGCGATATCTAGCTCGTCATTCCAAACGACGGTTTCTGCGTCAACATGCGCCATCTTAAAAATCTTTGGCTCTTTTAGCTGTTTAAAAATACCTTTATCTAGTAGTGGTTTGCAATCGTATGTTTTTTGCTCGCCGGTAATAAAAGTAACTAGCAAAATATAGTCGTCTTCTGGTTTTACGCTTGTCACAATCCAGTTTGGTTCGCTAACTTTGATAATCTTTTCATTGGAATTCATATTTATCTTCCTTATCTTAATGGCTCAATCTTAAATAGCGATTCGTGCTCGCTAGCGAGTTCCCAGTTTGCCTCTAGGTCTTCACGATGAAGCTCACACCAAGCTGCTATAAGTTTATTCTGCTTATCAGGCATATCGCCTTCAAGAAGTTCGCCGTCAAAATTATACATGCCTTTATGCCCCTGATAAGTTGCGTGAAAATGGGGCGGATTATGGTCGCTATATCGCATGCTAACCAATATTCCGTAAAATAAGCAGATATTTGGCATGAGCTCCTTTCTTGATTATTTTATATTAGTATTATAACATGAAAATCTACGATATTCTATGTTGTGATTTTTACGGGTGGCGTTGTTTGATAATTTGCTAAGAGCAGCAAAATAAAAATGAGGACTCGGCCTAACTCAGTTCAGAGTTAAGTCGCCCTCGTTTATTTTTGCAATCTTATGTTGTCGGCGCCGGCGGATTTTGTGATGGGTCAACAATATTTAATGTGTTCTTAGTAGCATTTGACATCTTAGCACGAAGATCAGAGTTTGCAGGTCTATTAACTTCATTAATAGCATTACTGAGTGCGCTTGAACCATACGAGCTAGCTATCGCATTGTTCATCCTAGAGAGGTCTTCAGCGGTGACATAGGAGCCAATATCGCCTATGACATTGGTGCCATTTCGTAGATCTCTGCGAGCAATATTATTCAACATCTGGCTAACCGCAGTGGATGCTCTAGCGCTAGAGTTTGCGGCCGTGGTGGACATACTAGCAAGAGCAGCTTCTGCGCCATCGCGGCTTAGGGCTGTATCACCTCCGTGACGCGCTAAGAATTCTAGCGTATCCTTATCGGCATTATCAAATGCATGAGCACCGGCATCATTTGCAATATAGTTGCTGAGTCCACCCACTCCGCTACGTGCGATATAATCGTCTATATTGATATTATTGCCGGCGTTCACGCTTTTTGCCCAGCCCTTTAAGAGTGTGTTACCGGCAGCTAACGCTCTGCCCGCTATTCTACTGCGGAGACCTGCGTCCATGACACCGAGCTCAGCGCTAGAAACCCCATTCAAGCCATCTATCAATTGCCTGATGTCGCCTTTATCCTTCAGCAAGTCCATAAGCGCCTCAGCCTCTGCGGCATCATTTTGCCCCCTTAGACCACCACGCAACAGCTCAGACAGTCTATCGCGGCGAGCTTCTGCGGTAGTGCCTTGGCTGAGATTTTGCTCGGTAAACATCTTACGAAGCTCGCTCTGGCGGCTTTCGTCATATTGGCTAGCCTTAGACGCTTCAAACTCTGGAGTAATGTAGAGCCTAGCGCCTTCGATTTCATTCTCGCGCGACAAACGACCTTGAGCCTTTTTGCCCTCGAGATAACCAGCATCAGTGTATTTAGTGGCATCACGACCAGCTTCGCCAGCCTCAAAGCGTTGCTTGGCAAGCATGGACTCCATATACTGTTGGTCATTAAGCAAATTAGCCTTATCTTGCTCGCCTTGAGTTTTAAGATATTGCGCACGGTAACGGGCACGAGCGCGGTCATTGCGAGAGCGGAGAATGTTCCAGCCTCGTCGTTGGTCTCGCCCATCTTGATCAAGTCCGGCGCGGATGCGAGTGCGGCGTTCCATGCCGCGTTCCTGAGCATTCTTATACCAGTCGGCACCACGCATGGCACCGGTAGCACCACGAGAGAGCGTGCGACCAAAGCCCTGAATCTTGGTGCCGAGATTGCCGACAGCATCCAAAGACTTTCTGAATAGTGTTGGCAAAGCAAAGAACGGTACGACACGAAGAAGCATAGCGGGGAGTATGAAGTCATCGCCTAGACCTCTAAGCAACTCACTAGCAAAGAAGCTTGCACCTATCAATAGAGCTGCTAATGGGTACAATAGTAGTAGGCCTTTTACTAAATTAATCCAACTTTTAGTAGTTTTGCTAGTGTTTGGCAATAGATATAATGCGAACGCAACTGGGGCAAGCACTACGGCTACCACCACACCGGCTTTTCTAGCAACTAGAATGACCCACATCAAGAGTACAGAGAAGAGACCAGATAGCAGAACCATTAAGAAAGATAGTAGAATTGCTGGGTTTGCTATTGCTGCAGCTACACCGGCACCAAAAGCAGTTGCGATGCCAATACCTAATATATGTGATGGAATATTTATACCACTATAGTCAGCAGCATCTATGTTTATGCTCGAAATATTAAATATATTAGCTATGCCGGAGCCTATGATATTCGAGAGGTCAACGAGAGCTTGAACAATGAAATAGCTGAGATTAATTAAGATTGCACAGATGATTAAGCGTGGAAGAATCTTTTTAATGCCATAATTGTCAATACCAAAGCCGGTTAGCTGAGAAAAGATTACCACAAGCAAAAAGATGACAATAATTATATTGGCAATGGTCTGGAAGGTCGTCCAAGCGTTATAGATTTTGTTGTCAGAAGTGAGCCCGGGTTCGATTACTAAATAATCTTCAACAATGTTATGATAAGTCCAGTTTAAAGTGTTCGATAAGCCAGAAAGGACTGGGCAGAGAAGCCAACTCATGCCGAGCGTACCAGGAGAGCCATAACAATCATCGACGGCGTCAGTACCAGTTGAACTATCTTCGTCTGAAGGCGCAGGGTCAACAATCCCAACATTGCTCTCCCTTCCTAATCCATCTACGTCTTCATAATCCGCTCTACCGAGATAGTCAATAATATCATCAAGCGTGACCGGAACTCCAAACATGCGGTTGGAATCGACTCCATTAAAAGTATCCTTGCTAGCATGAGAAATTGTACAAGTTTTCCACTCGTTGCCAATCTTTAGCCGGACCTTCTTGATGCCAGTATCATTTTCATTGCAAGTATAGGTCGTATAGCGATTAATATAATCCAGATAAATTGTCGCCACCTGACCCTCAGAGAGCGCCCGATTCGATGTACCAAAAATACTTTGGCCTGCTCTGTTAGAAGCGCATGTGGCATTGCCATTGCAAAAACTGTAGAACCCTGTCGTCAGCGAGCCACTATCTTTCTCGCTTGTGGCTACATCGTTATAGACTAGAACTTGTCTAGTCCTACGAGCTTGTCCTGTGACTGGGTCGTCGGCACCTCTAGTATTTGTAGTTACATTTATCTCTTGACCAGTTAGTCTACTTTGTAAAGCACTAACCAAGTCTCCGATTTTAGTCTCGCCGATTCTATACTCTAAGTCAATGGCTGGTCTTGCCGCGCTTGTATCGATGACAAACTCAAGGATGTTCCCATCAAGAATTAAATCATAGCTGAGGGTACCGCCATCCCCGTGTTTACTACCGGAATCGCCACGTACACCCTTAGCAGTAATAGTTCCGTTGGCGTCAGTCTCGAAGCAGGCTTCTGGACCGTTAGAAATAGAAGTATTAGTCAGGCCACCTTGTCTCTCCCAGCCTCCGGGCAACCAACCGTTTGAATTGACTTCCAACACGGTGCCGAGCGTAAACACTGGTTTAAAGCAGGTCTGTTTCGTGCCTCCGCCAGTTCCAGATACTAATAAATCATAGCCGAGCTTATCAAGCAAAGCTTTGTTTTCTGTCGGAAGGCCATACATAGATCTAAGCCCCGAGAACGAGCCGGCATTACCGGCGAATAGCTCAACGCAGCTCAGGGTGTCGTCGGGGACGTTTGTCCAACCGTTTGGCAATAAAATGTTTTTCTCCGAGGCGACATCCATTTTGAAAAGATTTTTACTATCGTCGTCGTTTTCGTGCCATAAATCCTGATTTTCATTCACTACTATGCGATTCATATACCCACCAGTATAGCATCGGTATAATAGTGCATTATAGACCGTCCGCATAATATTTTCGTCGGCCGCCGCCGAGACCGGCCTTGCAATGGCGAAAGCGGCAAGCGCACCTATAAATACTGATAGAAATAGTGCAACGATTACCTTACGCGCTTTCATGATTGTGTTTCTCCGTTTATGGCGTATTCGACATCCCAGATGCTCGTAACAAGCGTAGTGGTGTAATCAGCCAGAGTGGCTTCTTTTTGACTAGTCAGTTGATTATAATCAAACATGATTTTTTGGTCACTAGCACTAAGACTTTTTATGCCGATACATTCTTCATCTAGAACATTCGACGACAAGCAGCCTTCCCTAGCATAAATCTGGTATTTAGCAAAGGCAGCCTTGCCTTGGTCGGTCAAAATTTTGCCGAAGTTTTTAGCGTAAACTGAGCTGCTATTGTTGTAGGCAGAGTAGTAGTCTTCTAAATAAGCATCACCATCTTGTCCATTGGCGTAAGCCGAGAGTAGCTCCTCGTCTGAAAGCGGTGAAATTTGAGAATATAATCTAAAGGTCTCAACGAGCGCATTATAGTCCTTGACGGCAGCTAGATTCTTTTGGGCATCGGTTAACGTTGTATAGGCCTGACCCCAATTCACCGCAATTTCGTTCGCCACTGAACGGTTGTAGTCGTTGATATTGTTGAAAGATTCCTCAATGTAATATATTTTACTTGCGCTATATTCGTTTTGATAGGTAGAGCTCGAATGGTTCCCGACCAGAATATAGTTCATATACGAATTAAACGTCGCATTGCTAGAGGTCGTGTTAATGCTAGTGCCATTATTTTTCCGGTTATTTTGAAGGATTATGCCGGTAATGACGGCGGCGAGGATGAGGACGACGCCGGCGGAGGCAAGGATGACGAATTTCTTGGTGAAGAACTTGGGCTTTTCGGGGCCGGCCGATGGATAGTTATTCGGGACTGAGGTAAAGGCCGGGTCGGGGGTGGAGAAGCGCGGAGCGGTATTGGGGACGGCGGGAGCGTCACCAGAGGTTATGGCGTAATCTGGAGGTGGGGTATTACTCCCCGGAGCATAAGGCGCGCCGGCGGGAGCATAAGGATTAACCGGGACATTCGGAGAAGACTGAGGCGCAGGAGCACTACCTGCACTAGACGCGGGATTTTCAGAAAAAGGATTGACCTTATTTTGATCCATATATTTATTATAGCATAGGCGGAATGAAAAATTAACAAAAAAGCCAAACAAAAAGCCCCGCCGGAAAACCGGACGGGACTTTTTAGGGCGTGCTGACGCTCGCCAAAGTTTAGATAAAGGCTAAAGCCTATAACCTAGTGGAGCGGTCATTAACGCAAATTTTTGCGGCTAGCAACATAGTAACCAGCAGCGGTTACAGTAGAACCAATACCGAGGGCACCCATAACGATTTCGGTAGCACCGGTAGAAGGCATCTCTTTTGGAGTCTCCTTTGGAGTCTCTTTTGATTCTTCCTTCTTTGGTTCTTCGTTTTTCTGGCATTCAGCCATCTCTGGATTGGTAGTACAATCCTTCTTTGGCTCTTCTTTACAGGTCTTCTGGACGACTACGTCGGCAGAATCATGGCGAGTAATTTCACCTACGCCGATGTCACCCCAGTTGCGGAGAATGTTTTTACCGCAAATCATGTTTTTATCAACGATTTTAGCGGTAAATTCAACGTAAGCAGTAGCGTCGACAGCATAGTTACCGATGTTGATACCGGTAGTGATGTCGCCGGTGAGCATAACGCCGTCTGGGTGATTACCGTTAGTAAGCTTGGTAGTGGAGGCGACGATTTCCATGTTGTTCGGCAAAGTATCGCGAATCATTACATTTTTAACCGCATTCTCGGTGGTGTTCTGATATTTGATGACAAAGTCGACTAAATCGCCAACCTTGGCCTCAACAGATTCGCTCCAGTTTTCGGTACCATGGAGACGGACTCTCTTATCGACGGTGTAGTTGTGATCAGTAAAGACCGGTTTTACTACGATAGTAGTATAGCTGGCATATTCATAACAGCCAGGGATTTTACCATCAAGGCTCTCGTAACCGATTTTAATACCATCGTTAGTGATGACTTTATCGGAAACATTGAGACCGCCGAGACCAATCTTGTTGTTATAGAAAGTTGCAGAACCTTCTACATAGTCAAGATAGAACTTGCGACCATCAGAGCTCTTAAAGACAACACCGTCCCAATACTGGGAAGGAGAGGCGTTAGAAGCGCTGATATAGCCATTGACGGTGAGGGAACTTTCAGAGGTAGTAGGGATATTAAACCGAACGGTAGTATCCTTTGCTACGGTCTTAGTACCCTGAGGGTTGTTGTTGTGAGCATAGAGACGAATAACATACTCTTTGCCCTCTTCAACGGTGAGCTCGCCGGTTTGCCAGGTTTTATCAGTATCCTTGCTACCGTCATTCTCGCGAGCGGAGACGAATTTTTTCTCATCGCCGATAGTGCTATCGGAGATAGAGTTAAAAACGATTTTATTTTTAAGGGCGCCAGACTCTACCTGTTTAAGGGTATAGCTCTCGCGGCCACCTTCTTTGCCACTATTGTCGCCCCAAGCGGAAACGCCCTGAGCGATAGTGAGGCCCGCCACAGCGGAAAGCGCTAAAGCGGCACCAAGTTTAATAGCTTTACTCATAGTGTAAAACTCCTTTCTCTAAAATTAATAATAAAAAATAATATTTTAAATTAATGTTTTTGCTAGCCAAATTTTTAATTTTCGTCTTGACAGTCAGAAAATCGGATCATCTCAAACACAAAACTTTTTACTTGGGCTCGGGGCGACGAATGGCCGCCCCGGAGTAAAGAACTATAACATAAATCGTTTATAGCCCGCCGGCTTCACAGCATTAGAACCCGAAGCTGAATGTACTATCCGAGGATACCTCCTCGGTGCCGACCTCTTCAGAGATAGGCTGAACGTCAATCTCTTCAGTCTTCTCATCCGAGTGGTCGACAAACACATCTCCTCCTCCGTCGTCATCTTCATAGTGACCGTCGGCGACCTCGACACCGTTATCGGCCTCGTGCCATTCTTTGGTGCCGCTGTGCTCGTCACCGTTTTCGTCGACGATGAAGACATTAGTCTCGACCGTGCCGGCCGGGGGAACGTTATTGTTCTCAGAGCCGGAAGATATCCAAGTACCTTCTTCAATGGCCTGAGTATACTCAGACTGATTTCCTCCTTGGGCTTCGTCGACGACGTTGCTCCAAGTTTGCGGAACATTAAGGTTAAAGAGATCAAGCTCTTCACCAATGTTCTTACCGGTGATGTCCACATTTTCGGGTTTATACTGTGGATCATTCTCCGGATGTTTCGGAGTTGATGTCGGCTTAGGTTCAGGCTTTGGCGTCGGCTTAGGGTCGGGCTTTGGCGTCGGCTTTGGTGTCGGCTTAGGAGTCGACGTCGGCTTTGGAGTTGATGTCGGCTTCGGAGTTGATGTCGGCTTCGGCGTGGGCTTTGGCGTCGGCTTAGGCGTAGGAGTCGGCGTAACCTTCTTCTTAGTTAAAGTCGGTGTCGCCTCCTTCTTCGGGTTATTATGAACTACTACCTTACCGGTAGTTGTCCCGCCCGGGATTTCGAAATTCTTATCCCAGTAATCAATCCCAAAGAAGTCGCCGGCGATGTTGCCGTTTTTGTCACGATATGTGAACAGCAACATCGGCGCCGAGACCTGGCGCTTCGGGAGGTCAGTAAACTGGCCTCTGGCGAAACCGCCGTCCGCCCGGTTGTCAAGGACGCTCTTAATAACCGTTGAGCGATCCTTGACACCTTCATAGCTCAGGGTCGAAAAAAGCACGGCCGCGAGCTTGGTGGCGTACTGATGGTACTCTGGGGTGACAATGATGTCATCCCCTTCGTACGCTGGTGTCGTCCAGTGGTCGACACCGTCGCCACCGACGCCGGGAATTTCTTTGTAGGTGAGGCCGGGAGTGTCGTCGAAGCTGCAATCGATGGTATAACCATCGTCGAGGATTTTATCCTCTTCCATCAGCTTCCAAAACTCCGTCTCATCCTTCGCGAAGGCCTTGCGGTCTTCGACGATGAACTTGTCGAAGAATCCGTAAACCTCTCGGAGCCTCTTACCGAGGACTTTCATGTTCCCGATGCCACGCATCATCACTGACGTGAAGATGGTATTCGGGAACTCGTCCAAGAGCTCCTGGGAGATGCCCGCGTCGTCGTCCTTCTTGGCGTCGAAGGCGGTGCTCAGGGCTGAGGATATGTTATAATCCACATATCCGTGGTCCTTCGCAGACCGGTCGACGTGCGACAAGGTCCCGTCCTTCTTAATCCCGAGGGAATTCCAATTGAATTCCCAAGGAATCAGCGCCTCAAAGCGGTCGAGAATCTCGGATGTTAATCTGAGTTCCTCGACCGAAGACGCGGACTCCTCTGCGGTCTTGGCTACCGGGTAGGCATCCTCGCCGTATTCGGCCTGGATCTCCCTTTCCTCGTCAGAGGGAGAGATCCGATTAAGGATGGCGGAGAGAGTGGTTGTTCCCTCTGCATCGGTGAGGATGAAACCTTCCTCTCCTTCGGCCGACGCGGCAGCGTTGTCGGTAATTTGCGTTTCGACAACCGCTGTTTTTTCTTCGGTCTCCTCGGCGGATTTGGTCTCGCTATAATTCCAAATCCAGAGGAAGATCCCGACGAGGATTACCGAGAGAGCTATACCCCAGGCGTAACTCTGCCAAGATTTACCGGCTGCGCCACGCCAAACTGCAGTCAGGATTGCGAAAGACGCAACCGGGACGAGCAGCCATAAAAACTGCTTCCAATCAACGGCCCAATTCCAACCGCCATAGTAAAGTGCCTTAAAAATGTTAAGGCAAATTCCTACGACGTAAGGAAGGGCCGGACCTTTGGCCATCCAGGCCGCCAACTTCTCGCCACCCTCGGTGGATTCTTTTACGAGGATAATCCCTGCGACAGCAAGCGCTGCAAGAACCAATGAGAGTATGGGGTTGCCAAAGATTAGGCAAACCGCGACTGCGATGCCAGCCCATACGAGATGGATAAAAACTCTCGACACCGGGCCAAAAAAGTTTTTCTCCTCGGCCTTGCCGGCTTTTTGCTTTGCCATCTCCATCATCTGTTCAAAGCAGGCGATGAAGAAGCTTGTACCGATTAATGAGGCGACAACAATTAGCGCCCCACCAACAATGTTGATTACACCGGCTATACCGCCGACGGCATTGATCATATTTTCCATATTATTCCTCCTTTTCTAATACACTTTTTACAATATATATGAACAGAAGGGTAAAAACACCCCCTGGAAAAATGAAAACAATTTATGCAAATTCAGGTACGCTTTGTACCTGAGATGATCCGATTTTTTAACGGTCGTCTGAATACACCTAAAGCTAACACCTCTAAGCATATAGACTGCTTATATTGTATCATACCTCGGTAAAAATGTCAATAGCTCTAGCATTATTCTATACATAAGCAAATTTGTCTGCCTCGCTATGCGAGGCAGTAGCGTCCCAAGGGGCTATCAATATGATTAACATATTTTAAGCATAAGAAAATACCCCGCCATAGCGGGGTATTTGAGCCTTTTTACGTCGTGCTCAGGACAGGGATGTATTGGAGAGGCCTTTTAAGGTCGTGCCCGGGACCGTAAGTTACATGGGGTTGTCACCCTGCCCCTAGGGAGTGTATCGGGGGCATACCGCCTGTGGTAAGCGTAAATCTAGTACCAGGGGCGATACGCCCCACAGGAGGTATATTAGCCCTCACCCTCGGGTTTCTTCGGCTTCCTTTCGGTTGCCTTTTTCTTGCCCGCGGGGTTGGTGGGAGCTACCTTTTTATCGTGGGCCTCGGCCTCGGCCTCCGTGAGCTCTCTAATCGCTCCGGTGTCGCCGTTGACCTCGACCCATACCCAAGAGCCGAAGTCCTCGTCTCTTGCATTTGCCGCAAGACGTGGCGGAAGCTCGGCCTTCTGCTCCTCTATATACGGGCGAGCCGTGGCTTCGTCCCAGAGCTCACTTGCGACCTCAGCCCTGAGTGGCCTGTATCTCCGCTCAATCTGATGTTTTCTAGCATCAGTCTCGCGGATGAAGGTCAGGAGCTCCGGGTCGGCCTCGATAGCCTCCGAGATATGATCCCGTATAAATTTCGAGGCCTTCTTCGGACATTTCAAGAAGGTCAGCTCCGCGAACTTGATCGCGGAACTCGGGACCTCTCCCTCGCTAGTGGCGCGGTTCAGCTCGTAAAGCGCGTCGCCGTTCCTAAATGAGTCTTCCTCGGCCCTGGTAAACTTAATACTTTCAATTGATTTTACGAAAGCATCAAGTTTTGCGCCGACGGCCGGCTGAGCCAGGGACGCGCCGCCATATTGTTTGACGAGCACGTCGCCGTTGATGACGACTTCCTGGCGGAGGTCTTTCACTCCGCTAATGTCGCCGGTGCCGGTGTAACCCTTTTTATCGGGTTCAGGCTGCGGTGCGGGGGCTGGTTTTGGAGTCTCCTCGGCGGATTTTGGCTCGTCCTTCTCGGGCTTAGCCTCCGCTTTCGGTTCCTCCGGTTTCTCCTCGGTCTCCTTCGGAGTCTCCTCCTTGGAGTCCTTGGTTTCCTCCTCGAACTTTTCGTTGTTCTTGGAGTCCTCTGAAGAATCCTTTTTTTTAGGATCCTCGTTGAGCTCTCGGATTTTATCGTCCTTTCCGAGAACCAGACCCTCAGCGATCTTATCAAAAAAACTCTTTTTACTCATATTTATTCCTCCTGTTTTTTCTCGGGGCTAGGCCCCGGAATCAAATTGTTAATCTGCAAAAGGCGACTTGAAGGCTTCCTCCAAATCGCCAATCGATACACTGACGCCATTTTATCATAGATGCTATATTTTGTCAAGTGTTTTGTCATATTTTTGGGGTAGGTCTAGGATGTGGTA